>NZ_JBIVMF010000007.1:0-258891 GCF_044752945.1 Streptomyces sp. NPDC088554 | reverse complement strand
GGGGAGATTATCTGGCCGCCACCAGGGACACCCACGAGGCCACCAGCGGGGAAGATCACTGGCCGCCCACGGGGAGCACTACGAGGCCGTTGACATCCGCACCCTCGAACAAACACCCGCGGGTGGGACGCACTGGTCGAAGCGGGAGCTGGCCAAGGTTGTGGGGATCTCCCCGGCCAGTGTGCTGCGGATCTGGCACGCCTTCGGGCTGCAGCCGTGGCGGACGGAAACGTTCAAGATCTCCCCAGACCCGTTCCTGATCGACAAAATCCGTGACGTCGTCGGTCTCTACCTCGCTCCGCCGGCCAACGCCGTGGTCTTCGCGATGGACGAGAAACCGCAGATCCAGGCCCTTGAGCGGACCGCACCGGTACTGCCCATGATCCCGGGAGTGCCCGAACGCCGGAGCTTCGACTACGTCCGGCACGGCACCGTCGACCTGTTCGCCGCCCTGAACACCGCGACGGGCAAGGTGATCACAAAACTGTCCGCGCAGCACCGGGCAGTGGACTTCCGTGACTTCCTCGATGAGATCGACCGTCAGACCGACAAGGGCCTGGCGGTCCACGTGATCTGCGACAACCTCTCCGCCCACAAAGCGCCTGTGGTGCACAAGTGGCTGCTCGCGCACCCCCGCTTCCAGCTCCACTTCACCCCCACCTACTCGTCGTGGATCAACCAGGTCGTGCGACACGAAGTCGCTTGAGAAGAGTGGTAATCACCAAGGAGGTTCGGCAGATGTCGAAGGTGTAGGACCCGAGCCAGTGTGCAAGGCTCGTTCCCGCCTCAGCGTGCGTTGCGAGTAATCGCGGGGTGCGAAGCCTGAGGAAATGCCCAAGGATCCTCGTTCCATCCGGGGGTTACAGGCTGGGAAATGCCGGACGGGTGAATGCAAATGAACCCTTGATGATGCCTCGTCATGATCACTCTCGCCGATGGATTGTTTCAGCGGGAGATAGGGACTGGCCGTTGGAAAGCGGCAGGCGCCGACTGAAGATACTTGACCGGTCGGGAGTGCACCGCCGTCCCCGGGGTGCAGAGGGCGCCCTCCCCGGCAGCATCTCTCTCATGCGGAACGTGACAACCCCGATGGAGTCCAGGCAATGCAGTTCTGGCCTGGTAAGCCAACCGTGAGGAAGGCCCAACTCTCCAGCGGGCGCAGGAAGACCCAGCAAGCGAATGCCGGTCGCCGAAAGGCAGCAGGAAACCGGGAACCATATGCCCACACCTCCGTCGGCGGTTCCCGCATAACTGGCCGGATAGGGGCCGATGCCCCGACCTGAAAGGGTGCTGACGTGGGTCTGGTGAGCCCGTGAAGAAACGATGACCAAAGACACCTGAACCGAAGGGCAAGTTGGACGCCGTGACGACACACGTGGCTGGGGCGGCGCAAGCCGCTGCGACCGCAGCCGGCATGGCGAACGGACCGGAGGACGAGATCACCGACTGGCCGTCGATCGACTGGCGGAAGGTCGAGGACGACGTACGGCGTCTGCGGCAACGCATCTTTACGGCATCGCAGGCAGGAGACCTGGCCAAGGTCAGGAACCTGCAGAAGTTGATGCTCCGCTCCCGCGCCAACACACTCGCGAGTGTGCGGCGGGTCACGGAGGTCAACGCTGGCCGCAAGACGGCGGGCATCGACGGGAAAGTCGTCCTGCTGCCCCAGGGAAAGGCCGAGTTGGCCGACTGGGTCCAGCGTGACGCGGCCCCATGGAAGCCCCAGCCCGTCAAGCGGGTGTATATAGCCAAGGCGAATGGAAAACAGCGCCCACTCGGAATTCCCGTGATCGCAGACAGATGCCTAGAAGCTCTGACGCTGAATGCACTGGAGCCCGAGTGGGAGGCACGGCTGGAGCCGAAGGTCTACGGCTTTCGCCCCGGTCGCGGCTGCCATGACGCGATCGTTGCCATCCACACGACGGCGAGCGGCAAGAATGCCAAACGCCTGTGGGTGCTCGACGCTGACTTGAAAGCGGCATTCGACCGAATCGACCACGATCACCTGCTCGCGTCATTGGGAAACTTTCCCGCGAGGGGAATGGTTGCCGGATGGCTGAAGGCCGGTGTGGTCGAGAAAGGTTGGTTCACCCCGACGGTGGAGGGAACTCCCCAGGGCGGGGTGATCAGTCCCGCGTTGTTGAACATCGCCTTGCACGGAATGGGAAAGGCCGCTGGAGTCCGCTACCAGGCTCTCGGCAGTGATGCCACGATTCTGGCGCGCGATTCTCCGGTTCTGGTCGTCTACGCCGACGACCTTCTCGCCCTGTGTCATTCTCGGGAACAGGCCGAGCAGGTCAAGGCGCGGCTGGCCGCGTGGCTCGCGCCCCGGGGGCTGGCTTTCAACGAGGACAAGACGCGCATTGTCCACCTCGATGAGGGCTGCGACTTCCTGGGGTTCAACATCCGACGCTATCGCGGAAAGTTGCTGACCAAGCCGAGCAACGCGGCCCTGCGGCGGATCCGGGAACGGCTTGCCGCCGAAGTGCTGGCCCTGCGAGGGGCCAACGCCGACGCGGTGATTGCCAAGCTCAACCCGATCATCAAGGGCTGGGCCGCCTACTACCGGATCGGGGTGTCCAAGCGGGCGTTCAACTCGCTGGACGCCTACGTGTGGAGATTGGTCTACAAGTGGGCCAAGTTCTCCCACCCGAACAAGCCGATGCGCTGGGTGACCGCCCGGTACTTCGGCATGTTCAACCCGTTCAGGCAGGACACATGGGTATTCGGGGACCGCACCAGCGGTTTCTACCTCTACAAGTTCGCCTGGACGCCGATCGTCCGGCACCGGATGGTGCCAGGGAGGGCGTCAACCGACGATCCCGCCCTGGCCGACTTCTGGGCCAAGCGGCGCCGCCGCGGCAAACTCCCGCTGGGCAAGGGCACCTTGTATCTGCTGCAGATGCAAGACGGCCGATGCCCGCTCTGCGGAGGGCTGCTGCTGCACGCCGACCATGAGCCGCAAACCACCGACCAGTGGGAGCAGTGGCTCAAGGTCACCCGCACCGCGATCCGCAAACACGCGATCGCTACCGATGCGGGCAACGGCAAGCCGGACAAACCCGCCGCCTCACGCCTGATACACACCCGCTGCCAGCGTCGGCTGGCCACTGGCCCCGGCCGGTGACCAGCACTTCTGTTCGCCCGCGAGCCCAAGGGGCTTGCTTGAGCCGGTTGCTCGGAAAGCGGGCACGGCCGGTTCTGAGGGGGGACCGCTGCAGCAATGCAGCGGTCCTACCCGACGAGCGGTGGTTCGCCGAGCTGGAACGGCGCTGCCTTGAGCGCGGAGTGTTCTGCTCCCTCGACGACCTCAAGGCCGCACTCGAAGGCTGGATCAAGGTCTGGAACGACGATGCCCGGCCCTTCAAATGGACCAAGACCGCCGACCAGATCCTCGACCGCATCTGCCGCTACTGCTCACGCATCTCCGAACCAGGTCACTAGCCGGCGTACGGCAGGAGCGCGGCCCCGGAGACTCCCGGCTCGACGGTGAACACCGCGCCCGCCGCCGGGTCCTCGCCGTCCGGGAGGTCCTGGCGCGAGGTGGTGATGTAGAGCCGCCGGTAGTCCTCCCCGCCGAACGCGCAGGCGCTGACCTGGCGGGCGTTCACCTCGACCACCTCGTCCAGGGTGCCGTCGGGGGCGTAGCGGCGCACCGCCGAGCCGCCCCAGAGCGCGACCCACACACCGCCCTCGGCGTCCAGGGTGATGCCGTCGGGGGAGCCGTCCGCGGGGTCGATGGTGACCCAGGGCTCCAGCGCGGTGAACCGGCCGGTCGCCGGGTCGACGGTCACCCGGGCGACGGTCTGGGTGGGGGTGTCGACGTAGTACGCGAAGGTGCCGTCCGGGGCCCAGACCAGGCCGTTGGAGATGGTGACCCCGGTGTGTGCCACGGAGGTGGTGCCGTCGGGGGCGAGCCGGTACACCGTACCGGCGCCGGGGCGGGTGTCGTACGCCATCGTCCCGCAGTAGAAGTTGCCGGCGGGGTCGCAGGCGCCGTCGTTCATCCGGATCTCCGGGTCCTGCCACAGCTCGTCCGCGACGGTCACCGCGCCGTCCGCGCCGACCAGCGCGAAGCCGCGCTCGACGGCGGCGACGATCCCGCCGGAGCGCCGGGGCCGCCAGGCGGCGGCGACCGATCCGAGCCGGAGCCTGGTGTACGCGCCGGAACCGTCGGCGGCGAAGGTCAGCAGGTCACCGGCGAGCATGTCGACGATCCTCAACTGCCCGGTCGCCGGGTCCCAGCCGGGCCCTTCCCCGTGATACGTGACGACTCCGGTCCACTCCTGCGCGCGCATGCCCGTCCCTCTCGCCAGACCACTGGTACTGGCATTTCTACGTGGGCGTGTGCCCCGTACACAATCACCCCCCATGATCAACGATGCGACACATACCTGTCTGACCGGTTGGGAAAAGCCGACTGACGGCCGACGGGTGCGCGGTCCGCCGGGGGGTGCCTCTATGTCTTTCGTCAAGGCGCCCAGGTTGGGTTTGGGGTGGTTCGGGCCTGCTGGGGTTATGTGGCGAGCTTGACGTCCGTGGGCGTGCGGGGTTCGTAGAAGGTGCCGTCGCGGGAAAAAAAAAGCATGGAGTAATTGTCAATTCCTGTGGATGCCTTGCGTGACTTGATGACTCGGGGTGCGGATGCCTGTGCCGTTCTGGCGTTGATGGTCGGCGGGTCGGTCGGGCGTGCGAGGGTGGCGTCATGTTGATCGCGATGGCCGGGCTGCCCGGTGCCGGGAAGAGTTCGGTCGCCGAGGCGCTGGGGCGCAGGCTGGCTGCTCCGGTCGTGTCCGTGGACCCGATCGAGGCGGCGATGTGGCGTGCTGGGGTGGCCCGTGACCAGCCCACGGGCCTGGCGGCGTATGTCGTGGCCGAGGCCGTCGCCGATGGCGTGCTCGGCATGGGCCAAACCGTGATCGTCGATGCGGTCAACGCCGCAGAGGCGGCGCGGGGGCAGTGGCGGTCGCTGGCGGTTCGTCATGGTGTGCCGGTGGTGTTCATCGAGGTGATGTGTTCGGATCCCGTGGTGCACCGCCGTCGGTTGGAGAGCCGGTCCCGAGGGATCGAGGGCTTCGCTGAGCCGGCGTGGGAGGTCGTGGAACGTCTGCGAGAGGAGTTCGCCTCGTGGGCCGATCACCGGTTGGTGCTGGATGCAATGACCGACCTGTCGTCGAACGTCGCGACGGCCCTTGAATTCCTCTCCGCGCCAGCCTGAACCTCAAACGATGCAAGATCAGTAGTCAGGTATCTCTGGATCGTGGGACAGCTCAGGCTGCGTGGACTTCGGGGCGTTCGACGAGGAGGCCGCATTCGAAGCGGGCTCCGGCGCGGACGAGGGCGACGAGGTGAGGTGCGTTCACGGCCCGCCAGCGGGCCTGGGCGGACTCGACGAGCTTGAAAACCATGGCCAGGGCGGCGGCCGCGCTGCCGGCACCCTTGGTGACCTTCGTGCGCAGGCGGACGGTGGCGAAGGTCGACTCGATCGGATTCGTGGTCCGCAGATGGATCCAGTGCTCGGCGGGGAAGTCGTAGAACGCCAGCAGTTCGTCCACGTCGTCGGTGATCTTCTTGACGGCCTTGGGGAACTTCGTCCCGTAGGTCTCGGCGAACGCCCCGACCGCCTTCACGGCGTGCTCCCGGTCCTCGGCGTTGTAGATCTCCTGCAGAGCCTTCTTCGCACCGGGCTGGGCGGACTTCGGCAGAGCATTCGCGACATTGGCGATCTTGTGAACCCAGCATCTTTGATGGCGCGTCTCGGGGAAGACCTCGGCCATGGCCTTCCAGAATCCAAGCGCCCCATCGCCGACCGCGAGAACGGGAGCGCGCATCCCTCGCCGCGCACAGTCGCGCAGGAGATCCGCCCAGGAGTCGGCAGATTCGCGGTAGCCGTCGCTCATCGCGATCAGCTCCTTGGTGCCGTCCGCGCGAACGCCCATCAGCACGAGCACGCACGCCTTCGCCTCCCGCAGGCGTATACGCAGGTGGATGCCGTCGGCCCACACGTAGACGTAGTCGCTGGCAGACAGATCGCGCTCGCCGAACGCCTGGTGGTCGGCCTGCCATTGCTGGGTGAGCCGGGTGACCGTCGCGGGTGAGAGGCCAGCCGTCGAGCCGAGAAACTGCTCCAGCGCCGGCACGAAGTCGCCGGAGGACAAGCCATGGAGATAGAGCAGGGGCAGCACTTCACTGATCTTCGGGGACTTGCGGCACCAGGGCGGCAGGATGGCCGAGGAGAACCGCTTGCGCTCGCCAGTGGATTCGTTGACGCGCTTGTCGTTCACCCTCGGTGCCTTCACCTCCACCGATCCGGCCGCGGTGGTGACCTTCCTGGGCTGGTGATAGCCGTTGCGGACCACCAGGCGACGCCCGTGACCATCACGCTGATCGGTCAACTCGGCTATATAGGAGTTGACTTCCGCCTCCAGGGCAGCGGCCAGCATCCGCCTCGCGCCCTCGCGGACAATGTCGTCGATCAGGGAACCGGTCTCGGTCGCTCCATCGGCATTCACTACGCTCAGCACGGGCGTGCCTTCCCGACCGACGGTGCAACGTCGGCCTACTCGATGTCCAGAAGTCGATCACTCGGGAAGGTACGCCCTTCGCGTCCACCCTGAGGCCGATCCACAGGTCATGAGCATTGCTCGTTGTTGGCGTCCACCCAGTTGTTGAGGGTGCCAGGGGTGGGGTCGGCGGCGAGCTGCGCCCAGTAGTCGAGGTACTGCTGGGCGATGGCCGGTTCGGTGACGGTGTGTCCGACGTTCGACTGACCGAAGATCCCGTTCTCAGTGATGTTGGTCGACCCGGTCCACACGGCCCGAGGTTCACCGTCGCGGCTCGCGATCACGAACTTGTTGTGCGGAATCTGAGCGTGGGCCCGCCAAGTGACGACCAGGTCGTCGATACCGGCGGCGGTCACCGCCGCACGGTTGTCCGGATGGTCGAACACGACGAGCTGAACGTCCACGCCCGTGCTCGCGGCCACCCGAAAAGCCTCCAGCACCGGCAGGTACTTGAACTCATACAGCGCGGCATGCAGCTGCCAGCGGTCGCTGTCCGCGGTGCCGATGAAGGAGAGCAGCGCCTCCTCGAGACCGCGCGACAACCATCGCCAGGCTTCCCGGTTGGCGACCTCGCGGGGGTGGAGGTTCCTGAAGCGTTCGGCGTAGGCCTGCGAGGCATACACGCCACGGTTGAACCAGACGCCGTGCACGCCCGGCTCCCCGGTCTGCACCTGAAGCTCGACGGTCGAGACCGGGGTGAGTTCCTGCCCCGGAGTTCCGGTCATGGTGTGCACGCGGTAGGTGTAGACGTGCCCTGGCTTGGCGCGGTAGTCACCCCACGCGAAGGTCTGGAACGGATTCCAGTTCGACCCCCACCGACGCCTCGCCTGCGGAAACCGGATGCGGTTGTCGAGCCAACGGTGCTGGCCCTCGGTGTGATCAAACTGCTCGACCCCGAAACCGAGCACACCATCCATGGCAGCGCGATCGTGGTCGAACCCCAACACCACCACATAACTCCCGGCGATGGCCTGCACCCGCAGGGGTCCGGAACTGCCCTGCACCCTCATACCCACGCCTCCTCGCTCACCCGACCATTCGTCTGGAACACCCTTCGCTCCCGCCTCGGCCAGTCGCAGGCTTCACCTCGCCAGTGCGCCGGAGGAACTCGAATGCTGTGGCACCAAGACCAATATGCTGCCGTATGTGTGCCGAGGTACCCGTCCGTACGGATGCACGACGATTGCCGCAGTCATACCTCCAGACTGCGACACAGGACCAGGCAGCGCAGCCCGAGCACAGACGAGCGGCAGTTGAAGCGCATTGGCCGCATCGGTGGTGTTGCGGGTTGCCGGGCAACTGGATCATGGAGTGAGGCCGCTACCGGCACCTCGCCACGAAGATTCGCACCGGATACGGGCCGCAGAACATGGCCACGCTCCGCAGCTTCGCCGTCAACGTCCTGCGAGCGGCAGGCCATGCCAACATCATCGCCGTCGGGATCCGTGAGATGTCCTACGAGCCCTTCCGTCGCCCGCTTGATCTCCTCGGGCTGACCCGACCAGTAGCGGTTCAAGATCGTCAGGCTTTACAACAGTCCTGCTCCAGGTGTCTGTCGCGGTGCGGGGCCGGATGCTACTCGTGATCGCTCATCCCTCCGGAGACCACGGATCACCTGGAGGCCGCTTCCGGGCCCCACGGGCCAGGACATGCGCGCGTCGTACTGGCTCCAGTCCGTGAAGGCGATGTCCCAGCCCCACGCCGCCAACTGCGGGCGATTCCAGCACCGATCCCGGCAGTGCGCCCCACTCCGGTGACCAAAGCGAGGGGGCGGGTGGGGCGGCGGGCTTCATCGGCATGCGTCGTCGCGATCCGAGTGCATGTGGCATCGGCGTTCACCGGCCAATCGATTCTCCCCAGTAGTTGCAACTTCCTTTGCTGTAATCGTATTTGAGTTGTCGGCAATTTCTCCATATCACTAAATTTACCTGGCCAGAACCATGGTGCCCGGATTTGATCACGATCAAGAAACATTTGCAATCTTTACTTGTTGAAGTCGATCACTTCCTGTGTGATGGAGAACCTTTGCCAACTATGGAGTTTCGGCGAAGATCAAGTAATCGGGTGGGAGAGAGCACGTGAGCGCGAGAAAGACGCGGTGGAAAACGTCACCGCTGGGGGAACGTCCGACCGGGCGTGCGCAGAGACGCATCGCCTTGGGGATCGCGGTGGCTCTGGTCGCCGAAACGGCGTTTCTGTCACTGCAGTCGGGCGCAGCGTTTGCCGCCGTCCCTAATGAGGTGTCATCGCCAGCGCCTGCGGTTTCGATGATCAAGTCGGTGGCATCGTCGGCTGATTCGGTGGCTGCGGCGTTGCTGATGGCCCGATTGCAGGGGCGCAGAATCGAGGTGACGTCGGAACGGGCTGGGGATTCGACGACATACGCGCTGCCGTCCGGGGAGTTGCAGACAGAGGCGTTCGCCGGTCCGGTCCGGGTGAAGCAGGACGGGGCGTGGCAGGACATCGATACGTCACTGTCGGACACCGGGGACAGTTTGACCCCGGAGGCCACGGTCGCCGACATCTCCGTCTCGGACGGCGGCGACACGGCGCTGGCGTCGGTGTCGAAGGGGAAAACGTCGTTCGGGATAGGCTGGGAGAACAAGCTCCCCACCCCCACGGTCAAGGACAACACCGCCTCCTACGACCTGGGCGACGGGCAGGAACTGACGGTCAGCGCGCTCGCACAGGGCTTCTCGCAGAACGTGGTCCTCGACCAGGCACCGGACAGTGCGGTGTCCTACCGGATCCCGATGCACCTGGAAGGGCTGAAGCTGTCCCAGGTCGCCTCCGGGCACCTGCTGCTCAAGGACTCCGGCGGCAAGCTGGTCGCCGAGGCTCCGGCGCCCGTGATGTGGGACTCCAGCAGAAACGATTCCTCAGGGGAGCCGGAGTACCAGGCCCGGGTCGACACGAAGGTCGAGACTGCCGCCGACGGTGCGCAGACGCTGGTCCTGACCCCTGATGCGGACTTCCTCGCCGATCCCGCCCTCACTTATCCGGTGACGGTGGACCCGACGTCCACCCTCGCGGTGACCACGGACACCTGGATCCAGACTCCTGACTACCCGGACTCGCAGGTTTCCTCGCAGGAGCTGAAGTCGGGCACCTATGACGGTGGTGCGGACCTGGCGCGTTCGTTCCTGAAGTTCGATGTGTCGAAGTTCGCCGGCAAGCACATCACCGACACCAACTTCGCTCTGTACAGCTACTACTCCTCGACCTGTGCCACGGACGGTTCGGGCACCACTGTCCGCCGGATTACCTCTGACTGGTCCTCGACCTCGCTGACCTGGGGTACCCGGCCGTCGTCGTCCGGGACCGGTGCCGTGAACAACCTGGTGCCGCGCGGTTACTCCTCGGACTGCCCGGCCGCCTGGTCCAACTGGGACATCGACGCCATCGTCCAGGCCTGGGCCGACGGCAGCCCCAACTACGGCGTCATGGTCTATGGCACCAGCGAAACCGACTCCAAGACCTGGCGCCGCTTCCGCTCCGCCAACTACACCACCACCGGCTACGCCCCGAAACTCACCGTCACCTACAACTCCTACCCGGCCAAGCCGGCTTCGGCCGCTGTGTCGCCTTCCACTGTCAACGCGTACAACGGTGTGCGGTACGCCACCTCGCTCACCCCGACCCTGTCCGCGAAGGTCTCCGACCCCGACGGGTCCAGCGTGAAGGGCCAGTTCGAGATCAGCCCTGATCCCGACTATGCCGACACCACGTACGCCTACACCGGTACCAGCGGAAACGTTTCCTCCGGTGTTGTTGCCACCCTCGCCATACCCGCCGCCTCAGCGCTGCCCGCCGGCAGGCACCTGCGGTTCCGGGCGCGTGGGTACGACGGGACGGACTACGGGACGTGGTCCTCGTACAGCCCGTTCGTGCTGAACACCGCGCTGCCCGACGCCCCCGTGATCACCTGCGCCGCCTATCCGGCGGGGGTCTGGACGCCTAAGGCGGCCGGTGGGGTGCCCTGCACGATCGACGCTGCCAGCACCGACGGCGCCGGGTACCAGTGGAGCCTGGACTCGACTGTGCTCGGGCAGCGGGCGCTCGACACCACCAACGGGAACGGGGGCGACGCCCAGACCGTCACCATCACGCCCAGCAACGGACCGCACGTGCTGCGTGCGCGGACCATCGACTCCGGCGGGAACCTCTCGGCTGCCACCACCTCCTACTCCTTCGGGGTGGGGGACGGATCGCTCGGTGTGACCTCTCCCCGTGAGGGCGCCTGGACCGTGTCCGACGTCGATCTGACCGCCACCGGTAACACCTCGTTCACTGGTGCGAGCTGGCAGTACCGGCGAGGTTCCGCCGACTCCTGGCACCCGGTTCCGGTCGCCGATGTCTCCAACGGTTCGGCCGCCGTGGCCTCCTGGCCCGTCGCCGTGACCGGTGGGGCGTCCGTGCCGCTCGTTTGGCATCTGGACGACACCCTCGCCGCCGAGGGCGACGGCTCGGTACAGGTGCGGGCCGTCTTCACCGACAGCGGCGGTTCCAGCGCCTCCAGTGCTCCCGTCACCGTCACCCTTGACCAGAACGGTGGCTCAGCGCCGCAGCAGAACATCGGCCCGGGCAGCGTCAACCTGCTGACCGGCGACTTCTCGTTGACGGCCGATGACGCCTCGGTGTTCGACGCCGCTGTGTCCCGTACGTTCTCCTCGCGCGCCGTCGACACCGACGCCGCGGGCCAGGCCGCGGTGTTCGGGCCGGGCTGGGTGTCGTCCGTGACGGCCACCACCGGGGTCGGCTACAGCAGCCTGACCAAGACCTCTGGCACCTCCGTGTCTCTCCTGAACGCGGACGGCAGTTCGGTCGCGTTCACGTTCGCCGGTGGCACCAGCTGGACGCCGGAGCCCGGTGCCGAGCAGCTGACGCTGACCGGCGTTCTCACCGACGCCGCAGCCGGGGACACGTTCACTCTGAAGAACACGACGACCGGCACCGTCTCCACCTTCAGGCGGACCGCGACCGGTGCCGCCGCCTGGACGCTGCGCACCAGCCAGCAGCTGACCGACGACTCCACCACCACTGTGGTCTCGGAGTCCGTCACCGTCGGCACCCGTACGCTCGCCCGGCCCAAGTACGTCGTCTCGCCGAACAAGGCGGTCGACCAGGACAACACCGTCTGCGCGGTCACTCCGAGCAAGGCCGGCTGCCGGGTGCTGGAGTTCGTGTACGCGACGTCGACCAGCGCCACCGCCGGCGCTCTCGGCGACTTCAAGGACCAGGTGAAGCAGCTGAAAGTATGGGTCACCGACCCGGGCGCCTCGGCCGCCACCGCCACCGTCGTCGGCAGCTACGCCTACGACACCAACGGTCTGCTGCGTGAGGCGTGGGATCCCCGGCTCGCCACCACTCAGAAGGAGACATACACCTACGACAGCGCCAAGCGCGTCGCCACCTATACGCCTGCGGGCGAATTGCCCTGGACGCTCAGCTACAGCGCGGGCGGTGACGCCAACGGGCCGGCGGGCAAGCTGCTCAAGGTGTCCCGGCCGACCCTGACACCGGGCTCCGCGGAGAGCACCAACGGAACCGCCACGACGTCGGTCGTCTACGGCGTACCCGTGTCCGGCACCGCCGCGCCCTACCAGCTGAACACTGCCTCAGTGGCGGCTTGGGGACAGAGAGACCTGCCCACCAGTGCGACCGCCGTCTTCCCGCCCGACCAGGTGCCCGCCGCCAACACCGGCGCGAGTCTAGCCTCCGGTGACTACCGGCGGGCCACGATCAACTATCTCGACGACGACCTGAACACTGTCAACGTCGCCGAGCCCGGTGGGCACATCTCCACCAGTGAGTACGACGAGGAGGGCAACCAGGTCCGCGATCTGAGCGCGGCCAACCGCGAGATCGCCCTCGGCTCCGCCACGAGCCATGACCCGCGGCTCGCGGCGGAGCTGGACAAGGTCCGCGCCGAGGCCGCCACCCCGGCGGAGGGCACTGCCCAGGCGGCCCTGCTGCTCTCCGACATCAGCGTCTTCGCCACCGGCGCCAGTGGCACATCTCTGGAGCGGGAGAGCAGCGGCCCGCTGCACACCGTCACCCTTGAGAACAAGGTCACCGCGCCCACCGGAGGCACCGACCTGCCGGCCGGCAGCGAGATACTGGCCCGGCAGCACACCGTGCTCAGCTACGACGAGGGCCGCCCGGCCGGCTCACCCGTCGCCGATGAACTCACCACCGAGACCAGCGGCGCGCTGATCGACGGCTACCCGGCCGACGCCGACGCGGAGACCGTGCGTACGGTCTTCGACTGGACGACAGGCCTGACTCTCAAGGAGATCCGAGACCCGAGCGGCGAGGCCGTCACCACCAGCGCCTCCTACGACTCGGCCGGCCGCCAGGTGAAGACCACGCTGCCCGGCTCCGCCGACGGCAGCGCGGGTACGACGACTGCGGCCTACTGGGCGACCACCGGCGACTGCGCCGGGCACCCCGAGTGGGCGGGCCTGGTCTGCACCATCACGCCGGGCGGCGCGATCACCAACAGCGGGGACAACCCAGCCCAGTTGGTGACGAAGTCGTTCACCTACGGGCGCTGGGGCCAGGCCGCCACGGTCACGGAGACCGCGAACGGCGTCACCCGCACCACCACGTCCGGCTACGACATCGCGGGCCGTCCCCTCTCGACGACGGTGACCGGCGGCACGGGCACAGCCCTGCCCACCACCACGATCTCGTACAACGACTCGGGCCTGGAGACCAAGGTCACCTCAGGCGGAAAGACGATCACCTCGACGATCGACCGCCTCGGCCGCGAAATCTCCTACGACGACGGAGCCGGCAGCACGACGAAGACCACGTACGACAACCTGAACCGGGCCCTGCAGATCTCCGACTCGGCCCCATCCACCACGACGTACGCCTACGACACCACCACCGATCCGCGAGGGCTGCCGACCTCGGTCACCGACTCGGTCGCGGGCAGGTTCGGCGCCACATACGACGGTGACGGACAAATCATCAAGGAGACCCTGCCGGGCGGCACCACACTCGCGATCGACTACGACTCCAGCGGCCGTGAGACCGCCCGCGAGTACACCGACGCCAACCACGCCACGATCCTCTCCGACAACGGCGACTACACCGTCTCCGGCCGACTGGTCGGGCACGCGCAGACCGACGGCGGCACCGTCGTCAGCCAGTACGGCTACGACAACGAGGGCCACCTGACGTCCGCACGAACCGACACCGGTTCGACGTGCTCGACCCGTGTGTACGCCTTCGGCGACAGCCGCAGCAACCGCACCGGCCTGACGGCCACTGCGGCCGACGCACCCTGCGGCACCACCGCCACGACCACCACCACCGACCAGACCGACTACACCTACGACAGCGCGGACCGGCTGATCACCGCCACCCATGCCGGCACCACCGCCAAGGCGGTGTACGACGCCTTCGGGCGCCGCACCACCGGCACGGAAGGCACCACCACCGGCTACTTCACCGGCGAGCAGATCCGTCAGATCACCAAGGACAGCGCCCGGCAGACCTTCGGACTCGACGCGGCGAACCGCCAGGCGACCGTCGCCGCCGAGACGAGGGCCACGGACGGCACGTGGAGCACCACCTCCACGACGGCCCACCACTACCGCTCCGGCTCGGACACCCCCGCCTGGAGCAGCGCCACGGCCGGGACGACGACCACGGTCAGCCGCAACGTCGGCGACCTGGCCAGCGGCCTGGCCGCCGTCACGAACGCGAGCGGCGACACCGTCCTGCAACTGTCCAACCTGCACGGCGACGTCAGCGTCCAACTGCCGCTCGCGGCAGGGTCCCAGCCGCTCGTACAGCGTTTCGACGAGTACGGCGCCCTCGACGCCTCGACGGCCACGGCCCGCTACGGCTGGCTGGGCACGGCGGTGCGCGCCGGGGACACCCCGGGCGGCCTGCTGCTGATGGGCGCGCGCGGCTACGACCCGGCGACGGGTATGTTCCTCCAAAACGACCCGGTGGCCGGCGGCGGTGACAACGCCTACGGCTACTGCTCGGGCGACCCGGTCAACTGCATCGACACGGCCGGTACGTGGGAATACTGGCTGAAGTACAACGTCGGCAACCCTCACATGTCGGCGAGCCGGTACATGAAGAAGTTCCGCGACAACTTCAACTGGGTCTTCCCGATCGGCGGGCACGCGAAGAAACTCAGCCACGTCGGTCAGAAAATGGACCTCTGGGTGAAGATCGCCGGGATCAAGATCGCGTTCCCGGTCGTGGTGAAGAGCATCACGTCGAACGGCTGGCGCTTCAACACCCGTTGGGGACACCCGGACTACCCCGGATTCATCTCCTTCTACTTCACACACCTGAAGAGCGGGCAGATGCGCATCACGCTCCACGGCAACGTGCCACCCGGCGCGGACGCCTGGTTCATCGGCAAGAGCAACTACACGAAGAAGGCCAAGAGCACGTGGAAGCCTCTGATCGACAATCTCAGGGATCTGACCCACTACATCAACCTCATGGGCGACGCATGATGGCCGGCCCAGAAGAAGGAACCATGAAAATCCCCCGCCTGTCCCGCAGAGCCGGCCTGCTCATCGCCCTCGCGTATCTGGTGGTCGTGTTCGGGCTCGACTATCTGAGCGTGGAGCGAGGTGTTGACGCGGCGGCCGTCGCCGTGTCGGTCATCACGTTCCCGTCGGGCTTCCTGACGACCATCGTGTTCCTGCTGCTCGCGGTCGCCTTCGGATTCGACGAGTACAGCCCAGGCGCGGACTCGTACGCGCCGTCCGTGCACGCCGTCGCGGGAATCGTCCAGGTCCTGCTGGCCTGGCTGGTCCTGAGGATCCTCAAGAAGAGAACGCGTCAGTAGTTTTCGTAGGTTGACGTGACGACGGCGGTGACGGCGGGGACGGCGGTGACGGCGGGGACGGCGGTGACGGCGGTGACGCGCAGGGTATAGCCCTGGCCGCGCCGTACGGTCACGCCCTGGTTGAGCGCGGCGCGCTCGGTGGGGTCCAGGTCGGCGGAGCGGAGGAAGTCTGCGACCCTGCCCGGCATGTCGAGGGTGACCGGCAGCTCCGGTGCCGGAACGTCTTCGACGGCGGCGGTGTGGTCGGGCAGGAGGTCGGCGACGGCTGTGCGGATCGCGCCGCGGCTGACGCCGTGGTCGCGGGCGAGGGCGGCGATGGAGCGGCCCTCCAGGTACGCGGCACGCACGGTGCCGGTCAGGTCGGCTGCCACGGCGGGGCGGCGTCCGCCCTTGTTGCCCTTGGCCTCGGCGGCGCGCAGTCCGTCGTAGGTCAGCTCCCGCTGGAGGTCGCGTTGGAGTTCGCCGGCGGCGGCGAGGGTCTGCACCATGAACTTCACGGTGGACAGCAGCTCGCCGGTGTGGGGGTGGCGGGCTGTGAGGTCCATCGCGGAGAACGCGCCGTCGTGGATGCGCAGGGCGACCTGATCGCGGTGCAGGACTTCGAGGACGTCGAGGATGTGCTGGTTGCCGCGCACGAGGCGGAACATCTCGGAGATGTGCACGGTGTCGCCCGGCCGCGCGTACCGTACGTGAGCAGTTCGCCGAACTTCGGCCGCTGAAGCGGGTGGAGGCGGCTGGAGGTCCCCGGGTCCTCCTCGAAGACGATCGGGTCCTCGATCCCCGCCTCGGCCAGGACGAGGTCTTGGCGGGCGGTGGACTGCTGGTCGGTCGACACCCTCTTGTAGACGAGATTGGCCACGCTGTTTCCCCGCTTCTGTCGGCGCATCGGACCTCGGGTGTCATCTAACCCTGTCGTCAGTCTTCATCGGATGTCATTGGATTGGAGCCGCCGTCAGGCCCCGGAATCACTGGGTTCATTGGACGCTCGCCGCGCCTGTCGTCATTCGATCGTTTGACGACAGGGACCCGTAGAGAGTCACTCGGCGCTCCGCTGTGGCTCCGTGGGGCCAGGACCCGGACGGCGACATCAGGTCCGCTTGCCGAAACGGCATGCGACTTTGCCGTACTGCGTTGGCGGATCGCAAGGTGGGGTCATGAACGAGCGAGAGATGACGCGAGTGGACGGTACGGCCTGGGACGTGGTCGTGATCGGCGGAGGGGGAGCCGGACTTTCGGCCGCGCTGACCCTGGGCCGGGTGCGCCGGTCGGTGCTGGTGATCGATGCGGGGGAACCGCGCAACGCCCCGGCTGTCGGGGTCGGCGCGCACGGCATTCTGGGCCGGGAAGGCATGTCGCCGCTGGAACTGCTGCGGCTGGGCCGGGAGGAGGTCACCTCGTACGGTGGCCGGGTGGTCTCCGGCCGGGTGGCGCAGGTGCACCGGGACGGCGAGGAGTTCTCGGTGGTCACCGAGGACCGGCAGCGGGTGCGGGCACGGCGGGTGCTGGTGACGACAGGGCTGGTCGATGAGCTACCGGATGTGCCCGGGCTGGCCGAGCGGTGGGGGCGCGATGTTCTGCACTGCGTGTACTGCCACGGCTGGGAGGTCCGCGATCGGGCGATTGGTGTGCTGGGTAGTTTCCACCAGGCTCTGCTGTTCAGGCAGCTGTCGAAGGGCGTCACCTTGTTCCTGCACGAGGGCGCGGAGCTGACCGAGGAGCAGTGGGAGCAGCTGGCCGGTCTGGGCGTCGGTGTGGTCGAGGGCAGGGTCGGCGGTCTGGTCGTGGACGAGGAGCGGGACCAGCTGGCGGGGGTGCGTCTGGCGTCGGGGGCGGTGGTGCCGGTGGAGGAGCTGGTGGTGGCGCCGCGATTCGTGGCGCGCGCCGCTTTCCTCGACGGTCTTGGCCTTCAGGTGCGGGAGCATCCGATGGGGATCGGTGAGCAGGTGGTGGTGGATGGTTCCGGTTTCACCGGGGTCTCGGGGGTGTGGGCGGCTGGCAATGTCGGCGACGTGATGGCGGGCGTTCCCCAGGCCATGGCGGCCGGGGTCGGCGCGGCAGCGGCGATCAACATGAGCCTGCTGATGACCGACGCCGCCCGTGCGGCCGCTTCTCGTGCCGCGGTCTCGGGCGCCGACGTGTTCGACGGGGCGATGGAGGCCGAAGTGTCGCGGCGGGTGCTGGGCCCGGGCGTGCACGGCCTGGACGGCCTCCTCGACGATCACTGAGCGGCGTCGGCGTCTTCGGCAGGCGCGACTCAGATGGTGCGGGCCTTGAGATGGGCCCGCTCTCCCTGGGTGCCGAAGAGGATCAGAAGTTCCACGGTGCGCTCGTCGTCGGGGCCGAGCCAGTGCGGCACGTGGGTGTCGAACTCGGCGGCTTCGCCGGGCTTGAGGATCACGGTGTTGTCGCCGAGCAGCAGGCGCAGGCGGCCGGCGAGGACGTAGACCCATTCGAATCCCTCATGCGTGTTGAGCTGTGGTTGGGTGTCGGGCCGGGGCGGAATGAGGAGCTTGTGGGCCTGAACGCCGCCGGGCCGGCTCAGCGGCACGAAGGTCATGCCGTTGCGGGTGACAGGTTTGAGGTGGATGCGCGGATCCCCGGTGCGCGGTGCGCCGACGAGCTCGTCCAGGGGCACCGCGTAGACCTCGGCGAGCGGCAGGAGCATCTCCAGGGTCGGTTTGCGGGTCCCGCCTTCGAGGCGGGAGAGCGTGCTCTCGTTGATCCCGGTCTGCTCGGCCAGGGCTGCCAGTGTCAGGCCATGACCTCGGCGTAGGTCCCGCAGACGTGGCCCGACCGCGGCCAGCCGGTCCTTCTTCTCGGTGTGATGTGAGGTGCCCATATCCACCAGCATGCTGAAACGGCATGAGACTTTGCAACTCTGGCAGCAGGTGGAGCAGTGTCCTTCCATCGGCCCGGGCCAGGCCCGGTGATCCGCCCATGACCTTCTCCCTTCCCTGAACTCTTTGAGGATTGGCCCTGCGATGACGACGGAATCCGACGCTGTGAACCGCAGCGAAGATGCTCTTGACCCGCGGCGCTGGTGGGCGCTGACAGTGATCTCGGTGGCGACGCTGATGGTGGTGCTGGACGCCTCCATCATCAACATCGCCCTCCCGCACGCCCAGGCGGACTTGGACATCAGTGACGCGAACCGGCAGTGGGCTGTGACCGCCTACGCCCTCACCTTCGGCGGTCTGCTGCTGCTCGGCGGGCGCGTCGTCGACTTCGTCGGCCGTAAGCGCGTGTTCCTCATCGGGCTGGTCGGCTTCGCCGCTGCCTCCATGGTCGCTGGCGTCGCTCCGAACGGGGCGACGCTGTTCGCCGGACGCGCCCTGCAGGGCGCATTCGCTGCCCTGCTGGCCCCGGCCGCCCTGTCCTTGATCGCGGTCACCTTCACCGACGCACGCGAGCGGGCCAAGGCGTTCGGCGTCTACGGCGCCCTGCAGGGCGCGGGCGGCGCGGTCGGACTGATCGCGGGCGGCCTGTTGACCGAATACACCAGCTGGCGCTGGTGCCTGTTCGTCAACACCCCCATCGCACTCGCCGTTGCCCTGGCCGCCCTGCCCACGCTCAAGGAGAGCCGCGCCGAGGGCACCCGCCGCTACGACGTCCCCGGCGCGCTGCTCGTCACCACCGGCCTGGTCGCCGTCGTATGGGGCTTCGCCCACGCCGCGGAAGCGGGCTGGAACACCCCGGCGACCTGGCTCCTGCTTACCGCCGGACTCCTTCTGCTGGCCGCCTTTGTCCTGGTCGAGCAGCGCACCGCCCACCCGCTGCTGCCGCTGCGCGTCGTCTTGGACCGAGACCGCGGCGGCGCATTCCTCGCCTCCCTGCTGATCGGGGCGGGCATGTTCGGCCTGATGCTGTTCCTGACCTATTACCTCCAGGTCAACCTCGGCTACCAGCCGCTGCGCGCAGGGCTGGCGTTCCTGCCCTTCAGTGCCGGCATCATCGCCGCGGCCACCCTCGGCGCCCCCCTGGTCACCCGACTCGGCCCGAAGACACTGATGACGGCGGGCACGGCCGTCACCCTGGCCGGCGCCCTGGTGCTGACGCTACTCAAGCCCACCGAGGGCTACCTGACCATCGTGCTGCCCGCCATGATCCTGACCGGTCTCGGTCTGGGCGCGTTCTTCGTCACGCTGCCCAACACCGCCCTCGCTGGCATCGCGCCGTCCGACACCGGTGTCGCCAGCGCGATGATCAGCACCACCCAGCAGGTCGGCGGCGCAGTCGGCCCCGCCCTCCTCAACACCCTGTACGTCTCCGCCCTCACCGGATTCCTCGCCGACCGCACCGGCGCCGTGACACAGGCAGTCCGGCTGGACGGATACGTGCACGGCTACCGGGTCGCTTTCCTCGCCAGCGCCGCCCTGTTCACCCTCGCCCTCGCCGCCACCGGCCTCCTCATCCGAAGCCGCCGCACCCACACCACCGCCTCCTGACCACCCCCGCTGAAAGGCCCCGCACATGAACAGCGCCAACGAGTCCGCCGCGTTCTGGGACAAGCACTACGCCGGCATGGACGCGCAGTGGGGCACCAAGCCCAACACCGTCCTGACCGCCCTGCTCGCCAACCTTGCCCCTGCCTCGGGTAAAGCCCTGGACCTGGGCTGCGGCCACGGCGGCGACGCACTCTGGCTCGCCACCCAGGGCTGGGACGTCACACCCGTCGACGTCTCCCAGACCGCCCTCGACCGCGTCGCGGCAGGCGCCGCAACCACCGGCCTCACCGACCGGATCCACCCCCAGCAGCACGACCTCTCCGAGACGTTCCCCGATGGCGCCTGGGACCTGGTCACCGCAACCTACTTCCACACCCCCATCACCATCGCCCGCGAGACCGTCCTGCGACGAGCCGCCCAGGCCGTAGCACCTGGCGGGCGGCTGATCGTGATCGAACACGCCTCCACCGCCCCCTGGTCCTGGCAGGCCGGCCAGGACATTCACTACCCCTCCCCCGACGACGTCATCGCCTCCCTCCGGCTCGACAACACCTGGACGGTCGAACGAGGCGACGCACCCCAGCGCACCGCCACCGGCCCCGAAGGACAAACCGCGACCGTCACCGACAACGTCATCGCCGTCCGACGCACCGGCTGACACGCATACCGGCCGCTTCCCTGCTGCTGGACTACATCGCCGACCGCGACCATATGAACACCGCCACCAATCAGGCATCGGCCTGGCTGTTCCCCGGACGCCGGGCCGGCCAGCCCTTCCGCCCCGACCACCTGTCCGCGCTCCTCAACGAGATCGGCGTCCCGGTGGCCGCAGCCCGCGGCGCCGCCATCCGACAACAACTCCTTGAGATGCCCGCTCCCATCGTCGCGGATGCTCTCGGCTACCACGACAAACACCACCACCCGCCTGCTCAACGAGACAGGCAGAACGTGGAGCCGATACGCCGCTGGAGATCACACACGGTCACCGGCAGGCTGGGTCCCACGGAGAACTGGTGACAGTTGAATACGAGAGCCCACCAGTACCGAGGCCGTGGTCAGCGAGTGGGTCGACCCGGCCGCGACGGCCTGGGCGGAGGAGAAGCAGCGCAACGAGTTCGCGTGCTTCGCGCGGCCGGTCATGACGGACCTCTCGCACGGCCACGCGGGGCTCTTCCGGGGCAGGCTCCTGATCGGGGCCGGCTACGCGTCCCGTCTCATCGAGAAGGGCGGCCGCCGCTTTCCCCAACAGGTCTGATCTTCCCCGCACTTGTACGGTGCCCGCCCCGGCCCGCAGGTGTACGGTGTCCGCCCCGGCGGGGCCTCACGGCGAGGACGGGCGGGCCGTGCTCTGCCGGATCACCATCCGGGTGGGTACGAGTGTGGTGCCGCGCTCGTCGGCGTGTTCACCGATCTGACGCAGCGCGCCCTCGACACACCGCCGTCCCACCTCGGCGAAGTCCTGGTGGACGGTGGTGAGCGGGGGGACGTAGGAGCCCGCGTCCGGGATGTCGTCGAAGCCGACCACACTGACCTGGCCGGGGACGGTACGGCCCGACTCGTGCAGGGCGCGCAACAGGCCCAGCGCCATCTGGTCGTTGGCCGCGAAGACCGCGGTGCAGCCGGGTTCCCTGGCGAGCCGCAGCCCGGCGCGGTACCCCGACTCGGCCGACCAGTCGCCGCGCAGCGGCGGTGGCACCTCGCGGCCCGCCGCGCGCAGGGTGGTCCGCCAGGCGTCGGCGCGGCGCTGCGCGGCGAACGAGGACTCGGGGCCCGCGAGGTGCCAGACCGTGGTGTGTCCGAGATCCAGCAGATGCTGTACGGCTTCCCTGGCGCCGCCCGCCTGGTCGGTGTCGACCACGCTGTAGCGGTCGCCCGCGTTGGAATCGACCACCACCACACCGACGTTGGGCGGCAGCGAGACGGTGGCCGCGTCCAGCAGATGGACTTCCATGATCGCGATGATGGCGTCGACCGCCAGCTCGCCCAGACGGGTGAAGGCGCCGCGTACCTCGCCCTGCGTCGGCACGGCCACCGGCAGCAGCGTGGTGGCGTATCCGTGTTGCGCGGCCGAGGTGGCGATGGCCTCCAGCGTGCGGACGTTACCGGTGGTCGAGAGGGTGAACAGGATGATGCCGATGGTGCGGAACTCGCCCCGCTTCAGCGCGCGGGCCGCGCTGTTGGGCCGGTACTCCAGCTCCTTCATCGCGTCGAGGACCTGCTGCCTGGTCGTCTCCACCACGCCCGGATGGCCGTTGGAGACCCGGGAGACGGTCTGCGAGGAGACTCCGGCCCGCCGGGCGACGTCCGCCATGGACACTCTGCGCCGGCGCCGCGGCGCCGCGGCCGACACGCCCGCTCCCTCCGCCGGCCGACCGGCCGTTCCCGCGCTCCCCACGTTTTCGTCCATCCCTGCACTCACCTTCCCCGCGTGGATGAGCCGAACGGCTCAAAACTGCCCCCTCCGAAAATCTTGACGGCCTCCCTGGGCCAATGTAAGCATCCCATCACCAGATGTTTACGTAAACATTTCGGGCCGGGACGCTCTCCGGCAGTGGCCTGTTTACAACGCTTCCCTTCGGCTGCCGGGTGCCGGACGGACCAGGACGACCAGCGAGGAACACAGTCATGACGGCATTGTCACCGCCTTCCACAGCGGGACGTCCTGCCCCGCCAAGGGGCCCACAGCGCAGGCGTGCCCTGATCGGCTGGGGTTTCATCGGCCCGTTCATGGCGGTCTTCGCCCTGGTCTTCCTCGCGCCGATCATCTACTCGATCTATCTGAGCGTCTTCCGCACCCAGCTCGTCGGCGGCACCTCGTTCGTCGGGTTCGACAACTACCAGCGCGCACTCCAGGATCCGAACTTCTGGGCCGCGCTGGGCCGGGTGACCCTCTTCCTGGCGGTCCAGGTGCCGGTCATGCTCGGCATCGCGCTGCTGGTCGCGCTGGCCATCGACAGCGGCAGGCTCTACGGCAAGAACTTCTTCCGGATCGCGATCTTCCTGCCGTACGCCGTGCCCGCCGTGGTCGCCGCCCTGATGTGGGGCTTCATGTACGGCACCCGCTTCGGCCTGGTCGGCAACATCAACGAGGCGTTCGGGATCACACTGCCCGACCCGCTCTCCTCCGGTCTGGTGCTCGCCTCCATCGGCAACATCGTGACCTGGGAGTTCGTCGGCTACAACATGCTGATCTTCTACTCGGCACTGCGGGTGATCCCGCACTCGCTCTACGAGGCCGCGGAGATCGACGGCGCCGGGCAGTGGCGCGTCATCAGCGCCATCAAGCTCCCCGCCATCCGGGGCGCGCTGGTCATCGCCACCATCTTCTCGATCATCGGCAGCTTCCAGCTCTTCAACGAGCCGAGCATCCTCAAGAACCTGGCGCCCAACACGATCACCACGGACTTCACGCCGAACTTCTACACCTACTCGCTGGCCTTCTCCGGCCAGCAGCACAACTACGCGGCCACGGTGGCGATCATCATGGGTATCTTCACCATGATCATCGCTTATGTCGTGCAGCTCCGCGGCATGCGAAAGGAAGCGTGACGATGGGAGCCACCGCCCCGGCCACCGTTACCCCGGACAAGGAACGCGCCCGCTCCGCCACGGGGCTGCGCACCCCCCGCCCCGGACGGCGCGACAGCGTCAACAATCCGCGCCGCAGTGTGCTGCTCACCGTGCTGACCGGTCTTGTGCTGGTCTACGCGCTGGTGCCGCTCGTCTGGCTCGTCATCAACTCGACCAAGACCCAGAAGGGGCTGCTCAGCTCCTCCGGGCTCTGGTTCGACAGCGACTTCGCGTTCTTCAGCAATATCGCGGACACCCTCACCTACAACGACGGTGTGTTCGTCCGCTGGCTGCTGAACACTCTGCTCTATGTGGTGGTGGGAGCCGGTGGCGCGACCTTCCTCGCGGTGCTCGGCGGCTATGCTCTCGCCAAGTTCCGGTTCCCCGGCAAGAACGGTGTCTTCGCCGTGGTGATCGGTGCCGTCGCCGTCCCCGGTACGGCACTGGCGGTCCCCACCTTCCTGATGTTCAGCAAGATGGGGCTGACCGACACCCCCTGGGCGGTGATCATCCCCTCGCTGATCTCACCGTTCGGCCTCTATCTGATGTGGGTCTTCGCCGCCGAGGCGATCCCCACCGAGCTGCTGGAGGCCGCCCGGATCGACGGCGCCAGTGAGATCCGTACCTTCTTCACCGTGAGTCTGCCACTGCTCGCCCCCGGCATCGTGACGGTGCTGCTCTTCACCATGGTCGCGACCTGGAACAACTACTTCCTGCCGCTGATCATGCTCAAGAACCCGGACTGGTACCCGCTCACCCTGGGGCTCAACTCCTGGAACGAACAGGCCCAGACCAACGGCGGTGAGGCCATCTTCAACCTGGTCATCACCGGTTCCCTGCTCACCATCGTGCCCCTGATCGTCGCGTTCCTGCTGCTTCAGCGGTACTGGCAGTCGGGGCTCGCGGCCGGAAGTGTCAAGGAGTGAGCCGCTCGTGCCCTCCGGCCCGTGTGTTTCCCCCACGGTTCTCCCCCCACAGCTGTTCGGCAGTTCTCTGACAACGAAGTGAGATGACTCTGATGTTCAACACAGCGCGCCGCACTGTGCGCGGCGCAGGACTGGCCTCCGCCGTACTGGCCCTCGCCGTCACCATGACGGCCTGTGGCGGGTCCTCCGACAACAACTCCACCGACGCGGGGGGAAGCGCCGACGATGTGAAGGCGGCCCTCGACAAGGGCGGCGACCTCACGGTCTGGAGCTGGGACAGCACCATGCCCAAGGTCGCGAAGGAGTTCGAGGCCGCGCACCCCAAGGTGAAGGTCAAGATCGTCAACGCGGGTACCTCGAAGGACGAGTACACCGCCCTCCAGAACGCCATCGCGGCGGGCAAGGGCATCCCCGACGTCGCTCAGATCGAGTACTTCGCCCTGGGTCAGTTCTCCCTCGCCAAGTCCGTCGCCGACCTCTCCGCGTTCGGCGCGGACAAGCTGGCCAAGTCCTACTCGCCCGGCCCGTGGAACGCGGTCACCTCCGGCAAGTCGGTCTACGGCCTGCCGGTCGACTCGGGCCCCATGGCGCTGTACTACAACAAGAAGGTCTTCGACAAGTACAAGATCGCGGTCCCGACCACCTGGGACGAGTACGTGACGGCGGCCCAGAAGCTCCACAAGGCCGACCCGAAGGCCTACATCACCGCCGACACCGGCGAGGCGGGCTTCGCCACCAGCCTGATCTGGCAGGCCGGCGGCCACCCGTACAAGGTGGACGGCACCAAGGTCGGCATCGACTTCACCGACCCGGGCAGCGTGACCTTCGCCAAGACCTGGCAGAAGCTGATCGACGGCAAGCTGCTGGCGCCCGTCACCTCGTGGACCGACGAGTGGTTCAAGGGACTGGCCGACGGCAGCATCGCCACCCTGGCCACCGGCGCCTGGATGCCCACCAACCTCAAGACGGGCGCGCCCGCCGCGGCCGGCGACTGGCGTGTGGCCCCGCTGCCGCAGTGGAAGGCGGGCGAGAAGTCCAGCGCGGAGAGCGGCGGCAGCTCGCTGGCCATCCCCGCCGCGGGCAAGAACAAGGCGCTCGCCTACGCGTTCACCGAGTACGCCGCCGCCGGCGCGGGCGTCAAATCCCGGGTGAAGGACGGCGCGTACCCCGCGACCACCGCGGACATGAACTCCAAGGAGTTCCTGGACACGAAGTTCGACTACTTCGGCGGCCAGGAGATCAACAAGGTCTTCGCCCAGTCGGCCTCCGAGGTCCCGTCCGGCTGGTCGTACCTCCCCTACCAGGTCTACGCGAACTCGATCTTCAACGACACCGTCGGCAAGGCCTATGTCTCCGGCACGACGCTGACCGAGGGTCTCGCCGCCTGGCAGAAGCAGTCCCTCGAGTACGGCAAGGAACAGGGCTTCACCGTCAAGTAACGCCGGCCGACCGGATGGTGACGGGCCGCGGCCACTCCGCCCGCCCGTCACCGCCCGGTGCCCTCGGTCCGTCCGGACCGCGCCCCACGGCCCCATTTCCCCCACAAGGAGCAAGATGACCCGCGCCCCGTCGCCCCGCTGGCTGCGTTGGCCCGATGACGACACCACACCACGGTTCGCCTACGGCGCCGACTACAACCCGGAGCAGTGGCCCCGCGAGGTGTGGGACGAAGATGTCCGGCTGATGCGCGAAGCCGGTGTGAACATCGTGTCCCTCGCCATCTTCTCCTGGGCGCGCATCCAGCCGGCCCCCGGCACCTGGGACTTCGACTGGCTGGACGAGATCATGGATCTCCTGCACCAGGGCGGCATAGCCGTCGACCTGGCCACCGCCACCGCCTCCCCGCCGCCCTGGCTGACCACACTGCACCCCGAGGTCCTGCCGGTCACCCAGTCCGGCGAGACACTCTGGCCGGGCGCCCGCCAGCACTGGCGGCCCACCTCCCCCGTCTTCCGTGAGTACGCGCTGCGCCTGGTCGAGAAGATGGCCGAGCGGTACGCCGACCACCCCGCGCTCACCGCCTGGCACGTCTCCAACGAGCTGGGCTGTCACAACATCTATGACTACTCCGACGACGCGGCCCGCGCCTTCCGCGTCTGGCTGACCGAGCGCTACGGCACCGTCGAGGCGCTCAACCACGCCTGGGGCACCGCATTCTGGTCCCAGCGCTACACGGAGTGGGAGCAGATCCTGCCGCCCCGGCTGGCCGCCTCGCACCCCAATCCGACCCAGCAGCTCGACTTCAAGCGGTTCTCCTCGGACGCGCTCAAGGACCATCTGCGGGCCGAACGCGATCTGTTGTACGGCATCACCCCGGACGTACCGGTCACCACCAACTTCATGGTGATGGGCGAGACCAAGGGCATGCACTACGCGGACTGGGCCCAGGAGGTGGACTTCGTCTCCAACGACCACTACGTCCACCCTGGGCCGCAGGGCCTGGACGAGCTGTCGTTCTCCGCGAACCTCACCGGCTCCCTCGCCGGCGGACGCCCGTGGTTCCTGATGGAGCACTCCACCAGCGCCGTCAACTGGCAGGCCGTCAACGTCGCCAAGCGCGCCGGGGAGCTGGCCCGCGACTCGCTGCTGCACGTGGCCCACGGCGCGGACGCCGTCTGCTTCTTCCAGTGGCGCCAGTCGGCGGCCGGCGCCGAGAAGTACCACTCGGCGATGGTCCCGCACGCCGGTGCCGACAGCGAGGTGTTCCGCTCGGTGGCCGCGCTCGGCGGTCTGCTGGGCGACCTCGCGGAGGTCGCCGGGTCCGCCCGCCGCCCCGCCCGCGCGGCGATCCTCTTCGACTGGGAGTCGTGGTGGGCCAGTGAGCAGGACTCCCACCCGACCTCGCTGCTGCGCTACCGGCAGGAGGCACTCGACTGGTACTCCGCCTTCCTCGCCCTGGGCGTACGCGCCGATGTGATCCACCAGGGCGCGCCGCTCGACGGCTACGACCTGGTGGTAGCGCCGGTCCTGCACGTGGTGCCGCGGGCGCTCGCCAAGGAGCTGGCCAACTACGCCGAGAGCGGCGGCCACCTGGTCACCACGTACTTCTCCGGTGTGGTCGACGAGAACGACCACGCCTGGCTGGGCGGTTACCCCGGCGCGCTGCGGGAGCTGCTCGGCATCAGGATCGAGGAGTTCGCCCCGCTGCTCGACGGCGAGAGCGTGCCACTCGACGACGGTACGACCGGCACCCTGTGGACCGACCGGATCACCGTGACCGACGACGCCGTCGAGGTGCTCGCCGCCTACAATGGCGGCGACCGCGCGGGTCTGCCCGCGATCACCCGCCGTACGGTGGGCACCGGCTCGGCCGCGTACGTCTCCACCCGGCTCGGCACCGAGGGGCTGCGCGGTGTGCTCGCCCGGCTGCTGGCGGGCGCCGGTATCACCAGCGAACTGCCCGAGCCGCTCCGGGGCCGGGTCGAGCTGGCGGTACGCGCCCATGGCGAGGCCGAGTACTGGTTCCTCGTGAACCGCACCGACGAAACCGTCGGTCTCGCCGGTGTGACCGGCACACCTCTCACACCGGCCGCCGAGGGCCCGCTCGTCCTCGGACCGCGCGGTGTGGCCGTGGTACGCCGCTGAACGTACGCCCCGTGGAGAGGGGGTTCATCACCAGGCACCTCGGCAGTTCTGTCCCGATGACGCGACACGGACAAGGAATACCTCACGATGAAGAGACCACGCACTTCCCGGTACCTGCCGGCGGCTCTGGCCGTCGTTCTCGCCACGGGCGGCGCCCTGGCCACCGGGCCGCTGCCCACGGCCGCGGCCGCCGACGAGCCGGCCAGTGCCGTCACCGTACGGCCCGACCCCTCCTACCAGGGGCAGAAGTTCGAGGGCTGGGGCACCAGTCTCGTCTGGTTCGCCAACGCGACCGGCGGCTACCCCAAGGAGATACGCGAGCGGCTGGCCAAGCTGGTCTTCGGCGACGACGGCCTCGCGCTGAACATCGCCCGCTACAACGTCGGGGGTGGCAACGCCCCCGACGTCAAGGACTATCTGCGGGCGGGCGGCGCCGTGGAGGGCTGGTGGAAGGCTCCGGCCGGCACCACCCGTCATGACACCGACTGGTGGTCGGCGGACAACCCCGCCCACTGGAACCCCAAGGCCGACGCCACCCAGCGCTGGTGGGTGAACCGGATCGCCAAGGACATCACCCACTGGGAGGCGTTCAGCAACTCGCCGCCCTACTTCATGACCGAGAGCGGTTATGTGTCCGGCAACTTCGACGCCGGCCAGGACCAGTTGCGCGCCGACAAGGTGGACGACTTCGCGGCCTATCTGACCGGTGCGGTGGAGCGGCTGGAGAAGTCCAGCCACATCAAGGTCGACACCATCGACCCGTTCAACGAGCCCAACACCTCCTACTGGGGCACCACCCTCGGCCCGGACGGCGAGCCCGTCGGCGGCCGTCAGGAGGGCGCGCACATCGGCCCCGAGATGCAGCAGCGGGTCATCAGGGCACTGGCCGCCAAGCTCGGGAAGTCGAAGACCGACGCGGTGATCTCCGCGATGGACGAGACCAACCCGACGACCTTCGCCCGTAACTGGGAGTCCTACCCGCAGGATGTACGGGACCTGGTCTCCCAGCTCAATGTGCACACCTACGGCACCGGCAGCCGGACCACCCCCCGGGACATCGCCAAGGCCGCCGACAAGCCGCTGTGGATGAGCGAGGTCGACGGCGACTGGGGCGACGGCCAGGACTTCACCAGCATGAAGCCCGGCCTCGGGCTGGCCAAGCACATCGTGGACGACCTGCGTGAACTGGAGCCCTCGGCCTGGCTGTTCTGGCAGCCGGTGGAGGACTACGACAACATGAAGCCGGGCGGCGAGAGCGCCAAGGGCGGCAACTGGGGCTCCATCCAGGTGCCGTTCAGCTGCACCTCGAAGGACACCCTGAAGACCTGCCCGGTCTTCACCAACACCAAGTTCGACACCGCCAGGAACTTCACCCACTTCATCCGTCCGGGCGACCGGCTGGTGAAGGTGAACGACACCGCGAGCGCGGCGGCCGTGGGCGCCAAGGGGCGCGACGCCACCGTGGTCCACGTCAATGACACCGACGCCCCGCGCGAGGTGACCGTCGACCTGTCCGGCTTCGCCAAGGTCGCCAGGGGCGCGAAGGTCACCCCCGTGGTGACCGATGCCGGTGGGGCCCTGGTCGAGCAGGCCCCGGTCGCGGTGAAGAACGGCAGCGCCACCGTCACCGTACCGGCCCAGTCGGTGACCAGTCTGCTGGTCACCGGGGTGTCCGGGGTCGCGAAGGACGCGTCGCCCATCAAGCCCGGCCACTCCTACCGGCTGACCGGTGTGGGCAGTGGCAAGTCGCTGGATGTCTCGGACGACTCCACCGGTACGGTCATCCGCACCACCGACGCGGCCGACGCCGGTCAGCGGTGGCTGGTCGAGAAGGTGACGTCGAAGGCGACGTCCACGAAGTCCGTCACGGGCGTGAGCAACCGCGAGCGCTATGTGGTGCGCAACGCGACGGACAACACCCGTCTCGCGGTCGCGGGCGGCACGGCGGTGCTGGAGAAGAACGAGGGGAAGCCGTCCGCGGCGGCCCAGTGGATCCTCTCCACGACCGGTGACGGCTCGTACACCTTCGTCAACGCGGGGACCGGCCGACTGCTCGAGGTCCCGGGTCAGTCCACCACGGACGGCGCACGCGTCTCCGTCTGGCTGCCCAACTCCGGTACCAACCAGCGCTGGACGGTCACCGACCTGAGCTGATCCGGCTCCGAGCGATCCGAGCCGATCCGCCCTGTTCCGTTGTTCCACTCTGTTCCGTTGTTCCACTCTGTTTCGTTGTTCGCTCCGTTCCGTTCCGTACGACAGCCGAGGGCGGGCCCGTTTTCGGGCCGGCCCTCGGTGTGTTCAGTGTGTTCGGTGTGCGATGCGGCGGATCGCCGTCCCGGGGTTCACCGGGTTTCGTGAAAGTTCTTCTGTGCAGAACAGTTGACGTTGCGTCGAACAACTGACAACACTTCGAAACGGCCGTTCCAACAGGAGCGCGCAATACCCCACAGGAACCCTCCCGGGAGGACCTCCATGCGCCCCCGCACCGCACGAAGAGCCTTCGTCCCCCTGCTGTCGCTCTTCATCGGCCTGCTCGTCGTCCCCGGCGCCCACGCCGCGCCCGCCGGAAACCCCGACAAGGCCGCCACGAAGACAGCGGCCGAGACGCTCACCGTGCCCGGACTCGACGATGTACGCGGCTCCCTGACCCTGCCCACGACGGGCACCGGGTCCACCGCCGTCAGCTGGCACTCCAGCAGGCCCAAGGTGATCGACACCACCGGTGTCGTCCACCGGCCCCGGCCCGGCGCCGATCCGGTGAGTGTGCGCCTGACCGCGACGGTCACCCGCGGCAAGGCCCGTACCTCCAAGGCGTTCGCCGCCACCGTGCCCGCGCTGCCCGCCGAACAGCCCTACACCGGCTATGCCTTCAGCTACTTCACCGGGGAGGGCACCTCGGACGGCGAGCAGATCCGTACCGCGCTCAGCCGGGGCAACGACCCTCTGCACTGGCGGGAGTTGAACGGCGGCAAGCCCGTACTCTCCTCGGACCTGGGCACCAAGGGGCTGCGGGACCCGTTCATCATCCGCTCGCCCGAGGGCGACAAGTTCTACCAGATCGCCACCGACCTCAAGATGTACGGGAACGGCGACTGGGACCGGGCGCAGCGCACCGGCAGTAAGTCGATCATGGTCTGGGAATCCACCGACCTGGTCAACTGGACCGACCAGCGACTGGTCGAAGTCGCCCCGGACACGGCCGGCAACACCTGGGCTCCCGAGGCGTACTACGACGAGAAGCTCGCCGCGTACGTGGTGTTCTGGGCCTCGAAGATCTACGCCGACGACGACCCGCAGCACACCGGCTCCACCTACAACAAGATGATGTACGCCACCACCCGGGACTTCCGCACCTTCAGCGAGGCCACGGTGTGGAACGACCCCGGCTACTCGGTGATCGACTCGACGGTGATCCAGCACAACGGCACCTACTACCGGTTCACCAAGGACGAGCGGGACAACACCTCGACCACCCCGTGCTCGAAGTTCATCACCGCGGAGAAGTCCACCGACCTGCGCTCGCCGTCGTACGACTTCGTCGCCGACTGCATCGGCAAGGGCACCGTCAACCAGGGTGAGGGGCCGACGGTCTTCAAGTCCAACACCGAGGAGAAGTGGTACCTGTTCATCGACGAGTTCGGCGGACGCGGCTACATCCCCTTCGAGACCACCGACCTCGACTCGGGCACGTGGACCCTCTCGGAGAACTTCGAGCTCCCGGCCAGCCCCCGGCACGGCACCGTACTCCCGGTGACCGCCGCCGAGTACGACCGGCTGCTCGACGCGTACGCGCACTGACGTAACACACCGCATTCGATTCGTGCGGGACGGCGCCGCCGGGGGACGGAACCCCGGCGGCGCCGTCCTGTTGTCTACGGCGCGACGGTCATGGCTTGGGCAGGGTGCAGCCCGCGCGGCTCAGGTCGATCTTGTTGCCCGCGCCGACACACGCCACGATCCCGTAGGTCTCCTGGGCGTAGTTGATGCCCTGGCGCACGGTGACCGTACCGTTCTCGTCGACCTCGCACGGGTTGTTGAGGGTGCAGCGCGCACCGCTCTCGTTGCCGGTGTTGTTGACGGCGACGACCTTGCCGGTGGCATCGTCGATGACGGGCGACCCCGAGGTGCCGCCGATCGTGTTGCAGGAGGAGGTGTAGCGGACCGAGTCCTTCCAGGTCCAGGATCCTTCTTTCAGCAGATGGGCGAAGCCGTCGATGTCGCAGCTGTAGATACGCTTCCAGTAACCGGAGACCACCTTGATCGCGGTGCCCTGCACCGGGCGGGTGGCATTGAGCTCCAGCGCGGATATCCCGTACGCGCTCTGGATCTGGGCATAGGTACTGGTGAGTTGGTACAGCGCGACATCGGTGTCGGTCATCGTGCCGTACGCGATCTTGGAGGCGCGCAGGGTCCCGACACCGGTGCCCGCCGAGTTCAGCAGGGTGAAGGAACGGGTGGACGCCCGGTCGACGACGACCTGTCCGGCGGCGGGAAAGCCGGTCTCCAGGCAGTGGCCGTTGGACAGGACGAGCGCCGGGTCGCCGGGCTGTGAGGTGGGCGTACGGACAACGGAGCCGGAACAGTTGCTGAGCGCGACCGTTCCGGCGAAGTCGACCGCCTGGATCTGTTCCTGGGCCGCGACCGGTGCGACCGCCACAGGCGTGGCGGCGGTGGGCGCGCCCGCGTCATGGCCGGTGGCCATCGCGGGTGCCGCCCCTGCCCCGAGGAGCAGGACGGCGAGAAACGCGCCAAGGAGAGGCTTTCTCATGCGGGGTCCCCTCTGTGACCGAAGTCCCTTCGGTGCTTTGTCATGGGCATTGTTGGCTCATGAGCGTCAGGGGGCAACCATGCCTTGGCGGGTCGTACGGGACACAAGGCTGCGTACGGGCACAACACGGCGTGCGGGCACAACGAAAAGAGCGGGACCCCGGGGGCGTCACCCTGATGGGCTCCGCCCCCGCTGTCCCGCTCGGTCGGTCAGATCACCTGTCTGCCGTCAGCTGCCTGCCAGATCAGCTGACGAGATCGTGTGTGGCCTTCGCCGCGTCGGCTCCGGCCTGCACGACGTCCTTCACCGCGCCGACCTTCCTGGCCACCTTGCCACCGGTGACCCCTTCGAGCACCGGGGCAGCCTCGCTGCCGACTGCTGCGGCCGTCTGTGCCGTACTGACCAGGGTCCCTCCGAGGTCGAAGGCCGGGGCGGCCTGGGCCGCGGGAGCGGCGGCGGCGAGGAGCGCGGAACCCGCCGCGACGGCGGTGAGAATGCGTTGCACGTTCATGCCGGATACAACGAGCGGGGACGGGATAGGGCACGCGCCAAGGAGCGGGCCCGGGACCTACGGCGTCGTCGGCACGTTGTACGCCATGAGCGAGACCTGGCCGGGGGCGGCCCGCAGCTCGGTGATCGCGCAGTTGCGCAGCCCCGGGAGCACCCTGCGGTACTCGCTCCCGGGGATGGAGAGCAGCCGGCACAGGACGAGCCGGAACAGGCTGTTGTGCGCGACGGCCAGGACCCGGCCGCCCGGATGGCGGTCGGCGATCCGGAGCAGCGCGGCGGCGCCCCGGGCCGCGGCGGCCACCGGGTCCTCGCCGCCGGGGAGCGGGTGGGCGGACGGGTCGCGCAGGAAGTCGGCGCACTCGCGCGGATGCGAGACGCGGAGTTCGGCGAGGGTCCGGCCCTCGGCGATCCCGAAGTCGAGTTCGGCCAGGTCGGGTTCGACGACGGCGGTCAGCCCCGTCGCGCGGGCGGCAGGCGCCGCGGTGCGCCGGGCGCGGGAGAGCGGCGAGGTGACGAGGGCGTCGAGCCGGGCGCCCGCCGCCCAGACGCCGAGCGCCTCGGCCTGGGCGGCACCGCGCGGGGTCAGCCCGATGTCGCTGGCCCCGGCGTAGCGGTTCTCGTCGTGCCAGACGGTCTCGCCGTGCCGGGCGAGGAAGAGCGTGGTGGCCGTCATCCGTGCTCCCGTGCGTAGGCGGCTGTCTCGGCGGGCAGCCAGCCGCGTTGTTCGAGCGCGTCGACCAGCGCGCCGAAGGGCTCGTCGAACCGCGCGCCCACCCGGGGGCGCGGCTGCAGGAGCGTACGGATACGGACCATGGCCCGGGGCGCGGCGGCGCCCGTCACCCCCCGGGCGGCGAGCACCGCCATGCCGAGGGCCGATTCGGTGTGCGCGGGGATCCTGGCCGGCCGGCCGAGGATGTCCGCGCGCAGCTGGTTCCAGTAGCCGCTGCGGGTGGCGCCGCCGGTGAAGGTGACCGAACCGTCGACGGGGCCGCCCAGCTGCCGGACGTAGGCGAGGCAGAGCCGTTCGACCAGGGCGACGCCCTGGAGGAGCGAGGCGTAGCGGTCGGCGTCGTCGGTGGGGGTGCCGAGGGTGAAGGGCTCCGCCTCCGCGGCCAGGAAGGGGAAGCGCTCGCCGCGCGCGAGGAGGGGGTACGCGACGGCGCCCGCCGGTTCGCGGTGGGCGGCCAGCCGGTCGAGGTGGCCGAGGTCGGCCCCGGGGAACGCCTGGGTCAGGGCGCCCGCGCCGACGCTGGAGGCGCCGCCGGGGAGCCAGTGTCCGTCGGGCGAGAGATGGTTGTAGAGCACCCCGGCGGGGTCGTGGAGCGGTCTCTCCGTGACTCCCTTGAGGACGAGGGTGGTGCCGAGGACGGTGTTCCACTCCCCCACCCCCCAGGCCCCCGAGCCGAGTTGGGCCGCGCAGCCGTCCGTCATGCCCGCGATGACCGGGGTGCCCTCGGCGAGGCCCGTACGGTCGGCGGCCTCGGCGCACACCGTACCGAGCGTGGTGCCGGGGGCGACCACGTCGGGGAAGTCGAGGCCGGACAGGCCGAGCGCGGCGTGGACGGCGGTGGGCCAGGCGCGGGCGTTCAGGTCGTAGCCGGTCTTCAGGGCGTGGCTGGAGTCGGTCGGCACGGGGTGTCCCACGAGCCGGGTGGTGACGTAGTCCGGCTGGTGGCAGACCCTGGCCCCCTTGAGGTCCGGCGCGCCGCCGTCCCGGCCCGGGGGCGCGCCCTCCCCGGTGAGCCACAGCAGCTTGGCGAGGGCCCAGCTGGGCTGGATACGGTGGCCGAGCGCCTGCCACACCTCGGCGCCGGCCTCCTGGGCGCGGCGCGCCTCGGCCCCGGCCCGGCCGTCGTCGTACATGAGCGCGGGGGTCAGCGGTTCGCCGCGCGGGGAGGTCAGCAGGACGGTGCCGGACGTGCCGCACACCGCGACGCCGCGCACCCGGGTGGCGGGGAGGGTGCGCAGGGTCCGGCGCAGCGCCTGGCAGCTGCCCTCCCACCAGTGGGCGGGCAGCTGTTCGTGGCGGTCCCCGTCGCGGTGGCCGGTGAGCGGGGCCGCGCCCCGGCCGAGGACCTGGCCGTCGCCGGTGACGGCCAGGGCGCGCACGCTCTGGGTTCCGAGGTCGATTCCCATCCACACGTCCTGGTCGTGTGTGTCCGTCACGGGCTCCCGCCTTCACATCGCAGTCCGGTGATCTCACGGAGCTTTTCACATCCGCCGGAGGTCGGCCATGGGCCGGATTCCCCCTGGTCCCGCCCGGTGGGGAAGGGCTCGATGCGGTGGCCGACGGGTTGACCCGGTCGCTCCGGTGGTGAACACTGCCGACGGTACATCAAAAACTATGTTATATCCTCAGAACTTGATGTTACTGAGGTGCGGACAGGACCGAGGAATGTCAGAGCGAGCAATGTCATCGGACCGCGAAGCCCCGCGGGACACGGCCCGGCCGGGCCCGCAGCAGCGCCGCCGGGAGATCTCCGACCATGTGCTGACGGAGGGCCAGGTCTCCGCCGCGGACCTGGCGGAGCGGTTCGGCGTGAGCGTGATGACGATCTACCGCGACATCGACGAACTCGAACGCGAGGGCGTGCTGCGCAAGTTCCGCGGCGGGGTGACAGCCCGGCCCACCGGCGTGTTCGAGAGCAATGTCGCCTACCGCAAGATGTCCATGCGGCGGGAGAAGGAGGCGCTCGCCGAGAAGGCCGCGACACTGATCGAGCCCGGTATGTCGGTGATGATCGACGACTCGACGACCGCGCTGGAGCTGGCCAGACTGCTGCCGCGCGTCGAGCCGCTGACCGTCGTCACCAACTTCCTGGAGGCGCTGAACCTCCTCGCGGACGAGCGCGGTCTCCAGCTGATGGCCCTGGGCGGCGACTACGACCCGCTGCACGACTCGTTCCTCGGGGTCGCCTGTGTGGAGGCCGTCGAGGCGCTCCGCGTCGACCTGTGCTTCGTCTCGACCTCGTCCGTGTACGGCGACTACGCCTTCCACCAGGAACAGCGCATAGTCGCCGTCAAACGCGCGATGGTACGGGCCGCGGGCCGCAGCGTCCTGATGATCGACCATTCGAAACTCGGCCGCACCGCGCTGCACCGGCTCATCCCGCTCACCGCGTTCGACCTGATACTGATCGACGACCGCACCCCGCCGGACGTCCTGCGCTCCCTCGACGAGAGCGGCGTCCGCTACGAGCTCGCCCCGACCTGAGGTCCGTACGCCCCCCACCGCCAAGGAGGACCCGCCGATGAGAATCCTCGCCGCGGGCGACCACTTCGTCGCCCCCGACCTCTTCACCCGGGAGCTGACGGCCGAGATCGGCCCCGGTCATACGGTCGACGAGCTGCGACTGCCCTGGCCACTGACCCCGTTCGGCCCGGTCGCCGAGGTCGACGAGGCCTCCGGCGACGAGGACACCCTGCTCACCGCGTTGAGCGGGGTGAGCGTGTGTGTCACCCAGATGGCGCCGGTGACCCGCGCGGTCCTCGACGGCTCCCCCGATCTGCGGCTGGTCGTCGTCGGCCGGGGCGGGCCCGTCAACGTCAGCCTCGACGCGGCGAAGGAGCGCGGGGTCCAGGTCTGCAACACCCCCGGGCGCAACGCGGCGGCCACCGCCGAGTACACCGTCGGGCTGCTGCTGGCCGCGACGCGCCGGATCCCGGAGACCTCCGCCGCGCTCGCCGCGGGCCGCTGGGCCGGCGAGTTCTATACGTACGACAACTGCGGCCCCGGAGTGGACGGCGCGACCGTCGGACTGATCGGCTGCGGCGCCGTCGGCAGCCGGGTGGCCCGCGCGCTGACCGCGCTCGGCGCCCGGGTCTGTCTGTACGACCCGTACGCCGACCCGGAGCTGCTGCGCGCGGTGGGTACGCCCGTCGCCGACCTGGACGACCTGCTGCGGCGCTCCGACATCGTCTCGCTGCACGCCCGGCTGACCCCCGCCACGCGCGGGCTGCTGGGCGCGCGGGAGCTGGCCCTGCTCCCCGAGGGCGCGGTCGTCGTCAACTGCGCGCGCGGCGCGCTGCTGGACGAGGACGCGCTGTGCGACGCGCTGGAGTCGGGGCGGCTGGCGGCGGCCGCGCTCGATGTGTTCACCGTCGAGCCCCCGCCGCCGGACTCCCGGCTGCGCACCGCCCCCCGGCTGGTGATGACCCCCCATCTGGCGGGCGCGAACATCGCGGTCGCGCACAACGCGGCACGGATCGCCGCCGCCGAGGTGGGCCGGTTCCTGCGCGGGGAGCCGCTCGCCCACCGCGTCGTCTGAACACCCCGCCCAGCTCAACCGTGTCGCCCGACCACCACCAGCGGAGGAGAGAGACATGTTCGTCGGACTGGATCTGGGAACCTCGATCGTCAAGGCCGTGGCCTTCGCCGAGGACGGCACGGCGCTGAACGTGGAATCGACCCCGCTCGCCCTCGGCGGCCGGGGCGAGCGGATCGAGCAGGACATCGAGGAGGTGGTACGGGCCGCCACCGGCGTCCTGTCCGCGGTGACCGGCGGACGGGCGCCCGCGCTGGTCGCCGTCACCGGCCAGGGCGACGGCCTGTGGCTGGTCGACGGCGCGGGCAGGGCGGTACGTCCCGCGCTGTCCTGGATGGACGGCCGGGCGTCCGCCCTCGTCGAGGGGTGGCTGGCCGACGGCACCGCGGAGCGCGTCTACCGGCGCACCGGGAACGTCCTGTTTCCCGGCTCCCCCGGCCCCCTGCTGGCCTGGCTGGACCGGAACGAACCGCGCTCGCTGGACGCCGCCGCCACCGCCGCCTGCTGCAAGGACATCGTCCATCTGCGGCTCACCGGCGAGCGCTCCACCGACCTCTCCGACGCGTCGGTGCCCTTCCTCGACCCGCGCACCCGTACCTACTGCCCCGGCGCGCTCGCGGACCTCGGGGTCGGCCACCGGGCCGGGCTGCTGCCGCCCATCGCGCCCGCCCTGCCGTACGGAACGGCGCGCGGCGGCGTCCCGGGGCTGCCGGACGGGACACCGGTCACCTCCGGGCCGTACGACCTGCCGGCGAGCGCGATCGGCGCGGGGGTGACCGAGCCGGGCGACGGGCTGCTCATCGTCGGTACGACACTGGCGTGCCAGGTCGTCGTGGAGCGGGTGGCGTACGACGAGGACCCCGTCGGGTTCCATCTCGCCCTCGCCAGGCCCGACCGCCATATGCGCGCCCTGCCCGCGATGACCGGGACGGTCGCGCTCGACTGGGTGCTCGGGCTGGTCGGCTGCGCGCACGACCAGGTCGCCGGGATGCTGGCGGAGTCCCCGCGCGGCGCCCGGGGCGTCGCCGCGCTGCCGTATCTGTCGCCCTCCGGTGAGCGGGTGCCGTTCGTCGATCCCGCCGCGCGGGCGGAGTTCACCGGTCTCGATCTGCGGGCCTCGCGCGCCGATCTGGTCCGGGCCATGTGCGAGGCCATCGCCTTCGCGGCCCGGCACTGTCTGGAAACGGCGGGTCTCACCGGGCAGTTGGCCGTCTGCGGGGGCGGCGCGCGCAACCCCGCGTGGCTGCGGCTGTTCGCCGAGGTGCTCGGCCGGCCGCTCCGGGTGGCCCGGGGCCCCGAACCGGGCGCGCGCGGCGCCGTGCTGGCGGCGGTCGCGACCCTGGGCGAGGAGCTCGGCCCCGGCCCGGACCCCGTGGTGTGGACGGCCCCCGAGGCCGTGGTCGACCCGGACCCGGCCGGGGTCGCGTTCTACGAACAGGCCTACGCGGACTACCTGTTCCGGGTCGGGGGCGCGCGGTCCCGGTGGCACGGACTGCCCGCCGGCCTCCGCTCAGCCGGGGACCATCACTAGCCGTACGGGCCCCAGCAGACCGCTGACCCGCTGCCCCGGGAAGACGAAGTGGGTCGGGCCCGCCTCGTCCAGATACGGTGCGAGCGTCCCGAACACGGTGACCTCGACCGTATGCGCGCCCGGTCCGGCGTCCGTCACATCGAAGGTGTACGGGGAGCACACCCGCACCCCGGCCGCGACCCCGTCCACCGACACCTCCGCCGTGCCCCGCACCCGCCCCAGGTCCAGCACCATCCGCCCGGGGCCGGTGACGCCGGACCTGGGACACACCACGACCCGGCGGTAGCGCACCCCGCCGCTGTACCCGGCCAGCCCGTGGGTCTCCCAGTCGCCGGTACGGATCAGCCCCGGGCCGACCGCACACCGTACGGGCCCCGCCAGCGCGGCGCCCGCGCGGCGGCCGGGGCCGGTCGTCAGCAGCAGGACGGCGGCGCGCGGGCCGCACGGCGCGTCGGCCGGCAGGCCGACCGTGACGGTGCGGGTCCCCCCGGGGCCGGGCCGGGAGTGGGCGGGCCGCTCCCGGCCGTCGAGGAGGACGGTCGCGGTGCCATGGACGTCGAAGGTCATCTCCCGCGCTCCCGGCGGTAGTTCGCACCACAGTCGGTCCACCCCGGGCCCGTCGCCCGGGACCGCGAACCGGACCGGGACCACCGTGCCGTCGTCGGCCTCCGGATCCAGCCAGGCCGCGCCGGGCAGCGGATGCGGGCGGCGGCGCAGATACAGCGCGGCCGGGTCCCCGACCGGGGCGCGCCGGACCTCGGCCGCCACCCGCAGCCCGCCGCGCTCGGCCCACCACCCCGCGTCGCTGTGCAGGCGCGCCATCGGCTCCGTACCGTCGCCGTGCGCCACCAGGTCCACCAGCACGGCCGGATCGCCGTCGTCCGCCGGTTCGACCACCAGGTCGTTGTCACCGGCGCGCAGGGCCGCCGCGATCTCGTGGAGCCGCACCCGCTCCACGGCGTGGTCGGCGTACGGGTCGAACCCGCCCTGCCTGCCCACCACTTCGCCGTTGACCCGGAGCACGCACCGCCCCCGCGAGGCGATCTGGACGACGGCCCGGACAGGGCGCGCGGGCAGGGTCAGTGTGGTGCCCACGGCCCCCGGGCCGCCCGCTTGGCGGGGTCCCGGCGCGAGGATCCACTCCGGACGGCGGTAGCGCTCCGGGTCGCGGACGAGGGCCATATGGGCGCGCAGGTCGATGTCCTGAGTGGGCGTCAGGTCGAGTACGAGGAGATGCCGACCCGCGCCGATCGAGACCGGCCCCATGGCGAGATGGCCCCGGTCCTCCAGTGCGACCGGTACGCCGTCGACGCTCGCCGTCTTCGCTGCGGCGGCGCCGATCGCCAGGTGCCCGTCGAAGTCCTCGTCCAGCAGCAGTTCGGTCCGTACGCGCACGGGCGTCCCGGCGACCGCCGGGCCGAGCCGCAGGAACTCCTCCGGTACATGGCCCTTGGGGCCGAGCACATCGCGGTGGACCGGATCCTTGTGGATGCCCAGGGTGTCGGACCAGACGAGGGCCGTCTCCGTACCGGTGCGGACATCGGTCAGGACCGCGCGCGGCCCGAAGGTCGCGTGGACGGGCGGCCCGTCCGGGCCGCCCGCGCGGAACGTGCGGCATTCGGTCACCGTGAGGGCGTCCCCGCGCCCGTCCGGCCGGGCGGCCGGGCGCGCGAAGTCGCCCCAGGTGTTGTCGAGGGTCGGGACGAGTGCCATCTCCCACTCGGCGTCCTGCGGGATCTCGGCCACGGTCCGCGCGCCCCCCGGCCGGGCCGCCACCGCCGCCTCGGCCGCCACCGCCGCCGGTCCCGCCGGCAGCACCAGCAGCGCCGCCGGTCCGGTGTCGAACGGTACGTCGATGTCCACCGCCCGGTCGTCGTCGGCGGCGGGCGTGACCGGGAGCGTCCGGGGCGGCCCGCCGAAGGGGTCGAGCAGGACCGCCCGGCCTCCGGCGTCCCGGACCCGGACCCGGGCGGCGGGCGCGTACCGGGCGGGGTCGAAGTCGTAGCGGGCGTCGAGCCAGCCCTGCGCGGCGCCCCGCCCGTCGGGGGCGGCCACCGAGGCCCGGGTGGCGCGCGGGGAACCGGCCGTCAGGAACACCACCGTGGCGCCGTCCACCCGCCGGGCCAGCACGGGGACCGTGGCGCGCACGACCGGGAGCGGCGCCCCGGCGAGCGCCTGCTCCAACGCCCCGGCCAGCGCCTCGTCCGCGCCGCCGTCTTCGGGCGTGGGCACGAACACCGCCCGGCCGTCCGCGAAGCAGGCGCGCAGCGCGTCCCGTACCGTGTCCCGGCCCTCGTCCGCCGCCGTGTAGGCGCCGATGACCGACTCGGGCAGCGCGCCGAGCGCGATCACCGTGCCGCCCGCCGAGGCGAACTCCACCAGCCTGCGGGCGGTGTCCTGTTCCAGCACCGTGCACGCGGGCAGGACGACCGCCGCGTAGGACTCGTCCGCGACCCGGAGCCGGGCCCGCCCGTCGCCGTCCCGGGCCACCTCGGCCCGTACGAGCGAGCTGTCGTCGATGACATCGGCGTCGCGGCCGAGCCGGTCGAGGATGCCGGGGCGGGTACGGAACCAGGTCATGTCGCCGACGAGGCGGAGATAGAGGTCCTGGGCGCGGGCGGCGGACGGGGTGGGGGCTCCGTCGAGGGAGGTGCCCGCCTGCGCGGTGGTCGTGGGCAGCAGGACCGCGAGGTCGCACAGGTGGCTGCCGAGGCCCAGGACCGCGCAGAGCCGGGTGACGGCGTCCGCGAAGACCCGGTGGTGGCGCCAGTACGGCTGGCGCCAGTCGGTGCCCGGCGGCGCCCACTCCCACCAGCCGCCCTTGGTCGTGTAGTAGACGGCGTGCGGGTTGTACAGGGTGGCGCCCGCGCGCAGCCAGGGCAGCAGCCAGTCGAAGGTCTCCTCCAGGGTGCCGCCCCAGCCGGTGGAGTGGAACGCCTCGATCCAGGTGCGGGAGCCGCCGTACAGATGCGCGAGCGAGGAGTGGATACGGGCGTCGCCGTGGTGGTCGGAGCCCGGCGCGGAGAACCAGCGGTGGGTGCGGGCGTAGTCGGCGTACAGCTCCACTCCCCCGACCGGGTGTCCGGCGCGGGCGGGGTCCTGCTGGTCGCAGCCGACCAGCAGCCCGTGGCGCCCGTGCCACGCGGCCAGCGGCCGGAAGAACGCCTCCTCGGCGAGGACGGCTCGGGTCAGCTGGTAGTCGCGCCGGATCCTGGCCGCCTCGGGGTGGCCCGCGCCGTCCTCGTACAGGGCGTCGAGATGCGGGACGAGGTCGTAGCCGCGCTGTTTGAGGAACGCGTCGGCGAACGGGGCGGACCAGGTGGGCAGGGACGGCAGTTCGTCCTGGAACGATCCGGCGACGACCGTCCCGAGCCGGTCCCCGAGGCGGCGCTCGAACGCGCCGTGCACCTGGTCGAGCAGCGCCTCGCACGCGCCCGTGCCCAGGTAGTCGAAGCCGAGCGGCACATGGTGGTGGAGCGTCAGCAGCCACCGCCCGGCCCCCGGCGCGCGTACGGTCCGGCCGTCCTCGGCGAGCAGCGGGAGCGCGGGCCCGGCCGGGCGGCCGTCCCCGTCGGCCGGTTCGGCGTACGCGGCGAGCACCACCCCCCGTGGTGGGCAGCGCAGTTCGCCGGGGCCGTCCACCACCGTACGCAGCCGGGCGAGGCTGCGGCCCCCGAACGCGGGCCGTTCGTCGACCAGCCGGGCCTGGAGGTCGGCGCCGGAGAAGCCGAGCTGGTCGTAGAACCAGATCCGGATCCCCAGGGCGCGCGCGTCATCGCAGACCCCGGCGAGCAGCTCCCACCAGGCGTCGGACTGGAACGGCGGGTCGTCGGCGTCGGAGCCGAACAGCGGCCCGGACGGGGCGAGATCGATCGGTACGAGGTTGAACACCCCGCCCCGCGCGAAGTGCCGCAGCTGGTCGCGGAGCCGCTCCCGGTCGAGCGGTTCGCCGCTCCACCACCACAGCGCGGTGGGTGAGCAGGCGGGCGGCGGCTGCGCCAGGGCCGCCGCGACACCCGGCGGGAGCGTGCTGTCCATACGAGGTTCCTCAGCCCTTCAGGCCGCCGGCGAAGCCCTTGATCACGTACCGCTGGAGCAGCAGGAACACCACCAGGACGGGGAGTCCCGCCAGTACGAGCCCGGCGAAGACCAGACCGTAGTCGGAGACGTACTGGCCGACGAACGAGAACACGCCCACGGGGACGGTCTCCTTGCCCGAACCGCCCAGATACAGCAGTGGGGTGAAGAAGTCGTTCCAGATGAAGACCGTGTTGAGGATGATCACGGTGCCGGTGACGGGCCGCAGCAGCGGGAAGACGATCCGGGTGAACGCCTGCCGGTGGTCGCAGCCGTCGATGAGCGCGGCCTGCGCGTAGTCCACCGGGAGGGCGCGGATGAACCCGGTGTAGAGGAAGACGGTGAAGGGCAGCTGGATGCCGGTGTAGAAGAGGACCATGCCCTGGTACGTGCCGAGCCAGCCGAGGCCGTCGACGAGTTTGTACAGCGGGATCATGCCGAGCTGGAAGGGCAGCACGATGCCCAGCAGGAACAGGAGGTAGAGCCCGTAGCCGAGCCCCCGGGCGCGGCGTGCGAGGTAGTAGGCGCCGGTGGAGCCGAGGACGATCAGCAGCAGCAGGCTGGTGACGGTGATGACCGTGCTGTGGAGCAGGGCCGGGCCGAGCGAGGCGGAGGTCCAGGCGTTGCCGAAGTTGGCCAGGGTGGGCGGGGCGGGTGGGGCCAGGGGCGAGTCGGCGATCTGCCGGGGGTCCTTCAGGGCCAGGGTGATCAGGGCGTACACCGGGAACAGAAAGGCCAGCGCGACCCCGGCCATGAGGAGTTCGAGGCCGTAGCCCCGGTACTTCGTGGGGTTCACGCGGTGACCTCCCGGGCGCGCAGACAGCGGAGCTGGACCAGGGAGACCGCCGCGACGAACAGGGCGAGGACCAGGGCGACGGCGGTGCTGTAGCCGAACTTGCCGTAGACGAAGGCTTCCTTGTACAGCACGGTGGAGAGGGTCTCGCTCGATGTGCCGGGGCCGCCGTTGGTCGCCGCGTACACCTGGTCGAAGAGTTTGAGACCGCCGATGGTCGAGAGCATCAGGTTGATGGTCAGGGCGGGTGCCAGCAGGGGCCAGGTGACATAGCGGAAGCGCTGCCAGGTGCCCGCGCCGTCGATGGTGGCGGCCTCGTGGAGTTCGGCGGGGACGCCCTGGAGTCCGGCGAGGAAGATGACCATCGAGTATCCGGCGTACTGCCAGATGACCATCACGGCCACCGACCACAGCGCGAGGGAGGGGTCGCCCAGCCAGTCCTGGCGCAGTCCGCCGAGGCCGAGCGCGCCGAGGACGCCGTTGAGTCCGGCGCCGTCCTCGGGGTTGTAGACGTACTTCCAGAGGAAAGCGACCATGACGGGGCTGACGACGGCGGGCGCGAAGAAGATCGTCCGGAGCAGCGCGCGGCTCCTGATCCGCGCGTGGACGCCGAGGGCGAGGAGCAGGCCGACGAGGTTCTGGACGACGACCACGGCGACGGTCAGCAGCAGGGTGTTGGTGACGGACTCCAGCGCGCGGTCGTCGTGGAGCAGCGTACGGAAGTTGTCCAGTCCGACGAAGGAGAAGTCGCCGATGCCCGACCAGTCGGTGAAGGCGTAGGCCACTCCGGCGAGGCTCGGGTAGAGGACGACGACGGCGTAGACGGCGAGGGCGGGGACGACGAAGACCCACGGTGGCACGGTGGGATCGCGGCGGAGCCGGGCCGCGCCGGTACGGTCCCGGCGGACGGCCCCGGCGCGGGCGCCGGGTGCGGGGGCCGGGGCGTCCGAAGTGGCGGTGTCGGCCGGTGAGTTCACTGCTTCTTCCCGTAGGCGGTGTCCATCTTTCCCAGCGCTCCCTTGACGTCCTCGGTGCCCGCGAGGAGTTCCTGTACGGCGGCGAAGTGGGCGGGCTGCACTTCGGCGTTGGGCCAGCTCTGGTCCATGAAGGGGACGGCGCGGCCCCCGTCGATGATGGGCAGGAAGCCCGCCAGTACGGGATCGGTCCGGGTGGACGCGGACCGTTTGAACGGGATCGCCGAGACGGCGGTCGCCCAGCGGTCGATGTTCTCCTGCTGTCCGAGGAATGCGATGAACCGTTTCGCTTGGTCGGGGTGCTTGGCGTGGGCGGCGACGCCGAGACCCACGACGATGCCCGCGGGGATCCAGTTCCGCGCGGGGTCCTCGCCGCCGGGGAAGGGGAACATGCCCAGGTCGTCGGGGGTGCGGGTGGCCTGGCGGAAGGTGGAGAGCACGGCGGACACCTGGACGGCCATGGCGGCCCGGCCGCTCGCGACCAGTGCGGTCTGCTGTTCGAAGGTGGTGCCGTTGGGGTTGTCGTTGAAGAAGCCCCGGCGTTGCAGTTCCTGGTACTTGCCGAGCGCGTCGGCCCATCCGGAGTCGGCGAAGGTGGTACGTCCGGCGGCCATGTCGGCGTCGAACCCGGGGGAGTTGGCGTAGACGGCGTTCGGCACCAGCGCGTAGCTGATCAGCTGGGTCACCCAGGGGGTCTGCGCGCCGAGTGCGATCGGGATGATGCCCTTCGCCTTGAGCCCGGCGCAGATGTCGAGCAACTGGCTCCAGGTGGCGGGGGGTTCGACCCCGGCCCGTGCGAAGGTCCTCTTGTTGTAGACGGCGCCGATGACACTGCTGCCCGCCGAGTACAGATAGGTCTTGCCGTCGTGCCGGTAGGCGGCGTCGAAGTTCTCGGGGATGCCCTCGGTCCACTTCTGTCCGCCGAGATCGGTGAGGAGTCCGGCCCGCGCCAGCTCGACCATGGACATCGCGCTGCCGCTGCCGGGGAACAGCACATGGACGTCGGGGGCGTTGCCACCGGCGAGTTGGGTGCGGACGACGGTCTGCACCTGGTCGGTGGGGGCGAAGGAGGTGGAGAACCGGTCGTCGGGGTGGTGTGCGCGGTACAGCGCGAGGAGTTCCTCGACGGGCTTCTGCTGGTCGGCGACGCCGACCAGCCGCGCCGTACCGGAGCCGGCGTCCGCACACGCGCCGAGCAGCGGGGCCAGCGCGGCGGCGGCCATGGCCCCGCCGCCGGTCCGCAGCAGCCCCCGGCGGCTGACCGTGGACCGGACGGGGCCTGACGGAGCGGGGAAACCTGTGGTCATGGCGTGCCCTCCTCGTGGGAGCCGACGAGCGCCGGCTCCGCCTGGGTGCGGGGGTGCGACAGGTCGCGTACGGGTTCCACCGGGGCCGTCGCGGTGAAGTGGTACGTCCCCGAGCCGACCCGGTAGACGGCGTGGCCCGCGGTGGTGGCGAGGAGTTCGAGGTGGGCGCCGTCCGCCGGTGCGGCGCCCGACTCGCGGACCGAGTGGGGGTCCGCGGTGGGCACATGGACCTCGGCGGTGGCCCCGGGCGGCACCAGGACGCGCAGGTCGAGCCGGCCGCCCCGGCGCTCCCAGCGTACGGAGACGGTGCCGCGCACCGACTCGTGGCGGGCGCCCGCGTGGGTGAGCGGGCCGGGGCGCGGCCGGATCGTCAGCCGCCGGTATCCGGTGGAGCCGGGACTCTGGTCGAGACCGGCGACGCCCCGGTAGAGCCATTCGCCGATGGAGCCGAGCGCGTAGTGGTTGAAGGAGTTCATCGCGGGGGCCCGGAACCCGCTCTCGGGCGTCCAGCCGTCCCAGCGCTCCCAGATGGTGGTGGCGCCGTGGCGCAGCGGGAACAGCCAGGAGGGCACCTCGGTCCGGCGCAGCAGGGCGTGGGCGAGGTCGTCCCTGCCGTGGGCGTCGAGTACGGGCGCGGCGAGCGCGACGCCCAGGAAGCCGGTGCGCAGCGCGGGTCCCGCCGACTCGATCAGCTCGGCGAGCCGGCGCGCGGCGGCTTCCCTGCGGTCCTCGGGCAGCAGCCCGTAGGCGAGCGCGACGAGATATCCGGTCTGGGTGTCGCCCTCGACGCGCAGGGTGTGTCCGTCGAAGGTGGTGAACCGTTCGGTGAAGGCGGTACGGATGCCGGCGGCCAGCCGGTGGCAGGCGTCGGCGGTGTCCCGCTCCCCCAGCACCCGGGCGGCCTCGGCGGTCAGCCGCGCGCTGTGGGCGAAGTGGGCGGTGGCGATGACCTCGCGCGGGGTGGGGACGCCGGGGGCGAGCCAGTCGGAGAAGTGCGGGCCCACCCGGTGGCGCCAGATCAGGTCGGGGTTGTGACCGGCGATCAGCTCGACCCAGGCCCGCATGGCGGGCAGCGCGCGGGACAGGAAGCGGGGGTCGTCGTACGTCCGGTACAGCTGCCAGGGGATGATCACCCCGGCGTCGCCCCAGCCGGGCGCTCCTTCGTCGGCGACTCCGACGAGGCGCGGGGCGACGTTGGTGAAGCCGCCGTCCGGGGTGCGCGCGTCGTCGATGTCGCGCAGCCATTTGGTGAAGAAGGCGGCGACGTCCGCGTTGAGCGCGGCCGTGGGCAGGAAGACCTGGGCGTCGGCGAGCCAGCCGAGCCGTTCGTCGCGCTGCGGGCAGTCGGTGGGCACGCTGACGAAGTTGGAGCGCTGGCCCCATCCGACGCAGTCGTGGAGTCTGTTGATGTCGGGGTCGGAGCAGTCGAAGGAGCCGGCCCAGGGGGTGTCGCTGTGCAGTGCCACGGCGACGACATCGGACGCGCGCAGCTCCCGGACGCCGCTGATCTCGGCGTACCGGAAGCCGTGGTAGGTGAAGCCCGGTTCGAACACGGTGTGTTCGCGGCCGTCGCCGATCAGTACGTCGGTGGCGGCGGCGGTGCGCAGATTGGCGGTGTAGAGGCGGTGGGCGGCGTCGAGGGCCTCGCCGTGCCGGACGGTCATCCGGGCGCCCGCGGCCAGGTCCCGGACGCAGATCCGGACCCGGCCCGCGAGGTTCTGGCCGAAGTCGACGAGGTGGGTGTCCTCGGAGATCCGGGTGAGGGAGCGCGGCGGCAGCTCGGCCATGGCCCGTACGGGTTCGTCCACGGAGGCCGCCAGCAGCCGGTGGTCGGCGTCGGTGACCAGGGCGGGCCGCCAGCCGGCGGCGTCGAAGCCGGGGAGCCGCCAGCCGTCGGCGGCGTGGCGCAGGTCGTGGCACTCGCCCATCAGCAGATCGGCGTGGCGGACCGCTCCGGTGGCGGTGTGCCAGCCGGAGTCGGTCACGATCGTGGTCGTACGGCCGTCCGCGCCGGTGAGCCGGAGTTCGGCCAGGAGCTGGGGGAACGCGCCGTAGTGCGCCCCGGCCCTGCGGGGTTCGAAGCCGACGAAGCCGCTCCACCAGCCGTCCGCGACGGTCGCCGCGAGGACGTTCTCGCCGTCGCGGACCAGGTCGGTCACGTCGTACGTCTGGTACTGGACGCGCCGGGTGTAGTCGGTCCAGCCGGGGGCGAGTTCCGCGGTGCCGACCCGGGCGCCGTTGAGGTGGATCTCGTACAGTCCGCGGGCGCTGACGTGGAGGCGGGCGCGGGTGACGGGGCCGGGGCGGGGGAAGGCGCGGCGCAGGAGGGGGCAGGGGGCGAGTCCGTGGTCGTCGAGGGCGCGTTCGCCCTCGGTCGGGGCGTCCATGACGTCGAGGGGGCGGGGGTCGTGGGTGATCCAGGAGGCGGTCCACTCGTCCGCGCCGGTGTATCCGGTCTCGAACCAGGAGGTGGCCTCCGACGAGGTGTCGGCGCCCCAGACGGTGACCCGCCAGTGGTAGCGCGTACGGGGGCGCAGCGCGGGCCCGGTGTAGCGGGCGGCGACCGCGCCGGGGTCCACGACGCGGCCGGTGTCCCACAGGGGGCAGGCGTCCAGGTCCTCGGGGCGCTCGGCGAGCCGTACCCGGTGGGCGACGGGGTCGTCGCCGCGCCGGTCGGCGGCGAGTCGCCAGCCGAGCAGCGGCGCGGGGTCGTCGATGCCCAGCGGGGTGGTGCGGTGGTCGCAGCGCAAGGCGTAGGGGCGCAGAGGGAGAGGGGCTTCGTCCGCTGCCGAGGGACCGGACACGAGCACGTCCTTCCTTGGCGCCGGGAGAGGCGCGTCACCGGTGGCCGTCCGTCGCACGCACCTGACGTGAACTCAACGTGAAGACGACCACTCCTGAATGTGAAATCTAACGCCAAAACTGTGGCGTGGAGACTATGAGCCACCGTTGAGGAGTGTCAAGGGTGTGAACGGGGCACCGCCGAAGTGTCCGTTCACCACCTCATGGCGCAATCGATCTTCCTTCGGAGCCGCCGTAGAGTCGCCCGGGACAAGCGAATTAACCCCGACGGCGGGTGCTCTTGTGACGCGCGATTCCGATGTGATATTCACCGTGTGATTACAACATGAACTGACGTTAAATCACGCGTCGATCCCGCCCCGGTCCACCGGACCGGAGGGGACCCGCACGACGGACGGACCAGGATTCATGCGTACGAACAGTGGGATGACCAGCGGAACCACCGGCGCTCCGGGCTTCGGACGGCGGGCGCTGCTCGGCGCCGGCGGCACGGTCGCGATGGCAGTCGCCGCGGGCAACCTGTCGGCCGGGCGGGCGGGCGCCGCCGAACGTTTCCGGGAGGACCCCTTCGCCCTCGGGGTCGCCTCCGGCGATCCATGGCCGGACGGTTTCGTGCTGTGGACCCGCCTCGCCCCCCAGCCGCTCGCCCCCGACGGCGCGGGCGGCATGTCGCCCCGCGCGGTCAAGGTCCTCTGGGAGGTCGCCGACGACGAACGCTTCCAGCGTGTCGTCAGCCGGGGCTGGACCCGCGCCGTGGCCGAACTCGCCCACTCGGTCCATGTCGAGGTGAGCGGGCTGAGACCCGGCCGCCAGTACTTCTACCGCTTCCTCGCGGGCGGGGTGGTCAGCCCCGTGGGCCGTACCCGCACCGCGCCCTCCCCGTTCTCCAGCCCCAAGTCGCTCAACTTCGCCTTCGTCTCCTGCCAGGCCTGGTTCGAGGGCTTCTACACCGCCTACCGGCACCTCTCCGAGGAGGACGTCGATCTCGTCCTGCATCTGGGCGACTACATCTACGAGAACGCCATCGACGCGATGGGCGGGGTACGCAGGACCCCGGTCGCCGCCGAGTTGCGCCCCGTACCGACGACTCTCGCGCAATACCGCAACCGGCACGCCCTGCACCGCTTCGACGCCGATCTCATCGCGGCCCACCGGGCCCATCCGTTCGCCGTCGTCTGGGACGACCACGAGGTCGAGGACAACTGGGCCGCCGACCACTCCAAGTACCCGGACGTGGACCCGGCGGTCTTCCGGGTCCGGGCCACCGCCGCGTTCCAGGCGTACTACGAGCATCTGCCGCTGCGGCTGCCCAACAAGCCCAAGGGGTACGACACCCGGATGTACCGCAGTCTGCGCTACGGCAGGATGGCCACCTTCCACATCCTCGACACCCGGCTCTTCCGCGACGACCAGGCCTGCGGCGACGGGACGAAGACCGGCTGCGACGCACGGCTGGACCCCGGGCGCACCATCCTCGGCGCGGAGCAGGAGCGCTGGCTCTACCGGGGGCTCGGACGCTCGGACAGCACCTGGAACCTGATCCCCCAGCAGATCGCCATGGGCCAGGTCGACACCGACCCCGGTCCCGGCCAGTCCTTCGTCATGGACTTCTGGGACGGCTACGCGGCCTCCCGGCAGCGGCTCTTCGACGAGATCGTCAAACGGGACGTCAGCAACCCCGTGGTGCTCACCGGCGATATGCACCGCCATCTGGTCGCCGATCTCAAGCGGGACTTCGACAAGCCCGACTCGCCGACCATCGGGGTCGAGTTCGTGGGCACGTCCATCTCCACCAAGATGAACGGGGAGGACCTCGACGCCTCGGGGGCGAATCTGCTCCAGGCCAACCAGCACCTCAAGTTCACCAACTACCAGCGCGGTTACGTCCGCTGCACCGCCACCCCGGAGAGCTGCCGCGCGGACTTCCGGGTGCTGCCCTATGTCACCACGCCGGGCGCGCCGGTCTCGACCCGCGCCTCCTTCCTCACCGAGGCGGGCCGGCCGGGCGCGCAGCGGGTCTGAGAGCCCCCCACTTCTCCCGGCCACCCCGACCGCCCCCTCCACCCCGGGGCTGTCCGCCCCATCCGTCCCAGAGGACGAAGACGCGCGGCGCGCCGCCCGGTTCGGGGACGACCAGCGGTCCGTCCGAGTCGGCGAGGATCCCCTCGCCGGTGGTTCCGCCCGTACGGGGATCGATGATCCGGTACGGGCGGGGCACCCGGCCCAGCCGGCCCGGGTTGAGGACCAGATCGCCGCCGTACTCGCTGTAGTTGACGAAGAGCGTGCCGGGCACGATCAGCCCGCGCGGCGCGAGGGCCGCCCGCCGGTCGGGGACCATGCCGGTGGTCGGCAGACCGTCGAGGATCCGGGCGACCAGCCCCGCATAGGCCGAGCCCTCGCACTCCAGGGCCTCGCGCCGGCCCGCGTCCTCGGCGGGGAACCAGGGCTCGTGGCCCGGCCCCTCCCGGTACGCCGGCTCCAGCCCCCGGTGGCGAGCGGCGAGGCGAAGCGGCTCCGCCAGTCGCGGCCACCGTCCCGGAAGGCGGGGCCGCGCAGCACCGTACCGGAGTCATGGGTGAAGTCGGCCCACACCTCGACGGATCCGTACGGGTCGGGGTGGTCGCGCGTGGCGGTCAGGGTGATCCCGGTCTGCCGCCAGGGGTGTATCCGGACGCTCATGGCCGTGGCTCGTCAGCGTCACTTCGGGGCGTTCGATTCCGCGCCACCGCACCCGCTCCTCTCGACGGGCCGGCGCCCGCCGGCGCCGTTCGTGGCGGGCCGATCCGGACCGGCGCCGAAGGGCGCCAGCGCCCCCGCCGCCCGCAGGCTCCCGACCTCCACGCCGCCCCCGATGACCGGGGTACGGGCGAACCCGGCCAGGATCTCCGGGTCGACCCCGCACCGCGCGAGCGCGGCGGCCGTCACCGGCATCCGGGCCCGGTCGGCGCCGTCGGCGATCTTCACCCCGACGGCCCGGCCGTCCGGGAGCGCCGCGACCTGCACGCCCTCGAAGCCGTCCTTGGCGAGCAGACCGGGGATCGCCCGCATCAGCCGGGCGACGTCCCGGCCGGTACCGGAGACCGTCTCCGGGTGGGCGCGCATGGCCCGCGCCACCCGGCCCTCCTCGGTGTCGGGCCCCGCCGTCGCGAGCCGGGCGACGGCCCGGGTCAGCCCGTGCAGGGACACCGAGTAGAGCGGGGCGCCGCAGCCGTCGACCGTGACCCGGGCGACGCGCTGCCCGGTGAGGTCCTCCACCGTGGCGGCGAGTGCCCGCTGGAGCGGGTGGCCCGCGTCGAGGTAGCTGTCCAGCGCCCAGCCCCGGGCCCGCGCCGTCATCAGCATGGCGGCGTGCTTGCCCGAGCAGTTCTGGACGAGCCGGGTACGGCCGAGGCCGCGGCGCAGCCACTCCTCGCGCTGCGCCTCGCCGTACGGCAGATCGGGGACGTTGCGCAGATCGTCCTCGGTCAGTCCGGCGGCGTCCAGGATGCGCCTGGCCGTGATCAGGTGGCGCTCCTCGCCGGAGTGGCTGGCGGCGGTGAGCGCCAGCGCCTCATCGTCGAGTTCCGGCAGACCCGCGCGCAGCAGCCCGACCGCCTGGAGCGGCTTGAGCGCGGAGCGCGGGTAGAAGGCGGCCTCGATGTCGCCCGCCCGGAACTCCACCCCACCGTCCGCCGCCAGCACCACGACCGAGCCGTGGTGGACGCCTTCGACGACGCCGCCCCGTACGACATGGGCGAGCGGGACATGGGCCGGTTCGCGGACGACGGGCGGTGTGCCCGGGGTGCGGCGCGGCGGGGTGGTGACGATGTCGGTCATGTATCAGCTCTCGGTGTTCTCGGAAGGACGGCCGGCCCGGTCGCGCGCCGCCTCGTCCCGGATGGTCCCGACCCGGCCCCGGACCAGGAACCAGCCGCCGACCAGGGCCGCGATGATCACCGGCAGGGACAGGATGGTCGTACGGCCCGCGCCGCCGTCCGCGTACATCAGCACCAGTACGGAGGAGAGGAAGATCAGCGTGATGATCTCGGTCCACGGCGAGCCGGGCAGCTGGTAGCCGGGGCGGGAGAGCTTGCCCTCCTGGGTCCTGCGCCAGAAGAGCAGGTGGCAGAGCATGATCATGCCCCAGGTGCACAGGATGCCGATCGCCGCGAAGTTGAGGACGATCTCGAACGCGTCCTTGGGGACGACGAAGTTGAGGCCCACGCCGAGCACACAGATCGAGGACGTCAGCAGGATGCCGCCGTAGGGGACCTGGCTGCGGCTCATCACACCGGTGAACTTGGGCGCGGATCCGGACATCGACATGGAGCGCAGGATGCGTCCGGTGGAGTAGAGCCCGGAGTTGAGGCTGGACATCGCCGCGGTGAGGACGACGAGGTTCATCACACCGCCGGCGGCGGGGACCCCGATGTTGGAGAGCACGGTCACGAAGGGGCTCTCGTCGCCCGAGTACTTGTTCCAGGGCAGCAGCATCGTCAGCAGGATGACCGAGCCGACGTAGAAGAGCGCCACACGCCACATGATCGAGTTGATCGCCTTCGGCATGATCTTCTCGGGCTCGGCGGTCTCGCCCGCCGTGACACCGACCAGCTCGACGGAGGCGTACGCGAAGACGACACCCTGGATGACCAGCAGCATCGGGAAGAGACCCGACGGGAAGATACCGCCGTTGTCGGTGATCAGCGCGGGGCCGGGGGTGTGGCCGTCGATCGGGTGCTGGGTGACCAGCAGGAAGATACCGATCAGCATGAACAGGACCAGTGCGCCGACCTTGATGATCGCGAACCAGAACTCGAGTTCGCCGAAGATCCGCACGGAGATCAGGTTGACGGTCAGCACGACCGCGAGCGCGACCAGCGCGATCACCCACTGCGGGACATCGGTGAACATGCCCCAGTAGTGGGTGTACACCGCCACCGCCGTGATGTCGGCGATTCCGGTGGTCGCCCAGTTCAGGAAGTACATCCAGCCCGCGACGAACGCGCCTTTCTCCCCCATGAACTCACGGGCGTAGCTGACGAACGCCCCGGAGGACGGCCGGTGCAGTACCAGCTCGCCCAGCGCCCGCACCACGAGGAAGGCGAAGAGACCGCAGACCGCGTAGGCGATGGCGAGGGAGGGACCGGCGCTGGCGAGCCGGCCGCCGGCGCCGAGGAAGAGCCCGGTACCGATGGCTCCGCCGATGGCGATCATGTTGACGTGCCGGGACTTCAGGGTCTTGCTGTAGCCGACGTCACCGGCGTCCACATGCGCGGCGTCCTGGCCGTGCTGTGGTTTCTCGGGCCCGGTCTGCTGGAGGATCTCGCTCACGCCTGGTCTTCGCCTTCTCGGGGGGTGTTCGTGCAGTGCTGGGACCGCACGATGGTGGTCAGCGTCGACTCGACGCGTGCGAGGTGGTGGGTCATGGCCCCCACCGCGTCCCGCTCGGACCGGTCGACCAGGGCGTCGACGATCGCCCGGTGTTCCTGGTTGGACTGCTCACGCCGTCCGCCGCGTTCGTTGCCCAGCTCGTTGAGGAACGCGGACTGGCTGGCCAGCGCGTCGCGGATCTCCTCGATGACCCTGCGGAAGACAGGGTTCTGGGCCGCTTTGGCGACAGCCAGATGGAAGAGGGTGTCCATCGCCACCCACGCGGTGGTGTCGGTCTCCCGCTCCATCCGCTCCATCAGATGTGCCAGCCCGTCGAGGTCCTCGGGGGTACGGCGCACCGCCGCGTAACCGGCCACCGGGATCTCCACGTGCCGACGGACCTCCAGGAGGTCGCGCGCAGTGTAGCCGCCGAAGGTCGGATTCTCCACCGGACCGTTGGACACGACGAACGTGCCCTTTCCGGTCCGCGATACCGTGAGTCCCATCGTCTGCAGAGCACGCAGCGACTCCCGGAGTACGGGACGGCTCACTTCCAGGCGGCGGCAGAGCTCCGCCTCCGAGGGCAGTTTCGCCCCGACCGCGTACTCGCCCCGCTCGATCGCGCCACGCAGATGGTTCAGCACCGCTTCCATGGCGCTGATCCGTCGGGGCACCTCGCCAGCTGTCTGGCTGTCTGACAGGTTCACCCGGGCATCCTGATTCCCCCGGGGGAACACTGTCAAGAGGGGTGAAGAGATACAAACAGGCTGCTCACACCTCACCCACCGGCAAAATCGACGGTGAACAGCGAACACCGCCCATGGCCTGCGATGCCCCGGGCGGCACTGTCGGTGTGCGCACGCGTTGTCGGTGTGCTGTCGGTGTGTTCCGGATGCGGTACGGTACGGGCTGCCGCCCGCCGGTCACCCCGGGAGCGGGAAACCCAGCTCCTCGGCCGCCTTCACCGGGCTGGGCTGCGACCAGCGCTCGGCCATATGACGCGCGGCGGACAGCGACCGGGTCTCGGCCAGGTCCAGATAGAGTGTGCCGTCGAGATGGTCCGTCTCGTGCTGGACGATCCGCGCGGGCCACCCCGCGAACTCCTCGTCCAGCTCCCGCCCCCGCTCGTCCCGCGCGCGCAGCCGGATCCTCGCGTGCCGGGCCACCACCGCCTGCCAGCCGGAAACGCTGAGGCAGCCCTCGAAGAACGCGGCCCGCCCCTCCCCCACCGGCTCGTACGACGGGTTGACCAGGACGCGGAAGGCCACCGGGACCCGGCCGCGCGCGCGGGCCACCTCCTCGGGGACCTCGGCCGGATCCTCCAGCACCGCGAGCCGCAGCGGGATCCCCACCTGCGGCGCCGCCAGCCCCACCCCGGGGGCGGCGCGCATCGTCTCGCGCATGGCCTCGATCAGGCGCGCCAGCCGGGCGTCGCCCAGCTGTCCCTCGTACCCGACGGAGCGGCGCCGCAGCACCGGGTCACCGGCCTGGACGATGGGCAGGGGGCGGGGTCCGTCGAGGAACGCGTCGACGAGATCGGTGAGTTCGGTGGTCGTTACTTCCTGCATGCCCCCACCCTGTCAGAGATCACCGCCCGGCAGGGGCCGACCGGGCAGGGGGCGGCCGGTCCGCTCGGGACGGACCGGCCGCCGGTCTCGCGCGCTTCGACTCACGCTCTTTCGCAGGGGATGGTTCCGGGATCACACTGCCCGGATCGGACGCCCGGGTTCACACTGCCCGGTTCACACTCCTTCTGCCGCTTCTGACCGCCGCTCCCGCACAGGCCAGGCCCAGCAGGAAGGTGAGCCCGCCGATGATGGCGTTGCTCCAGATGACGCCCTTGTCGGGGCCGCTGCCCACGATCCATGGCGCGATGATCATCCATACGCCCATGGCGCACATGGCGGCGCTCAGGCCGACCATCCTGGCCGGGGCGAAGGTGAAACCGAGCGCCAGGACGGTGAGCGCGACTCCCATGATCAGGTTGTGGGTCGCCAGGGCCGGCTGGCTGCCGGTGAAGTGGATGATCCAGGGCGACAGGGCACAGAACAGACCGACCAGGAAGACCGGTCCCGCCATCGCCGTCATGTCGCGTCCGCCGAGCATGCGCGCGTAACGCTCGCGCATCTCGGGAACGTCGGGGTGGCCGGAGAGATCTCCTCTGGTCCCCCTGCTGTGTGAGACGTCGGCCATACGACTCGCCTCCTTCGTTCACGCAAGTCCGACCGCGTTGTCGTACGGAGATCGATCCGTCGCGGAAGCCCGGAAGCCCGGAAGCGTGTCAGCGCGGAAGCGGAAAACCGATCCGCCGGAATCGATCCGTACCCTCCCCAGTCTGCCCGCTTTCCAGGCTTTTGTGTAGATACCGGATAAAGTTTTACGCGTACATCACCCGCTGTCCCGGCCCGCGTAGACGTCCTCGACGTACCGGCCCCCCGCGGCCAGCTCCTGGAGCCAGTCGTGGGCGGCGGTGTCGTCGGCGCCCGGGGTGTTGCGTACGTGGAGCGCCCGGAAGGCCGCGCGGACCCCGGGGGCCATCCCGGCCCCGTCGCCGCAGACATGGACGCGGGCGCCCGACTCCAGCAGGCCCCACAGCTCGTCGGCCTCGGCGGCCACCCGGTGCTGGACGTACCGGTGGCCGTCGACGGGGGCGGCGCTGAAGACCGGCCGCAGCCGGACGGCCCCGGCCCGCTCGGCCGCGCGCAGCTCGTCGGCGTACAGATAGTCCACGTCCGGGGCCTCGCAGCCGAAGTAGAGCAGCGCGGGCGCGAGCCGGTGCCCCGCGTCGGCCAGCGCGCGGCGCTCCGCGACGGCGCCCCGGAAGGGGGCGAGACCGGTGCCCGCGGCGATCATGACGACCGGGGTGGTGGCGTCGTGGACGACCCGGAACGCCTCACGGCACGGCTGGACACGGCCGAGCACGGTGTCCCCGGGCCGTACGGAGGCGAGGTACCCCGAGCCGGTGCCCCGCGCGGGGCCGGCCGGCACGGAGACCATCAGGTCGGCGTGGCGCGGGGCGGTCACCGGCGTCGACGAGACGGAGTAGTGCCGGGGCCGGGTCGCGGGCAGCAGCTCCAGCAGTACGGGCCAGGTCAGGGCCGTCCGCAGGGCGGGGTGGTCCTCGACGAGGTCGAGCAGGGTGCGGTGGTCGGCGGCGCGCGCCGCCGCGTCCTCGGCGAGCGCGAGCAGGGCGTGGCGCTCGGGCGGGCAGGGGTTGAGCCGGGCCAGCGCGGCGAACTGCCCGGCGGTGGGCCGGTCCTGGAGTTCGACGTGGCGGGTGAGGAGTTCGCGTACCGTCAGGGGCCGGTCGACGGGGATCCCGCGCGCGCCGCCGGTCCTGCCGGGCGTGATGTTCAGGACGGTGTCCGGGTCGGCGCCGAGGAGCGCGGCGGCGCGGTCGACGAGCCGGGCGTCGTTGGCCGGGAGCACGGTGAGATGGTCGCCGGTGCGGTACTCCGTCCCCTCGGGCAGGGCGAGACGTACGAAGCGCTTGACGCGCGGATGGCCGGGCCCGGTGAGGTCGGCGCTCTCCGTGACGGTCATCGGGACCATGCCGTGGCGGGCGGCCGACGCGTCGAGCGGGCCGCCGGTGATCTCGGTGACGGTGTACGCGGGCTCCGCGCCGTCCGCCGCGTCCGCGACGGCCTCGGGGTCTCCGTACCGCGCCAGGAGCGCCCCGCGCAGCGCGGTGGTGAAGGCGGCCACGGCGGCGGGCAGGTCCCCGGAGGCGTCGGCCTCGGCGCGCTCCGTGAGCCGGGTCGCGCCGAGCGCGGCGAGCCGGTCGTCGATGAGGGTGGGGACGCGCTGGTAGGTGGCGGGCCAGTTGCGGTCCCCGACCCCGAGTACGGCGTAGCCGACCCCGGCCGCCGCGCCCGGTTCCGCGCTCTCCAGCCAGCGCAGGAAGGCCACCGCGTCGTCGGTGGGCTGGCCGTTGTAGGAGGCGGCGACGATGACGACGGGCCGGTCGGTGGGCAGCGCGCCCGCGTGGTCGTCGAGGGGCGCGACGGCGGTGGCGCAGCCGATCCCGGTGGCCATCGCCCCGAGCCGGCCCGCGAAGTCGCGGCAGGTCCCGTAGTTGGAGCCGTGCAGGAGCAGCAGCCCGGTGGCGCGCCGCACCCGGACGGGCAGCCGGTCGTCCCCGTCCTGGACGGCCTCGGGCGCGGACCGCGCCACGGCGGCGGGCAGCGCGGAGCGGTTGGCGGCCCGGTCCTCGGGGGTGCGGCGGACCGGTGTGAGGGTGAAGCCCTCGGGCTTGATGGTGAGCGTCTGCTTGATCCTCAGCCGGTAGTCGTCCTGGTCGATCAGCCGGTAGCGGTGGGCCAGCATGCCCAGCAGCATGGTGGCCTCGTGCAGCGCGAACTGCCGCCCGATGCAGGCACGTTCACCGGTGCCGAACGGCTTGTACGCGTGCGGCGGGCGGGCCGCCTCCGCCTCGGGGCCGAAGCGGGCGGGGTCGAACAGGTCGGGGTTGTCGCCCCAGACCGGGTCGCGGTGCAGCATCTCCGGTACGACCAGGACGCCCTCGCCCGCGCGCAGCGGAATCCGGCCGCCCAGGACGGTGTCCTCGCGCGCCTGGCGCTGGAAGCCCGGCGCCGTGGGCGACAGCCGCAGCGCCTCGCTCAGCACCTGCCGGGTGTAGCGCAGTCGGCCGACGTCCTCGTAGCTGGGCTCGGGGTCGGCGGTGTCCCCCCACAGCTCGTCCGTCTCGCGCTGGACCAGCCGCAGCGCGGCGGGGTTCTTGAGCAGGTGGTACAGGGCGAAGGACAGCGCGCCCGAGGTGGTCTCATGACCGGCGATCAGAAAGGTGATGACCTGGTTGCGGATGTTCTCCAGGTCGAGCGGGGAGCCGTCCGAGGGGTGCGTCTCGGTGAGCATCAGCCCCAACAGGTCCTGGACCTCCTCGCCGGGGGCGGTGCCCGTGGCCGTACGGGCTGCGATGACCTCGTCGACCACCGAGGCGAGATGGGCGGCGTCCGCGCGGAACGCCTCGTCGCGCGCGGTGTGGTCGGTGCCCGGCGCGCGGCCGAGCTTGGTCATGGCCCAGTCCAGACAGCGGACCATGGCGGCGACGAAGGGGTGGGTGCCCTCCTGCTCGAAGGAGCCGAAGTCGAACCCGAATCCGGCCAGTCCGATGGTGTCCAGGGTCATCCGGGTCATGTCGTCGGCGACGTCCACCGGGGTGGCCGAGGCGGCGCCCCGGTCCCAGGAGTCGAGCACCCGGCGGGCGACCTTCAGCATCACCGGGTGGTAGGTGCGCATGGCGCCCAGCGAGAACGCGGGCAGCAGGATGTCGTGCGCCTTGCGCCAGTTGGGTTCGTGGTGGTACGCGGTGAACAGGCCGTCCGCGACGAACTCCCTGACGTTCTCCAGCGCGGAGCCGACCAGCTTGCCGAACCTCTGTTCGTCCGCGAGTTCCGTGACCAGGCCGAGGTCGCCGACCAGGGTGAGATCCCGTCCGTACCGGCGCAGCACGAGGGGGGAGCCGTGACGCCGGAGCAGCTCCATCTGGAACACGATGGGCACGGCGTCCGGATCGCTGTCCGAGATGTCGATGACGGGTACGGGGGCGGGGGCGGGGGCGGCTCCGAGGTCCGCGTCGGGGGTTCCGGTCCATGCGGGGAGCAGGGTCTCGGTCATACGGATGATCACCTTTCGCTGTGCTGTGAGGAGCGAGGCTCCTTCAACCCTGACCCCGCCGAGGAGCCTTGGGCAGCACCACCACTACATGTTTCTGTAGTGTCCGACCGCGCGTGAGCCTTGCACCGGGAGGCTCCGTGTGGCAGGACACGACGGCCCCGGAACGGACAGGAGCGGCGCCCATGAACCCCCGGACGAACGAGCCGGACGAGCCGGACGACAACCCGCTTCCCCGGCGGAAGGCGCCGCCCGAGCTCTGGCAGGGCGACACGGTCGCCTGGCGCAACCGCGCGTTCCTGCTGTTCGACCGGCTTCCGATACCGGTCGCGCTCTGCGATCAGGAGGGCGTCGTCCTGATGGCGAACCCGGCGATGGCCTCCGAGTGGGGCGCGCTCCCCTCGCGGCTGCGCGGGGAGCGCGCGCTCGGTCTCTTCCGTACGGCGGGCCGGGAGCGGCTGCGGCCGATCGCCGAGGCGGTACGGCACGGCCGCAGGTCCCGGTATCCGGTCGAGGTGTCCTGGTCGGCGGCGGGCGGCGGGGAGCGGCACGGCGAGCTGACGATCGATCTGCTCGGCGACGGGCCGGACGACCTCCCCGTACTCCTGCTGTTCCTGCGGGTACGGGAGGAGCGGGAGAGCCAGGAGCCGCCGGCCACCGGCGCGCGGGAGGTCGGCGCGACCGAGAAGCGGATCCTCGCGCTGCTGGCGGGCGGCTCCACCACCGCGCAGACCGCCCGGGAGGTCGGGCTCGGCGTCGACGGGGTCAACTACCACCTGCGGCGGCTGTCCCGGCGCTGGGGCGTGCGCAACAGGACGGCGCTGGTGGCCCGCGCGTACGCAACGGGCGTGCTGGCGGCGGGAGTCTGGCCCCCGGAGTCCGGCCGAGCGGGTGCCACGGGCTCTTGACAGAACCCGCGCCCAGCCATGCAATATATTGCATGCCTGTACCCACCGCCCCGCTCACCGCCCGGGTCCTGTTGCGGGACCGCGCCTTCATCGCCCTGCGGGACGCCATCGTCGACGGAACGTTGCGCCCCGGCGAGCAGCTGCGCGAGAGCGAGTTGCAGAGCTGGATCGGGGTGAGCCGGACCCCGATCCGCGAGGCGCTGATGCGGCTGGAGCGCAGCGGTCTGGTGGTCACCCGTCCCGGGCAGTCCACCACCGTCAGCGCGCTGGACGCGCGGGTCGTCCGGGACGCCCAGCCCGTGGTGGCGGCGGTGCACGCACTCGCCGTCCAGCTGGCCACGCCCGTACTCACCCCGGACCGGATCGCGGCGATGCGCGCGTACAACGAGGCGTTCGCCGAGGCGCTGGAGCGCGGGGACACGGCGGCGGCGCTGGCGGCCGACGACGCGCTGCACCAGGTGTATGTGACGGCCGCGGCGAACACCGTGGTCACCGAGGTCCTGGAGCAGTACTCCCCGCTGCTGCGCCGGGTCGAGCTGCTGCGGTTCTCCTCCGAGGCGGGGCTCGACTCCGTCCTGCTGCACCACCGGATGATCGACGCCTGTGTGGCGGGTGAGGCCGAGACCGCCGCGCGGGTGGCGCACACGACCTGGATGACCCTGGCCGACGAGGACCCGGAGCCGACCGTCTCCGGTGGCCACGGACTGGTCCACACCCACCGGGAAAACCCCTCCCCGCGAAAGCCTCTCTGAGAAGCCTCCGGGGACAGCCCCGGGGAGCGACAGCCCCGACAGACAAGGACCCCCGTGGCCATCCAGGACTTCGACCGCTATCCGCTGCTCTTCGGCCCCAGCCCGGTGCACCCGCTGGACCGGCTCTCCGACCATCTCGGCGGCGCCCGGATCTGGGCCAAGCGCGAGGACTGCAACTCCGGGCTCGCCTACGGCGGCAACAAGACCCGCAAGCTGGAGTACATCGTCCCCGACATCCTCGCCCAGGGCGCGGACACGCTCGTGTCGATCGGCGGCTACCAGTCGAACCACACCCGCCAGGTCGCCGCCGTCGCCGCCCATCTCGGCCTCAAGGCCCGGCTCGTCCAGGAGAAGTGGGTCGACTGGCCGGACTCGGTGAACGACAAGGTCGGCAACATCCTGCTGTCCCGCATCATGGGCGCCGACGTACGGCTCGACCCGGCCGGTTTCGGCATCGGGATCAAGGACTCCTGGCAGCAGGCGCTGGACGAGGTGCGCGCCGAGGGCGGCACGCCCTACGCGATCCCGGCCGGCGCCTCCGAACACCGGCTCGGCGGGCTCGGCTTCGCCAACTGGGCGTACGAGGTGGAGCGCCAGGAGGCCGAGCTCGGTGTCTTCTTCGACACCGTCGTCGTCTGTACGGTCACCGGCTCCACCCACGCCGGGATGATCGCCGGATTCGCCGGGCAGGACCGTCCGCGCCGGGTCATCGGCATCGACGCGTCCGCCACCATCGAGGAGACCCGCGACCAGGTCGGCCGGATAGCCCGGCACACCGCCGAGCTGATCGGCCTCGGCCGTGAGCTGCGCGACGACGAGATCACCGTGCTGGAGGGTTGGGCCGGGGACACGTACGGCATCCCCGTCCAGTCGACGCTGGACGCGATCCGGCTGACCGGCGGGCTGGAGGGGATGATCATCGACCCGGTGTACGAGGGCAAGTCGATGGCCGGGCTGATGGATCTGGTCCGTACCGGCGGGATCGGCGAGGACTCCACGGTGCTGTACGCGCATCTGGGCGGCCAGCCCGCCCTCAACGCGTACAGCGGCGCCTTCGGCTGACCCGCGCGCCCCGTCGGCCGCCCGCCGCCGTCAGCGCTCCTCCAGCACCCGTACGTCCCAGGGGCCGAGCCGTATCTCCTCGCCCGCCGGGTGCTCCGTCCCCGACAGGGCGTCATGGACCGGGGCGGGCAGCGACACGGGCACCTCGTCCCACGACCAGTTGTGCAGGAAGCGGACCCGGCGGCCGTCCCTGGCGGTCGCGCCGGTCGAGGTGACGCTCGGGTGCGGCAGCCGCCAGGGGCCGTCCGCCGCACCGTCCACCGACACGGCCCAGCGCAGCAGCGCCTTCGCGAACGCCGGGTCGGGGACGGTGCCGACGCAGGTGATCCGGCCCTCGCCGTGGCGGTGGGTCGTGACGGCGGGCCAGCGGCCGAAGTGCGGGTGCGCGTAGGCGGCGAGCACCTCCGCGCCCGCCACCGTCAGTCCGTCCGCCCAGCGGGTCGCCCGCGCGCCCGGCCCCAGCGTCAGCGTCCCCGCGCCGCCGACCGGCAGCGGCTCGACCAGATTGCTGAACTCGTCGTACGACACCCCGGCGGCCTCCGCGAGCCGCGCGGGCTGGACCTCCGTACGGGCCCTGGCCTCCTCGTCGGCGTAGCCCGTACGGGGGCCGAGGACGAGGTGGCCGCCCGCCGCCGCGTAGCCGGCAAGCCGGTCGAGGGTGGCGTCGTCGCAGACGTAGTGGCCCGGGACCACCAGCACCGAGGGCGGTGTGACGTCATCGAGCTGACCGGTGTGCAGGATCCGCGCCTGGAGCCCGGCGTCGAAGGCGCCCCGGTAGAACGGGTCGAAGATCCCCTGGTACGCCCGGGGGTCGGGGCCTCCGTCACCGCTCGGGGAGGCGAGCGGGACCTGCGCCTGGAGCGCCCACTTGCTGGGGTGGGAATAGAGGAAACCGAGGTCGGCGTCGGGGGTGAGCGCGGCCACGAGATCGCCCGCCCGCTCGAACTCGGCGCCGATCCGGGCCAGTTCGCGGTAGATCCGGCCCGGCTTGCCGCTGTGCGGGAGGATGCCGCCCCAGTAGGTCTCCGTACCGTAGTGCAGTGTGTGCCAGTGCCAGTACTCGATCATCGAGGCACCCCGGGAGACCAGCGCCCAGGCGGCCTGACGCCACTGGCCGTCGTAGGCGGGCCGGTTGTTCCACGGATAGCTGATCGCCTGGGCGTCGGTCTCGGTGACGAGATACGGCTCCTGGCGGGAGGAGTACATGCGGTCGGCACTGCGGTAGAGCGCCCAGGTGCCCTCGCTGGTCCAGTCCTGCCGGGCGGCATCGCCGTCCTCGGGCAGGGCCAGCGCGTCCTGCATCGTGTAGTACGGATTGCCCGCCGTGATGTCCAGGCGCCGGGTCAGCGCGTCGTCCTCCACGGCGGGCCTGCTGTAGGAGAGGCAGGTGGTGACGAACTGCTCCCGGCTCGCGTACTCCCGGACGATGTCCGCCTGCCAGCCGATGAACTCCGTGACCAGCCGCGCCTGGAAGCGCCGCCAGGCGAGGTCGTACTGCGGCTGCATGTTGTTGTCGGGGGTCCACAGATCGGCCCAGGTGGCGAGCCGGTGGGACCAGTAGACCAGGCCCCAGGCGCGGTTGAGGGTCTCCACATCGCCGTACTGGCCGCGCAGTTCGTCCACGAAGCGCTGGAAGACGCCGTGGTTGTGCAGGAGTTCACCGCCGGGTTCGTTGTCGACCTGGAAGCCGATCACCGCCGGGTGGGCGGCGTAGCGCCCGATGACGTTCCGGATGACCCGCTCCGCGTGGAAACGGAAGGCCGCGTGGGTGAAGTCGACCTCCTGGCGGGCGCCCCAGCCGATGCGCTGTCCCGTTCTCCGCTCCCCCGCGATCTCCGGGTAGAGCCGGGCGAGCCACGGCGGTACCGCGTAGGTGGGGGTGCCGAGGATCACCGAGATCCCCCGGGCGTGCGCGCCGTCGAGGACGGGCTCCAGCCAGTCGAGGTCGAAGCGGCCGTTCTCGGGCTCCCAGGTGGACCAGACGGACTCGCCGACACGGATCACCGAGAAGTGTGCCTCCGCCATGAGGTCGAGGTCGGCCTTGAGCCGCTCGTACGGCTGGTACTCGTGGTAGTAGGCGGCACCGAAGAGGACCCGGCCGGGCAGCTCGTACATGATTCTCCGTATCTCCGCGTGCGGTGTGTCGGTGTGTTCCGGCCCGTGGCGCACCGCCGGCCGTCCCGCCGTCGGCCACGAACACCGCGCTCACCCCGGGGGTACGGACGAGCCACCACCTCTCGGCGTATCCACCGCGCGGCTCTCCAACGCTCCGGCCCGACGCTCTCCGACTCCGTGGATCGTGAGTCTCCGCGCACCGGAAACGCACGTCAAGACAGCGTGCCGGGTGATTTTCAAGAGTGACTATCATAGACAATTACAGCCAATCCAGTGATGTATGGAAGTAAAACAACCCATAAGGCTCGAATGAACGTTGAGCCCGTTATGGAACCCAGAGAGCTGTGGGAGCGTCACGCCGTGCTTGCGGTGGCGTTCTGTGGCAGTGACGACCAAGTGCGGGACGCCCAGGGCGTTCTCGATGAGGCGCAGGCGGCGAGGACCCGGATGCTGGCCGCCTTCGCCGTGACCGTCGGCAGCGACGGAGCCGTCGCGGATCTCCTCGGGCTCACTGAACGAGAGGTGCGGCTCGCCCGGCGTACCGTCGGCAAGGACGACGCCCGCACGGTCGCCGAATGCCTCCTCACCGTCGAACCGGGCGACCCCCCGGCCACCACCGAGGTACGGGAGACCCCGGCCGGGCCGCCCGAGGACGGGCGCACCGACCGGCCGGCGCAGCAGGGCCCGCCCGTCCAGCCGGAGCGGGCCGCGCAGCAGGGCCCGCCCCACCCGCCCCACCCGGCCCAGCCCCCGCAGCCCGCCGCCCTGCCCGCCCCCGACTCGGCCTGGTCGATCGCGCTGGACGCGGTCCTGGTGGGCGGCTGGCACACCGGGCTGGATCTGACCGCGCTGGCGGCCGAGTTCGGCCTCGAACTGTCCCAGCTGGTCGCCCGCGCCCAGAAGCTGTCCGCCGAGGGCCGGCTCAACCAGCCCACGCCGCACGAGGACCGGGCCGGCCGGCACCGCCGTCTCGACGGCACCCCGATGGATCAGGGGACGCACTCCCCCGGGGGCTCCACGGCCCAGGGCGTGCCCTACCCGCGCCCCAACGACGATGTGTCCTGGCAGCAGGCCCCGCCGCACACCCCGCCGTGGGACAACACCACCACGGCGCACATGGACTGGAACGGCATCATGAACCACTGGAACGCGGCGTCGCAGGCCCCCTCCTGGGAGCCCCCGGTCCGCTACCACTGACCCCCGCCGCCGCCAGCGGACGAAGGCCGGTTCCGTACGACGGAACCGGCCTTCGTCCGCTGGCGGTCACCCCGAGGCGGGCTCGAACCAGGCGGGTCCCCCGGTCAGCGCCTGCTTGATCCGGAAGAGCGCGAACTCCTCCAGCTCGGGCAGCCCGTCCACCGGGAACCAGCCCACGTCCAGCGACTCCTCGTCGTTGACCCGTGCCTCGCCGCCGGTCGCGCGGCAGCGGAAGGTGGTGTCCGTGAACTGGCACACGTCGCCGTTGGGGTAGGTGATCGGGTCCAGTGTCTGGACCAGCACGACCCGCTCCGCCACACAGTGCACGGCGGTCTCCTCGTACACCTCGCGCACCGCCGCGACCGCGGGCTGTTCCCCCGGGTCGGGGATCCCGCCGACGATCGACCAGCGTCCGGTGTCGGCCCGGCGCCCCAGCAGGACACGCCCCTCGTCGTCGAACACGATCGCGCTGACCCCCGGCAGACAGAGCAGTTGCTGCCCCGCGGTGGCCCGGATCCGGCTGATGAAGTCAGGAGTACCCATGACCCCGACCCTAACCGGCCGCGGACCTGCGCCGGTTGCGTACCACGAGGGCCGTCACCCAGCCGAGCCCGCCGAACGCGACCGCCACCAGCAGGGCCTCCGGCAGTGCGCCGAGGCGGGTGGCCGGGGTGAGCGAGGTGCGCAGCGGCACCTTCTCGACGAGCGCCGCCGGGGTGAACATCTCCGTCTGCCGTACGACCGTCCCGTCGGGACGGATCACCGCGCTGACCCCGCTGGTCGCCGGGACGATCACGGACCTGCTGTGCTCGACCGCCCGGACCCGCGACATCGCCAGCTGCTGGTACGTCATCTCGCTGCGGTCGAAGGTCGCGTTGTTGCTGGGGACGGCGATGAGTTCGGCACCGGCGTCGACCGGGTCCCGCACATCGCTGTCGAAGGCCGCCTCGAAGCAGGTGACCAGACCGACGCGGGTGCCCGCGAGGTCGAAGACGCCCACCTTGTGCCCCGGCCCGAAGTCGCGCCGGACCCGGTCGACGTCGGAGCTGAAGAGCCGGACGAAGGAGCGCATCGGGATGTACTCGCCGAACGGCTGGACGTGCCGTTTGTCGTACGTGTTCACCGGGCCCCGCTCGGGGTCCCACTGGATCAGGGTGTTGCGCAGCTTGCCCGTGTCGGGCGACAGCACCGTACCGACCACGGTGGGCACGCCGATCGCCTTGACGGCCCGGTCGATCACCAGCCGGGCGTCGGGGTTGCGGTACGGGTCGAGATCGGAGGAGTTCTCCGGCCACAGGACGAAGTCCGGCTGGGGCTCCTTGCCCGCCTTCACCTCGGCGGCGAGCCGCTCGGTCACCCGGACGTGGTTGTCGAGGACCGCGCGGCGCTGGGAGTTGAAGTCGAGCCCGGCGCGCGGCACGTTGCCCTGGATCGCGGCGACGGTCGCGGTGCCGTTCTCCGCCTCGTCGCTCACCAGCGGCAGCGCGGCGAGCGCCCCCGCGACGGGGACCAGGACGGTGGCCGCCGCGGCGGCCACGGCCCCCCGCGCCACCCGGCCGGTGCTCCGGTACGCGCGGAACTGGCGCCCCGCCTCGTACAGCCCGAAGCCGCACAGGACGACGGCGAAGCCGAGCACCGGGGTGCCGCCGACCGCGGCGAGCGGCAGGAAGAAGCTGTCCGCCTGGCCGAAGGCGATCTTGCCCCAGGGGAAGCCGCCGAACGGCACCCGGGAGCGGGCGGCCTCGCCGACGATCCAGACCGCCGCCGCCCAGACCGGCCACGCGGGCAGCCGGGACACGGCCGCGATACCGAGGCCCGCCAGGGCGATGAAGAACGATTCGAGGACGACCAGACCGAGCCAGGGCACGGGGCCCACCTCGGCGCCCGTCCAGACCAGCAGCGGCAGCAGGAACCCCAGTCCGGCGAGGTAGCCGAGGCCGAAGCCCGCGCGCAGCCGGCGCCCGTACAGGCTCCAGCCGAGCAGCGCGAAGCCGGGCAGGGCCAGCCACCACAGGGGGCGGGGCGGGAAGCTCGCGTAGAGCAGCACACCGGACAGGACGGCCCCGGCCGGCCTGGCGAGCCGTCTCGGCAGCCGCTGCCCGCCGCTGGGCCCGGGGGCGGACGGAGGGGTGTCGACGGTGATGATCGTGGCGCTCACCTGGCGGAGTCTACGGTGGGAACCTGCGTGACGGAGAGGCCATACGGCCCCTCTTCGCGGGTCGTCCGGGCTCCACCGCGGTACGGACCGGCCGCGCGGCCGGTCCGTACCGCGTCCGGTATCCGGCCACGGCGTCCCCACACCCAGAGCAAACGTTTCTCCGCATTCCCTCCACAAACACCCGTCGCGGCCGATACCGTATGCGTGAAACCTTGCCACCTGGCTGAATCCGGCCGTTGTGCGACAGGGCACGTCACAGCTCGGAGGGGTCGATCCCGTGGCCGCACCGGCGGAACGGTCCGCAGTCCGCACAGTCCGGGGACGGGGCAGGGCCCCCGGCGTCACCGGCGCGCTGCTCCTCGGCTGCTGCGCGCTCTGGGCGCTGATCAGCGCGGCGAGCGGCGGCGGCCGGCCCGAGGGCGTCCTGCTGGCGGTGCTCGCCGCGCTCACCGGGTACGTCTGCGGCCGGATCGGCGGCTCCCTGGCGCCGGTCGCCACCGCGTCGGTCCTGGCGGTCGCCGGGCTCGCCGGGGCGTTCGCGTCCAGCTGGGAGGATTTCGGCTCCGCCATGACGGTCGCCACACCGCCGGGCGACTCGGGCGCGATCGCCGCGCTGCTGGTGCTGGCGGCGGGCGCGGCCTGCTGCGCCGCCACCGGGGCCCGGCGCCCGCGGACCCGGTCGGCGCTGCGGCTGCTGGCGCTGGTGATCGCGGGCGCCGCTCCCCTCCTCGGTTCCGGCACCGGCCTCATCGCGTCGCTCGGGGTGCTGCTGTGCTCGCTGGCCGCCGCCCGGATGCATCGGCGGCCGGCCGCGCTCGCCGGGTTCGCGCTGGTGACGGCCCTGGTGGCGGGCGCCTCCTGGGCGGTGGCCGAGCAGGCGCTGCCGGAGGGGCTCGCCGTCTCGCTGGCGGGCCAGCTCACCCCGCACCGGGTGCTGCTGTGGCACGACGCGGCCGAACTGGCCAAGGACCATCCGCTGCTGGGCGTCGGCCCCGACCGCTTCGGCGAGCTGAGCCAGGCCGCCGCGCAGTCCCTCGACAACGACGGCAAGCCGCACTCGGCCCCGCTCCAGTTCGCCGCCGAGCAGGGGATGGTGGGGGTGGCGCTGCTCGGCGCGGTCTACGGCTGGCTGCTGTACGCGCTCGGGCGCTCCCGCTGCTCCACTCAGGTGGTCCTCACGGCCGGGGCGGCGCTGACGGCGCTGGCCGCGCTGGCCTGTGTGGGCAACGCGCTGAGCTTCACCACGGTGACGGCGGGGGCGGGCCTGCTCGCCGGACTGGTCACCGCCCGCCCCACCCCCGGCCGCCCCACCGTCCCCACCCCGGCGGAGCACGGGGAGCAGTGGCCGCTGCGGGCCCGGCCGGGCTGACGGGGGCCGATCGGCCGGGCGGCGCTCAGACGCCCGCGCCACCGGGTCCGGTACGGCCACCGGGTGCGGTACGGAGGGACAGCCGGTCGCGAATGATCCGTACCGCGGCCTCCGCGTCGTCCACCGTGACCGTGAAGGTCCGGCCGTCGCCCAGGGTGAGGACCAGGGCCTCCCCACGTCGTACCACCACGGCCGTCCCCCTCTCGGGCCGCCAGCGGTAGCCGTAGCCTCCCCACTGGCGGGGGGTGACCCGGGGGGCGAAGTCGGCGTCCACGACCTGGTCCAGCTCGATACGGCGGCGCGGCAGGCCCATATGACCGCAGCGCACCTCCAGACAGTCGCCCTCGACGACCACCGCGACATGGACGAAGGCGAGGGTGCCGAAGAGGATGAGCAGGCCCGCGGCGACACAGCCCACGACGGACATCAGCAGGGCGGCGATCCCGGACGTCCAGCTCGACTCGACGGCCAGCTCGACACCGAGCGCGATACAGGCCGCGCCCGCCGTGGCGAGCAGCCACTGCGCGCGGTTGGTGGCCCGTCCGGTCCAGGTCTCGGGCAGGGGCTCGGCGTCCTGGCCCTCCTGCCGGGGGTGCTCCCTCATGTCGAGCAGCGTAATCGGATCCGGCGCGAGGGGTGGCCCCGGAAGAGCCGGACGGGCACCCGCCGCCGTACGGCGCCGTCAGTGCGGCTGGCCGACCGTGGCGAGCAGCCGCCCCTGCGCGTACGCGAGCGCGGCCTCCGGGAGCGTGGACCCACGCCCGCTGAGCAGCACCGTGAGCCGCCCGCCCGCCGGGGCGTCGGGGGCGCCGGCGGGGGCGCTTCCCGCGGCGCGGCGCAGCGCCTGCGCGGCGACCGCGCCCGCCGAGCCGTGCAGGACGGGCTCGGCCGATCCGGGGCGCCGCCGCAGGGCGTCGCGGATGCGCTCCTCGACCAGTTCGTAATGGGTGCAGCCCAGGACGACGGTCCTCACCCCGGGCGGGGTGAGCGCCGCCGCCGCGGCGACCGCCCGGCCGATCGCCACGTCGTCGGCGCGGTCGACGGCGTCGGCGAGACCGGGGCACGGCACTTCGGTGACCTCGGCGGACGCGGCGAAGTCCCGGATCAGCCCGCGCTGGTAGGGGCTGCCGGTGGTGGCCGGGGTCGCCCAGATCGCGAAGGGCTCCCCCTCGGCCGCCGCGGGCTTGATCGCCGGGACCGTGCCGATGACCGGCAGCCCCGGTTCCAGCACGGCGCGGAGCGTGGGCAGGGCGTGGACGGTCGCGGTGTTGCAGGCGATGATCAGCGCGTCCGGCCGGTGCGCGGCGGCGGCCCGCGCGACGGCCAGCGCGCGCCCGGTGACGTCCTGCGGGGTACGGGGACCCCAGGGCATCCCGTCGGGGTCGGAGGAGAGGACGAGATCGGCACCGGGGCTCAGCAGCCGGACCTCGTGGGCCGCCGCGAGCAGACCGATTCCGGAGTCCATGAGCGCGATCTTCACCCGGTCACCATAGTCGACAGCCCTTGCGGTCCCGCCGATGTGGGGCAGACTGCGGCGAATGAGCGCCATTGCCTGGATCGCCATCGGTTCGCTGGCCGCCTGGGGCTGGCTGTTGCTGGGTCAGGGGTTCTTCTGGCGCACGGACCAGCGGCTGCCCCGGTGGGACGCGGCGCGCGCCGCGTACGAGAGCGGGCGGCGGCCGGCCGGCCCCGACCGGGACGGGCCGGAGGTGTGCTGGCCGTCCGTCGCCGTCGTGGTGCCCGCCCGGGACGAGGCGGACATGCTGCCCGTCTCCCTGCCGTCCCTGCTGGCGCAGGTCTATCCGGGCCGGGCCGAGATCTTCCTCGTGGACGACGGCAGCCGGGACGGTACGGGCGCGCTGGCGCGTGAACTGTCCGCGCGGTACGGCGGGCTGCCGCTGACGGTGTCCTCGCCCGGGGAGCCGGGGCCCGGCTGGACCGGGAAGCTGTGGGCGCTGCGGCACGGGATCGCGCTGGCCCGCGCGCACGACCCCCGGTATCTGCTGCTCACGGACGCCGATATCGCCCATGAGCCGGACAGCCTGCGGGAGCTGGTGGCCGCCGCCGAGACGCACGGGCTCGACCTGGTCTCGCAGATGGCGCGGCTGCGGGTGGTCAGCTTCTGGGAGAAGCTCGTCGTCCCCGCGTTCGTGTACTTCTTCGCGCAGCTCTACCCGTTCCGCCGGATCAACCGGCCCGGGGCACGGACCTCGGCGGCGGCCGGTGGCTGCGTACTGCTGCGTACGACGGCCGCCGAGCGGGCGCGGGTGCCCGAGTCGATCCATCAGGCCGTGATCGACGACGTGTCGCTGGCCGGGGCGGTACGCCGGAGCGGGGGCCGGATCTGGCTGGGGCTGGCGGACCGGGTGGACAGTGTGCGCCCGTACCCCCGGCTGGCCCATCTGTGGCGGATGGTCTCGCGCAGCGCGTACGCGCAGCTCGGCCACAATCCGCTGGTGCTCCTGCTGACGGTGGTGGGGCTGGCCGTGGTCTACCTGGCGCCGCCCGTCGCGGTGGGCGTCTGGGTGTTCGACGGGGACGCGGGCGCGGGGTGGCCGGGGCTCGCCGCGTGGGCGGTGATGACGGGGACGTATCTCCCGATGCTGCGCTACTACCGGCTCTCGCCGTGGACGGCTCCGCTGCTGCCGTTCACGGCGCTGCTCTATCTGCTGATGACGGTCGGCTCGGCGGTCCAGCACTACCGGGGCCGCGGCGCCGCCTGGAAAGGACGGACGTACGCGCGTCCCCGGGCGGCGCCGGACCGCTGACGGCCGGACGGCGTAGGTCACTTCCTGCCGGGCGTCCAGTTCATGCCCCAGCCATAGGCGTAATCGATGGTGCGCTGCGGACTGACGCCTCGTTCCGGTACGAGAAAACGCGCTTCGCGCTGGACGACGAGATCCGAACCGGTATTGGTGATCAGCGCCAGCGAGCAGACCGTCGAGGGAACGGCGCATTCCCCGAGCGAGAAGTCGATCGGGGCACCGTGCTGTGGCTGAAGAGTGACCGTCGCGTCAAGATCCGCGAAACTGCGGGCGCCTTCATAGATGGTGACGAAGATGACAATGCGGCGCAGCCGGTCCTTGTGGTCCAGGTTGATGGTGAGGTTCTCACCGCTGGAGACCGCGCCGGTGCGGTCGTCGCCGTCGAGTTGGATGTACGGCGGCTGGTGGACGGATCCGAAGGCATTGCCGAGTGCCTGGACAACTCCTTTGCGGCCGTCCGTCAGTTCGTAGAGAGCGCACAGGTCGAGATCGAGATCGCCGTGCAGGGCGACGGCCCGGCCGAGTTTGGCGCCCCAGCCCTTGACCTGTTTGCGCACCTGCCAGTTGAGGTTGACCCGCATCGCGCCCGAGGTGCCGCCCTGTTTCGCCAGGGAGACGGAGGGCGCGTCCTTCGTCAGGGTCACCTTGCTCAGCCGTACGGGCGCGGGCGCCGGCGGTACGACGGGCGCGGCGGCCGGTGCCGGAGGGATCACCCGGGCCGGTGCCGGGGGCGCGGGGGCCGGGGCCGGTACGGGTTCGTCGACGGAGATGCCGAAGTCCGTCGCCAGGCCCGCCAGTCCGCTGCCGTACCCCTGGCCGACCGCCCGGAACTTCCAGCCGCCCTGACGCCGGTACAGCTCGCCGAGGACGAACGCCGTCTCGACGGTCGCGTCCCGGCTCTCGTACCGCGCGATCTCGGCGCCCGAGACCGCGTCCAGGAGCCGCACCCGCAGCTCCGGTACCCGGCCGAAGGTGCCGCCGTCGGCCGAGGCGGCCAGGACAATCCGCTCGACGGCGGGTTCGACCCGGGTGAGATCGACGGCGAGAGTGTCCGTGATACCGGCGCCACCGGGCTTTTTACCCTCGTGGCGGACGGTTCCCGACGCGTGTTCCGGCTGGTTGTAGAAGACGAAATCCGCGTCCGAACGGACTTTTCCCGACACAAGGAGGAGCGCCGAGGCATCGACGTCCGGCACCCCCGGTCCCGAACTCCATCCCAATTCCACCCGGACCGCCGGTGCGGACACCGGAAGATTGGCTCCTTTAAGCATGGACATGCTCGCCCCCATCAGTCGTCGCGGTGTCCCAGGATTCCATCCCGTCCACCTCATCGCGGACCCCCCTGCGGGACCCGTGGGACTCGCCGGTAACCCCCGTCAGCATGCCCTTTACACGATCCGAACACCTGTGAACGACCGATTTTCCCATGTTCGCTCGCATTGGGGATCCGAAGTCGCCCACAACTCCCGAAACAACCCTCTTATCCGACTCCCCATCCAGTCCGCCGAGGGCTTAACTTAGGTGCCATGACCTCCCCCCGCTCCACCTACGGCGGCGGCTACTACACCGCGCCGTCCTTCCCGGACACCCCTATCTACGACTCCCTGGTCGCGGAGCGGGGCACGCCTCAGATCGCGCCGATCCGAGTGCCCGCCGCGTATGACACGAACAACAGCTATCTGCCCGCGCTGCCTTCCGCGCTGCCCGCCCTCCCCGCCGGTCCCTCCCAGCCGGTTCCGGCGTACGGCGGCTATCCGCAGCAGCAGATGCAGCCGGCGCAGCAGCCCATGCCGCTCCAGCAGGCGCCCGCGCCGTACCTCCCGCAGCAGGCCGCGCCCCGGGGGTACCAGGGCCAGCCGCAGCAGCAGGTCCCGATGCAGCAGGCGCAGCAGCAGCGTCCGATGATGCCCGGCACGGGGTACGAGGCGATGCGTCCGGCGGCTCCCCGTCCGGCGCCCGCGCCGGCCGCCCCGTACGACGACCCGTACAACAGGCCGTACCAGAATCGGGGGTACTGATCCGCGGGTAGGGAGCGGCCGGAGGTCAGAGGCTGCTGACAGGATGGTTCCATGCCACAGCCGTTCCACGCCGTTCTGCACGCCCTGCGGGTCCATCCGGTCAAATCGATGGCCGGATACGCGCCCGACAGCGCCGCCGTGGAGCCCTGGGGTCTCGCCGGGGACCGGCGCTGGACGCTGATCGACACGACGGGGAAGGTGGTCACCCAGCGCCAGCAGCCGCGGCTGGCGCTGGTCGGGGCCGAGCCGGGGCCGGACGGCGGGGTCCGGCTGTCCGCGCCCGGTCTCGGAGCGCTGACGGTCGGTGTGCCGGAGACGGGTGACAGGGTCGTCGCGGAGATTTTCGGGACCGAGGTCGACGCGGTGCTCGCGCGTCCCGGCTCCGGGGAGCGGGACGCGGACGGGGTGCACCGGAGGCTGAGCGGATACCTCGGGGCGGAGGTCCGGCTCGTCCATCTCGACGACCCGGCCAGGAGCCGGCCGGTCGATCCGGCGTTCGCGCTGCCCGGGGAGACGGTCGGTTTCGCGGACGGCTTTCCGCTGCTCGTCACCACGCTCGCCTCGCTCGACGCCCTCAACTCCCTGGTGTCGCAAGGCGATCACCCGGAGGAGGGGCCGCTCCCCATGGACCGGTTCCGGCCGAATCTGGTGGTGGCCGGCACGACGCCCTGGGAGGAGGACGGCTGGCGCCGCCTCGCCGTCGGGGAGGTCACCTTCCGGGTCGCCAAACCCTGCGGCCGGTGTGTCATCACCACCACCGACCAGCGCACGGCGGAGCGCGGCAGGGAGCCGCTGCGCACCCTCGGCCGCCACCGCCGCCTCGACGGCCGACTGGTCTTCGGCCAGAACCTCGTCCCGGAGTCCACCGGCACGCTCCGGGTGGGCGACGCGGTGACCGTACTCGACTGACCGTTCCGGCCACCCGACCGCCGGGAAACACCACACGGTGGTAAGCCTGTCGGGAGCGCGGGGCAGCCGCGCGGGCGCCCGGAGGTGAGCTTGCTCTCTCTTCGCTGCCGTCGCGCGTACGCCCCGCCGCTCCTGGCCAGTAACGGACGGGAAGGGGGTGCGGCACTGTGCGCACCATGGTGGGACTCTGGCGCTGGCGGCGCAACCCCCTGCGCCGGAGAACCGATCTGACGGAGGCGTGGGTCGCGCTGGCGGCCCTCCTGCTGCTGGCACTGGCCGTCCCGGCCGCCGGCCGGCTCTGCGGCGGCGCGCTCGACACGGCGCTGCGCGAGAGCGTACGGAGCCAGCACGAGCAGCGCCGTCCGACGACCGCCGAGGTCGTCTCGCTCGCCAAGGAGCGCGACTCCCTCGTGTACGACACCGAGTCGGCCACCGGGCCCGAGACGGGCCGCCGGACGATCGCCACCTGGCACCTCGCGGACGGCACCGGGCGGACCGGCACGGTCTCCGCCCCGCTCACCGATCCGCGCCCCGGTGACACCTTCCTCCTCTGGACCGACCGGCAGGGCAACCCGGTCCGGCCGCCGATGGATCTCGTGACAGCCCGGTTCCACGCGGTGGTGGCCGGCGTCCTGGCGGCCACGCTGGCCGCCGCGCTGGTGGAGTGCGGGCGGCGGCTGATCGTATGGCGACTGGTACAGCGGCGGTACGAGCGGCTCGACCGCGCCTGGGCCAGAGCCGGTCCCGACTGGGGGCGTACGGGCGCGGGAAGCTAGCACGTGTCGCGAAAGTCCCGCCTCTTGCGTCAACTCGGCGCTGTGGCGCGCGCTACGGTGGTGCGGCCCGGTCCGCCGTTGCGGCCGGGGTCCGGGGCCGGCGCCCGGGACGGCACAGCACGGGCAGTCGCACGAGGTGGGGGCAGAGCAACACCATGGCACAGGGCACGGTCCAGGTGACGCACACCGGCACATCGCGTTGGCGGCGCCGCACAGGCGAGTACGCCTCCCTCGCCGCAGCCCTGGAGGCCGCCGGGGACGGCGACATACTCACCATCGCCCCCGGTACGTACCGGGAGAATCTCGTCGTCACCCGCGCGGTGACACTGCGCGGCCCGGAGAGTTCGCTCGGTTCGGTACGGATCGCCCCCGTCGACGGGGTGCCGCTGACCGTGCGCGCCTCGGCGACCGTCAGCGACCTCCATGTGGAGGGCCAGGACGCGACGGCCCCCGCGCTGCTCGTCGAGGACGGCACCCCCGAGCTGGCGGACCTGCGGATCGTGACCCGCTCGGCGGCCGGGATAGAGGTACGCGGCGCGGCACGGCCCACCGTCCGGCGCTGCACCGTCGACAATCCGGCCGGGGTCGGTATCGGCGTACTCGACGGCGCGGGCGGGGTGTTCGAGGAGTGCGAGATCGTCGCGGCCGGACAGGCCGGGGTCTCCGTACGCGGCGGCGCCCATCCGCGTCTGGAGCGCTGCCGGGTCCACCACTCCTCGGGCGCCGGTCTCTCGGTGACCGGTGAGGGCAGCGGGCTGGAGGCGATCGGCTGCGAGGTGTACGAGATCAGGGGCACCGGTGTGCAGATCGCGTCCCGGGCCGCCGCCCATCTGACCGACTCCTCCGTGCACCGCACCACGGCGGACGGGATAACCCTCGACACCGACGCCGTACTGACCCTCTCCGACTGCGATATCCACGACATCCCGGAGAACGCGGTCGATCTGCGGTCGCGTTCGGTGCTCACCCTGACCCGGTCCACGGTCCGCCGCTTCGGCCGCAACGGCCTCTCCGTCTGGGACCCGGGCACCCGGGTGGACGCCAACCAGTGCGAGATCCACGACAGTACGGGCGACTATCCGGCCGTCTGGGTCAGCGACGGCGCGACCGTCGTCCTCGACTCCTGCCGGGTCCACGACGTACCGGACGCGCTCTTCGTCCTCGACCGGGGCTCGCGCGCCGATGTGGTCGACAGCGACATCTTCCAGGTCCGCAACACGGCGGTGTCCGTGAGCGACGGCGCGACCGCGCAGCTCGACGACTGCCGGATCAGGGAGGCGTCCACCGGCGCCTGGTTCCGTGACCACGGCAGCGGCGGCACCCTCAACGCCTGCACCATCGACGCCGTCCAGACCGGGGTCATCGTCACCAAGGGCGCCGATCCCACCATCGAGCGCTGTACGGTCACCTCGCCCGCCGAGGCCGGGTTCTACGTCTCCGCCGAGGGCCGCGGCACCTTCCACGGCTGCCGGGTGACGGGCAGCGGCGGCTACGGCTTCCATGTGATGGACGGCTGCCGCACCACGCTCACCCGCTGCCGTACGGAGCGCTGCGCGCGCGGTGGTTACGACTTCGCGGAGGACGGCGACGCGACCGTCGAGGACTGCACCAGCGACGAGAGCGGCATGCCGGCCACGCTGTCCCCGGCGCTGTCCCCGGCGCTGTCGCTGTCACCGGCCGTCCTCCGGCCGCCGGCCGCGCTGACCGCCACCCAGCCCGCCCCCGTCCCCCGGGGCGTGCTTCCGGCGCTGCCCGCGGCCGTTCCCGTACCGGACACGGCCCCCGTGGCGACCGTGGCGCGCGCCTCCGACGATGTCCTCGGGGAGTTGGACGCGCTGGTCGGCCTCGACAGCGTCAAGCGCGAGGTGCGGGCCCTCACCGACATGATCGAGGTGGGCCGCCGCCGCAAGGTGGCCGGGCTGAAGGCGGCCTCGGTCCGCCGCCATCTGGTCTTCACGGGCAACCCCGGCACCGGCAAGACGACCGTCGCCCGGCTGTACGGCGAGATCCTGCACTCCCTGAAGGTGCTGGAGCGCGGCCATCTCGTCGAGGTGTCCCGGGTCGATCTCGTCGGCGAGCACATCGGCTCGACCGCGATCCGGACCCAGGAGGCGTTCGACCGGGCGCGCGGCGGGGTGCTGTTCATCGACGAGGCGTACGCCCTGTCCCCCGAGGACTCCGGGCGGGACTTCGGCAAGGAGGCCATCGACACCCTGGTCAAGCTGATGGAGGACCACCGGGACGCGGTGGTGGTGATCGTCGCCGGGTACACCGCCGAGATGGAGCGGTTCCTGACCGTCAACCCCGGTGTGGCGTCCCGTTTCTCACGGACCATCAGTTTCAGCGACTACGAGCCGGACGAGCTGCTGCGCATCGTGGAGCAGCAGTCCGACGAGCAGGAGTACCGGCTCGGCAAGGGGACGGCCGAGGCGCTGCTGACGTACTTCACCGCCCTGCCCAAGGGGCCCGCCTTCGGCAACGGCCGTACCGCGCGCCAGACGTTCGAGTCGATGGTGGAGCGGCACGCGGGCCGGGTCGCCCAGCTCCCGGAGACCAGCACGGACGACCTGACCCTGCTCTACCCGGACGATCTGCCCGAACTGCCCTGAGTCCGCCCGCCGTCATGGCTGTCGCCGCGCTGCGGCGGCAGTGACGGCGGCGGCAACCGGTCGAGCAGCAGGGCGCGTTCCGCCGCGAAGACCGGGTCGGACCGGTAGTCGGAGTGGCCGAGGATCGGTTCGGGCAGCGGGTGCTGCGCCGTACGGCTGTAGGCGAGCGGATCCATCAGCGGTCCCCGGTCGACCTCGGGGCGCGCGCCCTCGGCGGGGACCCGGACGGGCCCGCCGATCGGGTCGGTGGCCCGCCACAGATTGCGCCAGCAGTGCACCTCCCGGCCCAGCTGTTCGAGCTGTCCGGCGCCGAAGTACGCGGGGAACCACCGGCCGTACAGCCGCTCCAGCGGGGAACCGTACGTCAGCAGCGCGACCCGGTGGCGGGTGGCGGCCGGCAGCTGCCAGATGGTGGCGGCGGCCAGCACACTGCCCTGCGAGTGTCCCGACAGGACGAGCCGGCCGCCGGTGCGGCCGGTCCAGGCGACGATCCGCCAGGTCAGGTCGGGGACGGCGCGCTCGGCGTAGCAGGGCGGCGCGAAGGGGTGGGCGGCGCGCGGCCAGAAGGTACCGACGTCCCAGAGGATGCCGACGGTACGGCGGGCCGAGGCGTCCCGGTAGGCGCGGCGGCCCCAGGTGACGAACAGCAGGAAGCCGAGGCCGATCAGCCAGGAGCCGATGGCCTGCGCGGTGGCGGCCGCGGACTCGATGAGCGAGTCGGTGCCCATGGCCGCCCGGCCCGGCACCTCGCCGCTGGCCCAGGACCCGGTGACGGCGACCGCGCCGAGCAGCAGGGCGGCCCCGGAGACCAGCCCGACGAGCCGGGGCGCGGCGTCGGTGAGCGCCGCCCTGGCCCGTGCCCCGGCCACTTGCCGGGTGCGCAGCGCGTCGCCCTTCACCTTGCCGTACTCCCCCTCGATCACCGGGGCCAGCGCGCGGGCCGTGCGCACCGTCCGCAGGGTCAGCAGGGCGGCCGGGACGAGCAGCAGCACGAGCAGGACGGGGATGACCGCGGCCTGCCAGCTCAGCAGGACGGGCGGGCCGGGGATGGCCCCGCCCATGCCCGGGGTGGCGCCCCCGTCCAGCCAGTCGGCGACCCGTTGGGCGATGCCGCCGGTCATCACCCCGCCCAGAGCGCAGGAGAGCATCGCGACGGCGGGCCCGCCGAGGCCGCGCATCGCGGTCCTGGGCTGGGGCGCGCGGCGGTGGAGCCGGCGGGCGGTGACGACGAGCGCGACGACCAGCGCGAGCTGGGTCAGTACGAGGACGCGGAAGGCCGGATCGCCGGGCAGGGCGCCGGTGGAGACCCAGCCGGGCCGGGACCAGCCCGCGTACAGGACGGACAGGGCGAGCAGCACGAGCGCGCCCGTGGCCAGCCGGCCGGTCAGCAGCTCGTCGAGGGAGCCGTCGCGCCTGCGCTCGCTGCGGCCCCGGCCGCACACCGCCCACAGGACCGCGGCCGCGCACCCCACCAGCGCCGTCTGGAGCGCCCCGCCGAGCAGCGCCGCCACCGGGTGGTGCGCGCTCCGGTCGTACCCGGCCGCCGCGGTGGTGAGCACGGCGGCGACGGTGAGGAAGCCCGCGGCGGTGTGCGCGGCGCGGAGCCGGGCGACGAGCCGGCGCCCGTACCAGAAGCCTGGCCTGCCGAGCGCGGGCCGTACCGTCGGCGGGCCGTCGTCCACAGCGGGGTCGGAGTCGGTACCGGTCGTGGCGGGCTGATCGTCGGTGGGCGGGCGCTGTGCCTCGTACGCGCTCCAGGTCCGGTGGGAGAGGTACCAGAGCAGCGTCACCAGCGCCATGGGCACCACGGCGGCGAGGGCGAGCCGACGGCCGGGCTGCGACCACCAGCCGCCCTGCTCGGGCGACAGGAAGCCGAGCCAGGACCGCCGGTCGACACAGCGGGCCGAGCCCGCGCACTGCCATGCCGTCAGATCGAGCGCGACCTCGCAGGCGGCGGCCGTCAGCAGCACGGTGAGCGTGAGCGCGACCAGCCGTACGAGCACTCCGTACACCCGCTGCGAGCTGCCGAGTCCCGTGGTGGCGGGCCGCATCCAGTGGGCGAGGTTGACCACCATGAAGGGGAGCAGCAGCAGCCACAGGGCGCGGGAGCCGTTGCCGGAGGTGAGGTTGGACCAGCAGTACGCCTCGGGGACCGGGCGGTCGCGGTAGCGCTCGGGGTGGAGTTCGGCGTCGACGTCATCGGCGCGGCGGTGGACGGCGGCCGTCTCGTCGCCGGTGATCCTGACCGTACGGGGATCGTCGAGCATCTTCTGCGGGGTGGCGCCGCCCACTCCGTGGACGAGCAGTTCGAGCGCGGGTCCGGCGCCGTGCGGATCCGGGGTCTCTGGGGGCACTTCGGTGACTCGCTCTCCGGGCGACCGGCCCGGCCGGGGAACGGGGCCGCCCGGCCGGTACAGGGGGGTGCAGGGTAACTGCCCGGGAATCCGGCCGAGGGGACATGCCCCGCACGGTTCTCACCTAATCTCCCCGGACCTCCACCGTCACCGGCCGCCGGGACCGGTGCCGTGGCAGGATGAACCAATTACGACGAGAGTAAGGATCCGCCCTGCGGTGAGCGACAACCAGAACCTTCTCGCGGAGCAGCGCCGCGCCCTGATCCTGGACGAGGTGCGCCGGCGCGGCGGGGTCCGGGTCAACGAGCTGACGCGCACGCTCAATGTCTCCGACATGACGGTACGCAGGGACCTGGACGCGCTGGCCCGGCAGGGGGTCGTCGAGAAGGTGCACGGCGGGGCGGTGCCGGTGGTCGAGGCGAGCACGCACGAGCCGGGGTTCGAGGCCAAGTCGTCGCTGGAGCCGACCGCCAAGCAGGACATCGCTCGGGCGGCGGCGGCCCTGGTGCTGCCCGGCAGCGCCATCGCGCTCTCCGGCGGGACCACGACCTACGCGCTGGCCCATCTGCTGCTGGACGTACCGGAGCTGACGGTGGTGACCAACTCGCCCCGGGTCGCCGATGTGTTCCACTCGGCGCAGCCCCCGGGCCCGGGGGGCGCCCCGCGTCCCGGGGCGGCCACGGTCGTGCTCACGGGCGGGGTGCGTACGCCGTCGGACTCGCTGGTCGGGCCGGTGGCCGACCAGGCGATCCGCTCGCTCCACTTCGATCTGCTCTTCCTCGGGGTGCACGGCATCTCGGCCGAGGCCGGTCTCTCCACGCCGAACCTCGCGGAGGCGGAGACCAACCGGCGGTTCATCCGGTCCGCGCGCCGGGTGGTGGTGGTCGCCGACCACACCAAGTGGGGCACGGTGGGGCTGAGTTCCTTCGCGACGCTGGATCAGGTCGACACGCTGGTGACGGACGCGGGGCTGCCCGCGCCCGCCCGCGAGGAGATCACCGGGCTGCTGCGGGAACTGGTGGTCGCGGGCGGGTGAGCGGCTTCCGGGTCGAACCTCACCCGCCTCGGCGTCGACAGGACCTGGCGGCGGCCGACCGCCCGCGACGCGGCGGGCGGGGGTGCCGCTGACGCGGATCTCCGGGCCGGCCCGGGGCCCTGGCCCCGTTGACCACGCGCGCCGGGCGGGTGGTGTTCGGCCGCGCCGTCGACCGGCTGCCGCGGTGACGGCGGGAGGGGCTCAGTCCGGCCAGACGCCCGTCATGAGGAACCGGTCGAGCGTGGCGGTGTACGGGGCGATGTCGAGGCCCTGGGCGGCCAGCCAGTCGTCCGAGTAGTACTTGTCGAGATAGCGCTCGCCCGGGTCGCACAGCAGGGTGACCACGCTGCCCGTATCGCCGTCGGCGACCATTCCGGCGATGATCCGCAGCGCGCTCCACAGCCCGGTGCCGGTGGAGCCGCCCGCCTTGCGGCCGATGGCGCGCTCCAGGACACGTACGGCGGCGACGCTCGCCGCGTCGGGCACCTTCATCATCCGGTCGATGGCGCCGGGGAGGAAGCTCGGCTCCATCCGGGGGCGGCCGATGCCCTCGATCCGGGAACCGCGCTCGCTGCGCGCCTGGGGGTCGTCGTGGGTCCAGCCGTCGAAGAAACAGGAGTTCTCCGGGTCGGGGACACAGATCTTCGTATCGAACTGCATGTAATGGACATACCGAGCAATGGTCGCCGAGGTGCCGCCCGTCCCGGCCGTGGCGACGATCCAGGCGGGCTCCGGATAGCGCTCCAGCTTGAGCTGCTGGTAGACCGATTCGGCGATGTTGTTGTTGCCGCGCCAGTCGGTGGCGCGTTCCGCGTAGGTGAACTGGTCCATGTAGTGGCCGCCGGTGGTCGCGGCCAGCGCCGCCGACTCCTCGTAGATCCTGCCGGCGTCGTCGGCGAAGTGGCACCGCCCACCGTGGAATTCGATCAGCCGGCACTTTTCGGGGCTGGTGGTGCGCGGCATGACGGCGATGAACGGCACGCCGATCAGTTTCGCGAAGTACGCCTCGGAGACGGCGGTCGATCCGCTGGACGCCTCGATTACGGGCTTCCCCGGTCTGATCCAGCCATTGCACAGGCCGTAGAGGAACAGCGAACGGGCGAGCCGGTGTTTGAGGCTGCCGGTCGGATGCGTCGACTCGTCCTTCAGATACAGGTCGATGCCCCACCGCTCGGGCAGCGGAAAGCGCAGCAGATGCGTGTCCGCGGAGCGGTTGGCGTCCGCCTGGACCTTGCGTACGGCTTCTTTGAGCCAGGCCCGGTACGCCGGATCACTGCGGTCGACATCGGCGGTCACCGCGGCTGTACGGCCCGGCCCGTCGCTCCGGCCGGCCGCTTCCCGCAGCGGTGCGCTTCCGCGCGCCGCGTTCCCGCGCACCCCGTCTGTCTCCGTCACGCCCGACACTCCTCGCTGTTCGGTACTTTCCGACCCCTGGATCACATGCGAACCGTACCCCTATCCACCTGCACTGACGATATTTTTGGGCGGTTACGTCAGCTCTTCGGGGGCGCGGCCGGAACCGCGCTCTGGTGCCGGGCCGCCGAGTTGTGCACACTTCCAGGGAGGGGACTTTTGGGGAATGGCACGAGCAAATGGCATGGAGGGGGCTGAAAGGCCATGGCTGAGCCGGAGTTCGACGCGCGCGGGGTACGGATCGAGCGGTGGCCGCGCTCGCTCACCAGGGCCGGACAGGTCCTGATCCAGGACGGCAGACTGGCGCTGCTGACCAGCTACGGCCGGGTGATCGACAGCGCCCCGCTGCGGGCCGTCTCGGCGGCGCGGCCCTGGTTCGCGGGCAGCGGCAGCGCGGTCGCCACCGTCAACGGCATCCGCTACCGGCTGACCATGGGCCAGCGCGGGCGCAAGCCCGACGCGACGGCGCTGGCCGGGCGGTTCATGGACGCCGTGCGCGGGGCGGGCCGTCCGAAGACCTGACCGGTTCCGTCGCCCCCGCGGCCCCTCCGAGGACGACCGGCCCCTCCGAGGACGACCGGCCCCTCCGCGAGACGGCCGGTCCCTTCGCGAGTTGCGAAGTCCTGCCCCATGGTTCACTCTGGTCACATATCACACAGGGTTAATCGGCGGTAACGCTGCGATCCAGCCCCGCCGGGCGGGACAGCGGCACGCCAGCCACTGGATCCGATCTCGTCTTCTTCCGGACCTCATTCGGGGAGTCGCAGCCGTGATCAGCAGGCACTGCACGGTAGAGCTCCACGCCCTGCCGTCGCGGATCGGACAGGTCCGCAGAATCATCTCGGCGCAACTGCGCTACTGGCATCTCGATCCGCTGATCGACCAGGCGGAACTCGGCGTCACCGAGCTGCTGACCAATGTCCACCGGCACGCGCAGCCCGACAAGCGGTGCACCGTCGACATCGAGCTGCTGCTCGAACGGCTCACGGTCTCGGTCAGCGACCACGACCCCCGGGTGCCCGCCGTCAACGACGCCAGCCTCTTCGACACCACCGGACGCGGTCTCGCGCTGATCGCGGCGGTCAGCGAGAGCTGGGGCATCCGTCCCAGGGGCGATACGGGAAAGAGCATCTGGTTCACGCTCCCCGCCCCGCCCGTCGCGCTGACCCTGCCGCTCCGCCCGGTGTACGGCGCGACGACCGACGGCCCCTTCCCCGCCGACGCCCCGTTCCCGGCGACGGGGTCCGGAAACCGCTTCTGTACCTATTAGGACCTGGGTACGTGGGGGAGCCGGCGCGGGGCTCACGCCTCCTGGCGGGTGAGCGCGCCGAGCGGGTCGTCGAGCACCGGCTGCCAGGCCAGCTCGGCGGCGCCGACCAGGCTGTTGTGGGCGAGCGTGCAGGGCAGGATGGGGACGCCCCCGCTGCGGCCCCACAGGCTGCGGTCGGCGACGACGGCACGCAGCCGGTCCGGGTCGGCGTCGAGCAGCTCCTGGTGGAGTCCGCCGAGGATGATCCGGTCGGGGTTGAGGATGTTGACCAGTCCCGCGAGGCCCAGGCCCAGCCGGTCGATCAGCTCCTCGGCGGCTCTCCGGACGGAGGGGTCGGCGTACTCCGAACGGAGCAGGTCCCGGGACTGCTGGAGCAGCGAGACCTCGGGGCCGGGGGCGCGGCCCGCCGTCGCGAGGAAGGCGAGCGGGTCGGCCTCGACGTCGAGGCAGCCCTTGCCGCCGCAGTAGCAGGGGCGTCCCTCGGGGTTGACCGTGAGATGGCCGACCTCCAGGGCCAGCCCCGAACTGCCGCTGTGCAGACGGCCGTCGAGGACGAGCGCGCCGCCCACGCCCCGGTGTCCGGTGGCGACGCAGAGCAGATGCCGCGCGCCCCGGCCCGCGCCGTGCCGGTGTTCGGCGAGCGCGGCGAGATTGACATCGTTACCGGTGAACGCGGGGCCTTCGAGACCGGCCGCGCGGACCCGTTCGGCGAAGATCTCCCGGACCGGCGCCCCGGCGGGCCAGGCGAGATGGAGCGGGTTGAGGGCGGTGCCCTCCGGTTCCGCGACCGCCGACGGTACGGCCAGGCCCGCGCCCACACACCGCAGTCCGCCGGCCCGCAGCAGCCCGGCCCCGGCCTCGACCACCTCTCCGAGCACCTGTGCGGGGTCGGCCGTGACCGTACCGCAGCCGGGGACCGTGGCGACGATCCGGCCGCCGAGCCCGACCAGCGCGGCCCGGAAGCCGTCCGCGTGGATCTGGGCGGCGAGCGCGACGGGGCCCCGCTCGTCGACGGACAGCCGGTGCGAGGGTCTGCCCTGGGAACCGGCCGCCGCCCCGGGCCGGGAGTCGACCCGGATCAGGCCGAGGGCCTCCAGCTCCGCGGCGACGGCCCCGGCCGTGGCGCGGGTGACGCCCAGCTCCGCCGTGAGGACGGCGCGGGTGGGCGCGCGGCCCGTGTGAACCAGTTCCAGTGCTGGGCCGAGCGCACCGCGGCCTCTCTCCAGCCTTGCCCGGGTGGTGGTCCCCTTGCCGTCCATGGAGGCGAGTCTCCCATGATCCGAAGGCGCGGCCGACGCCCTTGTACGGAGCGGTCGATGACCCGCGTACCGAGCGCCCCGACGCCCTGTACGGAGCGCCGGATGGCCCGCGTACCGAGCGGCCGATGCCCTTGCCCGGGAGGGGAGCCGCCCCTATCCTCACTTTGTGCCGAACTTAAACAAAATACGGACGGCCCTCGCGGGAAGGCGCTCCGGCGATCCCTGCACCCGCTCGCTGTCCCGCCTCCGTACCGCCGTGACCGTCTTCTTCGCCCTCGACGGCTTCGTGTTCGCCGGGTGGGTGGTCCGTATCCCGGCCATCAAGCAGCAGACCGGTTCCTCGGCCAGCGACCTCGGCCTCGCCCTGCTCTGTGTGTCGGCGGGCGCCGTCGCGACGATGACGCTCACCGGCCGGCTCTGCCGTGTGTTCGGCAGCCGCCCGGTGACGGTGGCCTGCGCCGTCCTGCTCTCGCTGAGCATCCTGCTGCCGCCGCAGACCCACTCCGCGCTCACCCTCGGGCTGGTGCTGCTGCTGTTCGGCTCGGCCTACGGCGGATTGAACGTGGCCATGAACAGCGCGGCCGTCGAACTGGTCGCGGCCCTGCGGCGCCCGGTGATCTCCAGCTTCCACGCCGCGTTCAGCCTCGGCGGCATGGTCGGGGCGGGCCTCGGCGGGCTGGTCGCGGACCGGCTCTCCCCCGCCGTCCACCTCGCCCTGCTGACCGTGATCGGTCTGCTGGTCACCGCGGCCACCGCCCCCACACTGCTGCGCCACTCCGTTCCCGTACCGGCCCGTACGGAACACACCCCACACGCCCGGCGGCTCGACGGGCGGACCCGGCGCCTCGTCCTGCTCTTCGGCGTGATCGCGGGCTGCACGGCGTACGGCGAAGGCGCGATGGCCGACTGGAGCGCGCTCCACCTCACCCAGGACCTCGGCGCCTCCCCGGGGGCCGCCGCCGCCGGATTCTCGCTCTTCGCCCTGACCATGACGGCGGGACGGCTCTCCGGTACGGCGCTGCTGGAGCGCCTGGGGCAGACGCGCGCCCTGGTCGTGGGCGGTGCCACCGCCGCGCTCGGCATGCTGCTCGGCTCCCTCGCGCCGACGCTCTGGCTGGCCCTGACGGGCTTCGCCGTGGCCGGTCTCGGCCTCGCCAACATCTTCCCCGTGGCCATCGGCCGGGCGGGCGCGCTGGCCGGTCCCTCCGGGGTCGCCACCGCGTCCACCCTGGGGTACGGCGGGATGCTGCTGGGGCCGCCCGCGATCGGCTTCCTCGCCGACTGGTTCTCGCTGCCCCTCGCCCTGACCACGGTGGCCGTGCTGGCCGCCGCCGCGGCGCTGCTCGGGTACGCGGCCCGGGGCGCCCCGGCGCGCGGGTAACCGCCACCGGGGGCGGGCGGCTTGCCCCGGACGGCCGCCGTTGGCGAGACTGGGGCGCATGGAGAGACGCAGCGGTGCGGAGCGGGACGCCATCACGGTCGAGATCGGCTTCGCGCTGCTCACGGGCGGCTTCGCGGCGGCCCTGGTGTTCGGCGCGCTCGCCGGCCCCGCCTGGTACTTCGGCCTCCCCCGGTTCCTCGTGCCGCTCGCCGGGGCGGTCGCGGGGCTGGTCTTCGTGGCCCGGGTCGTCCAGGTGCTGTGGCGGTTCCCGCAGCGGGTGGCTCAGCCGAGCCAGCCGGGCCGTACCAGCCCGGACTCATAGGCCAGGACGACCAGTTGGGCCCGGTCGCGGGCGCCGAGCTTCACCATCGTCCTGCTGACGTGCGTCTTGGCGGTGAGCGGGCTGACGACCAGCCTGCGGGCTATCTCGTCGTTGGACAGACCGATCCCGACCAGTGTCATCACCTCCCGTTCCCGCTCGGTGAGTTCACCGAGACCGAGCAGGTCCGCCGGTTCCTTGGAGCGGGACGCGAACTCCGCGATGAGCCGGCGGGTGACCCCCGGCGACAGCAGCGCGTCGCCCTCCCGCACGGCCCTGATGGCGCGCACCAGCTCCGCCGGTTCGGTGTGTTTGACGAGAAAGCCGGAGGCGCCCGAGCGGATCGCCTCGAAAACGTACTCGTCGAGTTCGAAGGTGGTCAGGATGACGACCTTCACCGAGGCGAGCAGGGTGTCCCCGGTGATCCGGCGGGTGGCGGCGAGCCCGTCGAGCAGGGGCATCCGGATGTCCATCAGCACCACATCGGGGCCCAGTTCGCGCACCCGGCGCAGCGCCTCCTCGCCGTCCGCGGCCTCGCCCACGACCTCGATGTCGGGCTGCGCGTCGAGCAGGGCGCGGAAGCCCGCCCGTACCAGCGACTGGTCGTCGGCGAGCAGTACGCGGATCACGGTGTCCTACCTTCTCTCGATACGGGACGGGCCGGTCAGGCCCCGGTCTTCAGGGGGAGCGCGGCCCGGACACGGTAGCCGCCGTCCGGCCGTGGCGCGGCCTCGGCCGTGCCGCCGAGCGCGGCGGCCCGCTCCCGCATGCCGACGAGCCCGTTGCCGCTGCCGCCCGCCTCCGAACCGGTCGGCGGTCCCTCGTCGTCGATACGGAGACGGAGCAGCCCGGGTTCACAGCCGATCAGGACCCGGGCGGTACGGGAGCCGGAGTGGCGCACCACATTGGTCAGCGCCTCCTGGACGATCCGGAAGGCGGCCAGATCGACGCCGGGTGGCAGCGCGGGCCGCTTCCCCTCGCGCAGGACCTCGACGGTGAGCCCCGCGTGCGCGGCCTGTTCGACGAGTTCCGGCAGCCGGTCGAGCCCGGGGGCGGGGGCGCGCGGGGCGTCGCCGGGGGTTCTGAGGGTGTCCAGGACCTGGCGCACCTCGCCGAGCGCCTCCTTGCTCGCCGCCTTGATGGTGGTGAGCGCGGTACGGGCCTGCTCGCGGTCGGAGTCGAGCAGGGCGAGCCCGGCACCCGCCTGGACGTTGATGACGGAGAGGGAGTGGGCCAGGACGTCGTGGAGTTCGCGGGCGATCCGCAGCCGTTCCTCGCTCTCCCGGCGCCGCTTGGCCGCCGCGCGCTCGGCGCCCTCCCCGGCCCACTGTTCCCGCCGTACCCTGGCGAGTTCCGAGGCCGCGCAGACCGCGGCCACGAAGGCGGCGATCACCAGCTCCTGCCCCCAGGGCGCGGCCCGGTCGTGGGCGGGCGGCAGCATCCGGTAGAGCCAGTGCCCGAGCAGCAGATGCCCCACCCAGAGCACGCCCACCGCCCACCAGGCCGCCCGCCGGTGGCCGGCGACGGTCGCGGCGAAACAGGCGACGGCGGCGGTGAGGAAGACCGGCCCGTACGGGTAACCCGCGCCCAGATACAGCAGGGTGAGCGCCGAGACACCGAGCACGCAGCGGACGGGCCGGCGTCTGCGCAGAAGCAGCAGGGCGGGGCCCGCGAGCAGCAACAGCCAGCCGAGGGCGTCGAGTCCGGCCCGGTCGTCCTGGCCCGGGGCGACGAGCGCGGTGCCCATCAGGACGAACCCGGCGAGCACGGCGGTCGACCGCCAGGGCAGCCGCCCGCGCGCCCGGGGCGGCGCGTCCTGCTCCCCGGGGGGACCGCCGCCGGGCCGCCGTCCGTACCGCTCTTCCATACCGGCCACGCTAGTGCCCCTCCCGGCAAGCTTTGCCCCGTCGCGCCGCCCATCACGCCCTCCCCCGGCCACCTCCCCCGGACTCCGTCCGGGGGGGCACTCCCAGAGGTGCCCCACACCGAGGGCTCCCGGCCGCCCTGCGATCGCACGCACCGGACAACGCTCCTCATGGGGCACACGTCGCCGGTCACGGCATTGGACCGACGGCCCCGTCCGGGCGCCGGCCGGGCGGCGTGACCGCGCGTACCCCCCCGGGGGGGTACGGGGCCGGGCCCCGCGACCCGGCCCGCCCGGCGCGTGGCCCGGCGCGCGGGGCTCAGCGCCCGGGGGCGTCGAGCAGGCCCACCTCGTACGCGAGGCGGCGAGTGGCGTGGGCGAACAGTTCGTCGCGGGCCTCGACCACCCTGGTGAACTGGCCGAAGAGTTCGAAGGAGACCAGCCCGAAGAGCTGTGCCCAGGCCGCGACCAGAGCCGCCGTCACCTCCGGCGGAAGGCCGGGGGCGAATTCGTCGGCCAGCCGCCGGGCCTCCGGGCGGAGATCGGCTGCGAGGGGCGGGATCGAGAGGCGGTCCGTGCGGTGGGCGTCCCGGGCCACGGCGATCAGGACGAGACCGACCCGGGCGGCCGGTTCGACGGTGAGCCGGGGCGCCGTGTACCCGGGGACCGGGGAGCCGTAGATGAGCGCGTACTCATGGGGGTGGGCGAGGGCCCAGTCGCGCACCGCCGCGCAGACGGCGACCCAGCGGGCCGGGGGGTCGGCGGGGTCCGCGGCGGCCAGGGCGGCTTCGGCTTCGGCGCCGACCGCGTTGTAGGCGTCGACGATCAGGGCGGTCAGCAGCTCGTCCCGGCTGGGGAAGTAACGGTAGAGGGCGGACGAGACCATGCCCAGCTCACGGGCGACCGCGCGCAGGGAGAGCTTGGGCGCGCCCTGGTCGGCGAGTTGTCTGCGGGCCTCGTCCTTGATCGCCGCGGTGACTTCGGTGCGGGCCCGTTCCCTGGCTCCACGGATGGTCGTCATGGGGAGCAGTGTAATCAACCCGGATCAGCGATCCGAAAAGAGAGCGCTGCTCTTGCTTTGGATCGGCGAACGGGTACACACTGCTCTTAAGTGAGAGCAGTGCTCTCGAAGTGCTCTCGAAACCCGGCCCGCGGCCCCAGGCACGCCCCGCCCGGGCCCGACCCCAGGAGGATCCCCATGTCCCAGCCGTACTACCTCAAGGGCAGCCCGTTCGCCGTCCGCTTGAACAGCGCCATCGGCTGGCTCGCCCGCCACGGCGTCAGCATGCTCGGCACCGCCGAGCTCTCCGTACGCGGCCGCAGGAGCGGCACCCTCCAGCGCGTCCCCGTCAACCCGCATACGTACGAGGGCAAGCAGTACCTGGTCTCGGCCCGCGGCCACTCGCAGTGGGTACGCAACATGCGCGCCGCCGGCGGCGGTGAACTCCAGGTCGGCCGGAAGGTCCGTGCCTTCACCGCGACGGAACTGCCCGACAGCGAGAAGCTCGCGGTGCTGCGCACCTATCTGGAGCGCTGGGGCTGGGAGGTCGACCAGTACTTCCAGGGGGTCACCGCGAAGTCCGGCGACGCGGAGATCATCGCGGCCGCCCCCGACCACCCGGTCTTCCTGATCAGGACGGAGTCCTGATCGGCCGCCGGCCCGCGCCCCGGCATCCGTACCACCCGCCGCCCGGTCGGTCCCGGGCGCCCGGCCCGGTCAGTCCCGGGCGCCCGGCTCCTCCGGGGAGCGGGACGCCACGCCCGCCTCGGGAGCCGACCCGTCCCGCTCACCGGCGGGGCCCGCCGCATCGGCCGTCTCGTCCTTCGCCGCGGCCGCCTGCTTGCGGTCCAGCACATCGAGCGCGCGCCGGGCCATCGGGTGGGTCCGTACGATCCCGGCCAGGGTGGTCGACCCCCGGGTGATGTCCGCGAACGCCTTCCAGGCGGGCCGCAGCCCTGTTATGGCCGCGTGCACCACGCCGGGCCGGCGCGCGAAGATGCCGAGCATCCGGCGGCCGACGCTCATCTCGACGCCGAGACCGGCCTTGATAGCGAACGTGTAGTTCAGCGCCTGTCTGCGGGCGTCCACCGCGTCGTGCGACTCCGAGATCCGCACCGCCCACTCCCCCGCCAGCCGGCCGGAGCGCAGCGCGAAGGAGATGCCCTCCCGGGTCCACGGCTCCAGCAGCCCCGCCGCGTCCCCGCACACCAGCACCCGGCCGCGCGACAGCGGCGAGTCCTCGCTGCGGCACCGGGTCAGATGGCCGGACGAGACGGCGGGCTCGAACCCGGCGAGCCCGAGCCGGGCGACGAAGTCCTCCAGATAGCGCTTGGTCGCCGAGCCCTCGCCCCGCGCCGAGATCACTCCGACCGTGAGGGTGTCGCCCTTGGGGAACACCCAGCCGTAACTGCCGGGCAGCGGGCCCCAGTCGATCTGCGCCCGCCCCGCCCAGTCCTCCGCGACCGTGGGCGGGACCGGGATCTCCAGCTCCAGGCCCAGATCCACCTGGTCCATCTTCACGCCGACATGGGCGCCGATCCGGCTCGCGCTGCCGTCCGCGCCGACCACGGCCCGCGCCAGCACCGTCTCGCCGTCCGAGAGGACGACGGCGACCGTGCGCCGGTCGGGCACGGCGGGCCCGTGCTGTTCGACCCGGGAGACCGTCGCGCCCGTACGCAGCACCGCTCCGGCCTTCTGGGCGTGCTCCACCAGACTCGCGTCGAACTCCGGGCGGTTGATGAGCCCGAAGAGCATGCGCTTGGAGCGGCGGGTCCGGCTGAGCTTCCCGTTGAGCGAGAAGGTCACCGCGTGCACACGTTCCTTGAGCGGCAGCTCGAAGCCCGGGGGCAGCGAGTCGCGCGTGGGACCTATGATCCCGCCCCCGCAGGTCTTGTAGCGGGGCAACTCGGCCTTCTCCAGCAGCAGCACCTGACGGCCCGCGACCGCCGCCGCGTACGCCGCGGAGGCTCCCGCCGGTCCTGCGCCGACCACGACGACATCCCACACCGGCTGGTCGTGCACGCTTCCGGCGTCTGCGTTCTCGCTGCTCACGATGTGCTTCTGCTCCTGATCCGACCAGTGGCCCCTGCTGTCGAACGGCATCCTACGGCGCTGGTGCCCCGCACCCGCTGTGGGAGGATCGACAATGCCTTCGATGTACACCTGACTGAGACAACGTTGTATCCACCTGGAGCGTGCCCATGACCGCCAATCCGATCGCCGGGACCGTCGCGTCCCTGATGCCCCGTGCCCGTACGGAGCTGGCGGAGCTGGTCGCGTTCCGGTCGGTGGCGGACCCCGCGGTGTTCCCCAGGAGCGAGTGCGAGGCCGCCGCGGGCTGGGTGGCCGATGCGCTGCGCGCCGAGGGGTTCCAGGACGTCGCGCTGCTGGACACCCCCGACGGCACCCAGTCCGTCTACGGCCTGCTGCCCGGCCCCGAGGGCGCCCCGATCGTACTGCTCTACGCCCACTACGACGTCCAGCCGCCGCTGGACGAGGACGCCTGGCTGACGCCGCCGTTCGAACTGACGGAGCGTGCGGGACGCTGGTACGGACGCGGGGCCGCCGACTGCAAGGGCGGCTTCCTGATGCATCTGCTCGCGCTGCGCGCCCTCAAGGCGAACGGCGGGGTGCCGGTGGGCGTCAAGGTCGTCGTCGAGGGCTCCGAGGAGCAGGGCACCGGAGGGCTGGAGCGGTACGCGGAGGCGCACCCGGAGCTGCTCGCCGCCGACGCGGTGGTGATCGGCGACACGGGCAACTTCCGGATCGGGGTGCCGACCGTCACCGCGACCCTGCGCGGGATGACCATGGTCCGGGTCGCGGTGGACACCCTCGAGGGCAACCTGCACTCGGGCCAGTTCGGCGGGGCGGCGCCCGACGCGCTCGCCGCGCTGATCAGGGTCCTCGACTCGCTGCGCGCCGAGGACGGCTCCACCACCGTGGACGGGCTGGCCGCGGACGGCCGTTGGGACGGGCTCGCCTACCCGGAGGCGGACTTCCGCCAGGACGCCAAGGTGCTCGACGGTGTGGGGCTGATCGGCGGCGGTACGGTCGCGGACCGGCTCTGGGCGCGGCCCGCCGTCACCGTACTGGGCATCGACTGCCCGCCGGTGGTGGGGGCCACGCCGTCCGTCCAGGCGAGCGCGCGGGCGACGGTCAGTCTGCGGGTGCCGCCGGGGCAGGACGCGGTGGGGGCGACCGCGCTGCTGACCGCGCACCTCCGGAAGCACACCCCGTGGGGCGCGCGGGTCGCGGTCGAACCGGTGGGCCAGGGCCAGCCGTTCCGCGCGGACACCGCCAGCCCCGCGTACACCGCGATGGCCGAGGCGATGCGGGTGGCGTATCCGGGCGAGGAGATGCAGTCCGCCGGGATGGGCGGCTCCATCCCGCTCTGCAACACGCTGGCCGAGCTGTATCCGAAGGCGGAGATCCTGCTGATCGGGCTGAGCGAGCCCGAGGCGCGGATCCACGCGGTGAACGAGAGCGTCTCGCCCGAGGAGCTGGAGCGGCTCTCCGTGGCGGAGGCGCATTTCCTGGTGAACTACGCGCGCTCCAAGGGGGCATGAGGCCCGGTGGCGCTGTCTCACCCCACCGGTATCCCGTCCTCCAGGTTGAGCACCACCCCGCGCTCACGGGCGCGCAGGGCCCAGCGCAGGCGCGCGTAGCGGGCGGGCGGCAGCAGTACGGCCGCCTCCGCCTCGTCGACGAAGCGCCAGCCGCGCAGTTCGGGACCGGGCAGCAGCAGCCGTCCGGCGTCCCGGCCGGAGAGGGTGCCGCCGTCGAACAGCAGCCGCAGCCCGCCGTATCCCGGCGGGCGCGGCGGCTCCCAGTCGACGACCAGCAGCCCGGGCACCTCGGTGAGTTCTATGCCGATCTCCTCGGCGACCTCGCGCATGCCCGCGCGCGCGGGCGCCTCGCCCCGCTCCACCACGCCGCCGGGGAACTCCCAGCCCGGCTTGTAGGTGGGGTCCACGAGAAGCACCCTGTCCCGTTCGTCGAAGAGCAGCACGCCCGCCGCGACGGTCTCGGCCGTCGGCTCCGGTGTCTGTACGATCTCGCAGACCCCGGCCGTGCCCGAGCGCACCGCCTCCGCGAGCCGGACGGCGGTCTCCCGTGGCGTCAGCGCGGTGTTGTCGATGACATGGGCGTCGCCCGTGAGCCAGCCGAGGGCGGCCTGGTACGGCTCGATGTGCTCCTCGCACCACCGCCGGTCGCGCTCGTTGGCCTCGGGATCGTCGGCCTCGACCTCACGGGCCGCGATACGCCTGCGCAGTATCGTTTCGTCTGTTGACAGCAGCACATGCCGCACCGGAATGCGACGAGCCGCGAGCCCGCCGAAGATCTCGTCCCGGTACTCCTGGCGCAGCAGGGTCATCGGAACGGCGAGCACCCCGCCGACCTCGGCCAGCAGCGCCGCCGCGGTATCGACCACCAGCCGCCGCCAGATCGGCAGGTCCTGGAAGTCGGTGACCTCGGCGAGCCGTTTCAGCGGGAGCAATCGCGTCAGCTCGCCGCCGATCAGCTCGGGGTCGTACAGAGTGCAGTGCGGGAGCAGGTCGATCAGTTCGCGCGCGGTGCTTCTCTTGCCCGCTCCGAACGCACCGTTGATCCAGACGATCACGGTTCCCCCTCTTCCGTAGCCCCCTGAGGACTGCCCTCAACACCCTGCCACGGAAACACCCGGCCGGATCAGAGCATCTGCCCGGACATTCGGCCGATATGCGGATCCCGTGGCCGGCCCGGCGGATCCCCGGCCGTAACACGGGGCCCGGAGGCTCGTTGAGGGGACGACTGGGCAAGGGGGTTCACATGCGCCGTACGGTGTCCGAACAGTTTCCCGGGGAGGGGCCGGGGCCACACGGCCGCGGACGGCGCTCCGCGTCGGCCCTGGTCCTGGCGGGCCTCGCCGTCGTCCTGGCGGCCGCCCCGGCGGTGGCCGACAGCAGCGCCTGTACGCACCACTTCTCGGGGCCGCAGATCTGCATCCAGCTGGACGGCCGGGGCGGGCGGAACGCGGTCACCGGGATCTGGACCAATCCGCCGGCCGGCCTCGCCTCCCGCGCGGTGTCGCTCTACCGCGACGGACGGCTCGTCGATACGGCGACCGCCACCCGCTCGGGCCGGGCGCTGACGTACAGCTGGCCGATCGCGGACACCGGCACCGATACCGAGCTGTGCGTGAAGTTCCGGGGCAGCAGACGGCTGGCCTGCCAGACCACCCGGTGACCGCCGCCGGGAGAGGGATCATCGCCCGCCCCCGGCTCCGGTCAGCCGCCGGCCGTCGCCGTCGCGCCGTCCCGGCTCGCCAGCAGGGCGGCCGCGGCGGCGCCCACCAGCCCCGCGTCCGTGCCCATGACGGCGGGGGCGACGGTCAGCCCCTGTACGTACGAGAGCGTCGCGTAGTCCCGCAGGGAGCGGCGCAGCGGCGCGAAGAGCACCTCGCCCGCGTTGCCCACCCCGCCGCCGATGACCACGATGCCGATCTCGACCAGGGTGGCCGTCGCGGCGATCCCCGCCGCCAGCGCCTGCGCGGCCCGTTCGAAGGAGGCGAGGGCGACCGGGTGCCCGGCGCGCGCGGCGGCGGCCACGGCGGCGGCCGACGCGTCCCCGTCGGGGCCCGGCAGCCAGCCGTCCTCCAGCGCCCTGCGGGCGATATTGGGCCCGCTGGCGATGCGCTCCACACAGCCCCGGGCACCGCACGCGCAGGGATCGCCGTCGAGGTCCACACAGATGTGGCCGATGTGGCCCGCGTTGCCCGTGGGTCCCGAGTGGAGTTTTCCGTTGAGGACGAGCCCGCCGCCGACCCCGGTGGAGACCACCATGCACAGCGCGTTGTCATAGCCGCGGGCCGCGCCCTGCCAGTGTTCCGCCGCGGTGATCGCGACACCGTCGCCGACCAGGGTGACGGGCAGCCCGCCGGTGGCCGAGCACACCCGCTCGACCAGCGGGAATCCGCGCCAGCCCGGGACGTTGACCGGGCTGACCGTGCCGGCCGAGGCGTCGACGGGACCCGCGCTGCCGATCCCGACCGCCGTGGCGGAGGCCCTGAGCGGGGACGCGGACACCTCGGCGAGGACCTCCTCGACGGCGCGCATCACCGTCTCGCCGTCCTCCTGGGCGGGCGTGGGCCGCTGGACCCGGAGCAGGATCCTGCCGCTGCCGTCCACCAGCGCACCGGCGATCTTGGTACCGCCGATGTCGAGCGCGACGACGGATTCGGTATGCATCGGTGTGGGATCTCCCGGCGATGAGGCACCCCCGACAGGCGCTGAGGGGGATGTACGGAACCTATGACTTCATCGGACAGTCTCCATTCCCCTGACAACGTTGTCCAGGCCCTATGCTCAACGCCATCGCCGGGGGGTGACCGTCCGCCGGCGGTCCGCTCCGAAAACACCGCAGAAACACCGACGACAGGACAGCGCGCCGTGGCCGATACCGCCCGCCGACCCGAGCCCCGCTACGGCACCAGGCCCACGATGAAGGACGTGGCCGCCCGCGCCGGAGTGGGACTCAAAACGGTCTCCCGCGTGGTCAACGGCGAGGCCGGTGTCACCGCCGACACCGAACGCCGGGTGCAGGAGGCCATCGACGCGCTGGGTTTCCGCCGCAACGACTCGGCGCGGGTGCTGCGCAAGGGCCGTACGTCGAGCATCGGACTGGTCCTGGAGGATCTGGCCGACCCCTTCTACGGTCCGCTGAACCGCGCGGTGGAGGAGGTCGCCCGCGCCCATGGCGCGCTGCTGATCAACGGATCGAGCGCCGAGGACCCGGGCCGCGAGCAGGAGCTGGCGCTGGCGCTCTGCGCACGCCGGGTGGACGGGTTGATCGTGATCCCCGCCGGACACGACCACCGCTATCTGGAGCCCGAGATCAAGGCCGGGGTGGCGACGGTCTTCGTGGACCGGCCCGCCGGCCGGATCGACGCGGACGCGGTGCTCTCCGACAGCTTCGGCGGCGCCCGAGCGGGCGCCGCGCACCTGATCGCGCACGGCCACCGCAGGATCGGCTTCGTCGGCGACCAGCCCCGCATCCACACCGCGAGCGAGCGGCTGCGCGGCTACCGTACGGCGATGACCGACGCGGGCCTGGTCATGGACGACGGCTGGGTCTCGCTCGGTACGACCGTGCCGGAGCGGGTGCGCGAGGCGGTCCGGGCGATGCTCGGCGCCCCCGAGCCGGTCACCGCGATCCTCACCGGCAACAACCGCGTGACGGTGACGGTCGTACGGATACTCGCGGCGCACCACCGGCCGGTCGCCCTGGTCGGCTTCGACGACATCGAGCTGGCCGATCTGCTGGACCCGGGGGTCACCGTCATCGCGCAGGACGCGGCCGCCCTGGGCCGTACGGCCGCGCGCCGGCTCTTCGACCGGCTGGACGGCGCGGCCGACGCGCCGGTGCGAACGGTCCTGCCGACCCGGCTGATCGCCCGTGGCTCGGGCGAGATCCGGCCGCCGGCGGACGGCTGACCGTCCGTCAGGCGGGACGGTGCGGGATCGCGAAGCCCTCCAGGTCGGCGCGGGACAGGCCGGTGAGCCGGGCGACCTCGGTGTCGTCGAGGGCGCCGCAGTCGAGTCCGCGCAGCAGATAGCCGCTGAGGGCCTTGGCGGTGGCTGGTTCGTCCATGACGTCCCCGCCCGCCTTGGCCACATAGGCGGCCAGCCGGGCGGCGGCGGGCTCCAGCCCCTCGCGGTAGAAGGCGTACACGGCGGCGTAACGGGTGGGCAGATGGCCCGGGTGCATGTCCCAGCCCTGGTAGTAGGCGCGGGCGAGGGCGCGCCGGGTCAGTCCGTAGTGCAGCCGCCAGGCGTCGTGGACCTGGGCGGTCGGGCCGACGGGCAGGACGTTGGTGGAGCCGTCGCAGACGCGGACGCCCGTCCCGGCGGCGGCGACCTGCATGACGGCCTTGGCGTGGTCGGCGGCCGGGTGGTCGCTCGACTGGTACGCGGCGCTGACTCCGACCCCGGCGCTGTAGTCGAAGGTGCCGTAGTGCAGTCCGGTCGCCCGGCCGCCGGCCGCGTCGATCATGCGGGCCACGGTGGCGGTGCCGTCCGCCGCCAGGATGGCCTGGCTGGTCTCGATCTGGATCTCGAAGCCGATGCGCCCCGGCGGCAGACCGTGCACCCGCTCGAACTCCTCGGCCAGCCGCGCCATCGCGGCGACCTGTTCGGCGTACGTGACCTTGGGGAGGGTCAGCACCAGCCCCTCGGGCAGCCCGCCGGCCGCCATCAGCCCGCTGAGGAAGATGTCGAGGGTCCGGATGCCCCGCTCCCGTACGGCCGCTTCCAGGCACTTCATCCGGATGCCCATGTACGGCGCGGCGGTGCCCGCGGCGTACGCCTCGTGGACGAGCCGGGCGGCGCGGGCCGCGGTCTCGTCCTCCTCGGCGTCGGGGCGGGGGCCGTAGCCGTCCTCGAAGTCGATCCGCAGGTCCTCCACGGGCTCCTCGCGGAGCTTGGCCCGTACGCGGTCGTGGACCGGGCCCGCCAGCTCGTCGGGGAGGCCGAGGACGCGGGCCAGCGAGGCGGCGTCCGGGGCGTGTTCGTCGAGGGCGGCGAGCGCCCGGTCGCCCCAGGAGCGGATGGTGGCGGCGGCGAAGGCGTCGCCGGGCACGTAGACGGTGTGGACGGGCTGGCGGGTGCCGGGGTCGCCCGGGTAGCGCCGGGCGAGTTCCGCGTCGACGGGCGCGAGCAGCGTGCCGATGGCGTCGGTGACCGCGCCCGGGAGACTCCTGGACACCTGCTCCTGCTGGCCCATGCGACACCTTCCCGTTTTCCGCTGTGCGGAATCAATAATCCGTCGAGGGAAGGTAATCGGCGGGCCCGAGCCGCGTCAATGGCCGCCAGGGTACGCCGCGGGGCCGCGCGGTGGACTTCCACCACGCGGCCCCGGGGCCGCGCCCGCCGTACCTCCGTACGGCGGGCGACGGCCGAGAGCCTGCCGGGTGACCTCTGATCGGGCGGCGGGTCCACTGCCCGACGGACACTCCCTCAGCCGCCGGCCGGGGGTGCCCCGGCCGGTGTTGTCGTCGGTCACCGACGCTCCGCGTCGACTCCCTCCTCCGCCTCGGAAGCGCGCTCGGCATCCGGAGGACGAATCCGGGCGCCGAGGCGGAGCGAGTGCGGCGCACCGGACCGCGTCCACCCGGCAGAGTCTCAGCCCTTGCGGGACTTGATCTCTTCGGTGAGCTGGGGGACGACCTCGAAGAGGTCGCCGACCACGCCGTAGTCGACCAGGTCGAAGATGGGCGCCTCGGCGTCCTTGTTGACGGCCACGATGGTCTTGGACGTCTGCATGCCGGCCCGGTGCTGGATGGCACCGGAGATACCGGAGGCGATGTAGAGCTGCGGGGAGACGCTCTTGCCGGTCTGGCCGACCTGGCTGGCGTGCGGGTACCAGCCCGCGTCGACGGCGGCGCGCGAGGCGCCGACGGCCGCGCCGAGGGAGTCGGCAAGCGCCTCGATGATCGCGAAGTTCTCCGCGCCGTTGACCCCGCGGCCGCCGGAGACCACGATCGCGGCCTCGGTCAGCTCCGGGCGGCCGGTCGACTCGCGCGGGGTGCGGGAGACGACCTTCGTCCCGGTGGCGGCGGCGCCGAAGGTCACCGCGAGGGCCTCGACCGTACCGGCGGCCGGGGCGGCCTCGACCGGGGCGGAGTTGGGCTTGACGGTGATGACCGGAACGCCCTTGGAGACACGGGACTTGGTGGTGAAGGAGGCGGCGAACACCGCCTGCGTGGCCACCGGCCCCTCGGCGCCGGCCTCCAGGTCGACGGCGTCGGTGATGAGGCCGGAGCCGACGCGCACCGCGAGGCGGGCGGCGATCTCCTTGGTCTCGGCGGAGGACGGGAACAGCACGGCCGCCGGGGAGACGGCGTCGTACGCGGCCTGGAGCGCGTCCACCTTCGGTACGACGAGGTAGTCGGCGAACTCGGCGGCGTCGGCGGTGAGGACCTTCACCGCGCCGTGCTCGGCGAGTACGGACGCGGTGTCCGCCGCGCCGGCGCCCAGCGCGACGGCGACGGGCTCGCCGATCCGGCGGGCCAGCGTGAGCAGCTCCAGGGTGGGCTTGCGGACGGCACCGTCCACGTGGTCGACATAGACGAGAACTTCAGCCATGGAATGCGTCTCCTGCGAATGCGAAGTGTCGGGAGGGCGGTGGGGCGTACGGACCGTGGACCGGCGGACTGCCGGGTCCGGGTCTCAGATGAACTTCTGGCCCGCGAGGAACTCCGCGAGCCGCTTGCCGCCCTCGCCCTCGTCCTTGACGATCGTGCCCGCCGTACGGGCCGGGCGCGCGGCCGCCTCGTCGACCACGGTCCAGGAGCCTTCGAGGCCGACGGTGTCGGCGTCGATCTCCAGGTCCTCCAGGTCCAGCGACTCGACCGGCTTCTTCTTGGCCGCCATGATGCCCTTGAAGGACGGGTAGCGCGCCTCGCCCGACTGGTCCGTCACCGAGACCACGGCCGGCAGGGACGCCTCCAGCTGCTCGCTGGCCGCGTCGCCGTCGCGGCGGCCCGTGACCACGCCGTCCTCGACCTTGACCTCGGACAACAGCGTGACCTGCGGGACGCCCAGCCGCTCGGCGAGCAGCGCGGGGAGCACACCCATCACCCCGTCCGTGGACGCCATACCGGTGATGACCAGGTCGTAACCCGTCTTCTCGATCGCCTTGGCGAGCACCAGCGAGGTGCCCATGACGTCGGTGCCGTGCAGATCGTCGTCCTCGACGTGAACGGCCTTGTCCGCGCCCATCGACAGCGCCTTGCGCAGCGCGTCCTTGGCGTCCTCCGGCCCGACGGTCAGTACGGTGATCTCCGCGTCGTCGGCCTCGTCCGCGATCTGGAGCGCCTGCTCCACCGCGTACTCGTCCAGCTCCGACAGCAGACCGTCCACATCGTCACGGTCGACGGTCAGGTCGTCGGCGAAGTGCCGATCGCCAGTGGCATCGGGCACGTACTTCACACAGACAACGATCCTCAGGCTCACGCCGGCTCTCCTACTGCATCGTCATGGGCTGCCTTGTGGTACGCAGCATAGGCGCCTCAACCGATCGGTTTCCGGTCGGGGACCGGGGCACCGGAGTAAATATTACTCACCAGTAGACCCAGTGTGTTCCCGTCGGGCAAGCGCGCGGACCTGTGACGTTGCCAACGCGTGGGGAGGGGGCGGCGCGGGAACTCTCAGTCGCGCAGCGCGTTGAAGCGCCCCTGGTGGTACAGGAGCGGCGCGCCCGCGCCCCCGGGGTCGCCGGTGACGGCCTCGGCGATGATCAGCCGGTGGTCGGCGACGGGTATCCGGGCGACGACGCGGCAGACCAGCCAGGCCAGCACACCGTCCAGTACGGGCACGCCCTCGGGGCCCGCGCTCCAGACGGTGGGCCGGGCGAACCGGTCGGCGCCGCTGCGCGCGAAGGTCGCGGCCAGCTCCCGCTGGTCCTCGCCGAGTATGTGGACACCGACATGCTCCGCCTCGGCCAGCACCGGCCAGCTGGAGGACGAGACCCCGACGCCGAAGGAGACCAACGGGGGCTCGGCGGCGACGGAGTTGAGCGAGGTCGCGGTGAAGCCGACCGGCCGCTCTCCGCGCGCCGTGATGACCGCGACGCCCGCCGCGTGCTGCCGGAACACCGAGCGGAGCAGGTCGGGCGGGGCCGGACGGGCGGAGTGTGCCGCGGGGGCCGGGGAGGGGGCGCGGAGAGAGGTCGACACATCGGGTGAGGCCGTCATCGGATAAATCCTTCTGCGAAGAGGCGAACGGGTCCGTGGCTGCTCAGCAACCCGGACAGCGCGCACTCGCGTTGCGGGCCAGGTCCACATCGGCCCGCCCATGGAGAAGGAGTTCCTGGGGCACCTTGTCAGGGTGACGACAAGCGGCGGGCGTCGTCAAGTGCGCGTGCTCACACCGCCTCGCCCAGCGCGGCGATCACATCCGCTGTGCGGGGCTGTCCCGCCGCCCTGCGGACGACCCGGCCCCGGGCGTCCAGGACGAGCACGGTCGGGGTCCTCAGGATGCCCAGCTCACGGACGAGTTCGAGCCGCTCCTCGGCGTCCAGCTCCACATGCGCGACGCCCTCGACCATGCCCGCGACGTCAGCGAGGATCCGTCTGGTGGCCCGGCAGGGCTGGCAGAAGGCGCTGGAGAACTGCACGAGCGTGGCCCGCTCCCCCAGTTCCATGCCCAGCTCCGCCGGGCCGAGCCGGCGCTCCCCCTCGTCCCGCACCTTCAGCCTCCCGTCACCGCGCCGCCGCAGCAGCCCGAACACCCCCGCCACGGCGAGCACCGCCACACACACCACAAGTCCGGTCGTCTCCATCGCCGATGCAGCGTTCATACGACCGCAAAATATTCCTGGTCAGTGAAACGAGTGACGCAAGGGATTCTTGTGTCATGAACTCCCACGACACCGCCGGCCGCAGCGCCGCCGGCGACATAGACATCAGAGGGCCCCGGTTCGCGGCGGCCCTCACCACCGCCGTACTGGCCACCGCCCTGATCACCGGCAGCCCCGCCCCGCTCGGCTGGCAGGCGCTGTGCTTCGCGGTGGGCGCCGTGGCCGGCGTACCGCGCTCGCCGTACGGTCTGCTCTTCCGTACGGCGGTACGGCCCCGCCTCGGCCCGCCCACGGAGTACGAGTCCCCGGCCCCGGCGCGCTTCGCCCAGGGCGTCGGGCTGGTGTTCGCGCTGGCCGGACTGGTCGGCTACCTCTGGGGCCCCGAGTGGCTGGGGCTGGCGGCCACCGGAGCCGCGCTGGCCGCCGCGTTCCTCAACGCGGCCTTCGGCTTCTGCCTCGGCTGCGAGCTATACCCGCTGGTCCGGCGCGCGACGGCGGCCCTGGGCCGGCACCCGGGCCGGGAAAGGACGACGTGACGAGAATCTCGCCCCGCGCGCAGACCAGGACTGGCCACCGGGCCCCACATGGGGCACCATCGGCGGAATGCCGAAAACCTACGGCTGCGTAACTTCCGCCGGGAGAACCTCCCCGGAACAGAAGGGTCCTCCCCAGATGGCAGAGCTCGTCTATCGGCCGGTCATCGGCGCTGCTCTCACGATGTTCAAGGCGCTGGACCTGAAGATCGACACGCAGGGTTCCGAGCACATCCCGCGCACCGGCGGCGCCGTGCTCGTCAGCAACCACATCAGCTATCTGGACTTCATCTTCGCGGGACTCGCGGCGCTCCCCCAGAAGCGGCTGGTGCGCTTCATGGCGAAGGAGCAGGTCTTCCGGCACAAGGTCTCGGGGCCGCTCATGCGCGGCATGAAGCACATCCCGGTGGACCGCAAGCAGGGTGAGCAGGCGTACGCGCACGCGCTGGCCTCGCTGCGGGCGGGCGAGATCGTCGGGGTCTTCCCCGAGGCGACGATCTCGCAGTCCTTCACCCTCAAGAGCTTCAAGTCGGGTGCGGCACGGATGGCACAGGAGGCCGGGGTCCCGCTGATCCCGGTCGCCCTGTGGGGCACCCAGCGGGTGTGGACCAAGGGCCGTCCGCGCAACTTCAAGCGCAGCCACATCCCGGTGACGATCCGGGTCGGCGAGCCGGTGGAAGCCTCCCCCGACCAGTACGCGGGCGCGATCACCCGGCGGGTGCGCGACCGGGTGCAGGAGCTGCTGGAGGCGGCGCAGCGCGCCTATCCCGTACGCCCCAAGGACGCCGGCGACACCTGGTGGGTCCCGGCCCACCTCGGGGGCACCGCGCCGACCCCGGACGAGGCCCGCGAGGCCGAGACCCGCTGAGCCCCGGCGGCCCGGCGCGCACGGCGACACCACAGCGTCCCCGCCCGCGCCGGGCCGTACCACCCGTGCGGGTTCGCGCCTCCTCAGCCCGTCACCGCGCCGACCGTGACCCCCGCCCCGGAGCTGAGCTTCTCCAGCGACTCCGCGAGTTCGGCACCGGCCGCGCGGGGGGCGAGGGTGCGTGCCTCGTCCGGCACGGTGAGCCTTCACGCTGTCGCGGACAGCTCCGTGGGCAGCGCCCGCCGGAGACGGTCCGCGTCGGGAGCCGCCTTCAGGGCGCTGAGCACGGCGGGATGCGGTACGTCGTAAAGCACCTCGTGGTCCCTCTCGTGGAACTCCGGGCGTAGGGGGAAGGCCAGCCGCTCGCTCTCCGGTGCGAACCGGGCGTCGACGCCGGGCCTGTTGCCGCGCGGATCCAGCCGGGACCAGTCCGTCCGGCCGGGCAGCCGGACGGCGATCAGCCCGTGGACCACCATCGGACCGGTCCCGTCGGCGGCGGCGAGGAGCTGGTAGCAGAGGCCGGCCGGCAGGGACTCCGCGCGGAGCAGGGCGACCAGCGCGTGGGACTTGGCGTAGCAGATGCCGGTACGCAGCCCGAGGACGTCGGAGGCGCGCCAGGTGACCCGGGGATCGTTCACGTCGAACGAGTGCGGGATGGTGTCGCGGACGAACTCATAGGCCGCCCTGACGTATGAGTATGCGTCGGCGGTCTCCGCACGGAGCCGGGTGGCCGTCTCCCGTACCAGCGGGTGTTCATGACCGGTGACCTCGTCGGCGGCGAGATAGGCGGCGAGATCGGGGTTCCGCTGCATCAGCTGGATGGCTGTCACCGTAGAGAAGCGGCCGACTGGAGCGCAATGGATTTCCGGTCGGCCACATAAACATGCACACTTCGCAGGAGGGGCGTGTGGGCTATCCGGCGGCGGCCATCTCTTCCTTGAGCGCCTGGACGAACGCGTCCACATCGTCCTCGGTGGTGTCGAAGGAGCACATCCAGCGGACGTCCCCGGCCTTCTCGTCCCAGAAGTAGAACCGGAAACGCCGCTGGAGGCGCTCGCTCACCGCGTGCGGCAGCCGGGCGAAGACCGCGTTGGCCTGGACCGGGTAGAGGATCTCCACACCGTCCACCCCGCGGACGCCCTCCGCGAGCCGCCGGGCCATCGTGTTGCCGTGCCGTGCGTTGCGCAGCCAGAGATCGCCCGCGAGCAGCGCCTCCAGCTGCACGGAGACGAACCGCATCTTGGACGGGAGCTGCATGGACAGCTTCCGCAGATGCTTCATGGCCCGCACCTCCGGGTCGAGGACGACGACCGCCTCGCCGAAGAGCATGCCGTTCTTGGTGCCGCCGTACGACAGGATGTCGACCCCGACCGTATTGGTGAAGGTCCGCATCGGGACGTCCAGCGAGGCGGCGGCGTTGGCTATCCGGGCTCCGTCGAGGTGGACCTTCATGCCCAGCGCGTGGGCGTGTTCGCAGATGGCGCGGATCTCGGCGGGGGTGTAGACCGTGCCCAGCTCGGTGCTCTGGGTGATCGACACGGCCTGGGGCATGGCCCGGTGCTCGTCGTCCCAGCCGTACGCCTCCCGGTCGATCAGCTCGGGGGTGAGCTTGCCGTCGGGTGTCGGTACGGTCAGCAGCTTGAGGCCGGCGACCCGCTCGGGGGCGCCGCCCTCGTCGACGTTGATGTGCGCGGACTCGGCGCAGATGACCGCGCCCCAGCGGTCGGTGAGCGCCTGGAGCGCGACCACGTTGGCGCCGGTCCCGTTGAAGACCGGGAACGCCTCCGCCGTGGGGCCGAAGTGGCGGTGCATGACCCGCTGGAGGTGGCCGGTGTACTCGTCCTCGCCGTAGGCGGTCTGGTGGCCGCCGTTGGCGACGGCCAGCGCCGCGAGGATCTCGGGGTGGACGCCCGCGTAGTTGTCGCTGGCGAAGCCGCGCACGCCGGGGTCGTGGTGGCGGGCGGCGTCCGTCGTACGGGATCTCACGGCTCGGGCGTCAGCCACAGGCGGTTTCCATTCACTTCCCGGGCGGGCCGGTCCCAGACTCCGGCGATGGCCTCGGCCAGGTCCGTGACGTCCGTGAAGCCCGCGAATCTCGCGTTCGGGCGCTCGGCGCGCATCGCGTCGTGCACCAGTGCCTTGACCACCACAATGACAGCCGCCGCCCGCGGCCCCTGGTCGCCCCCCGCCTTGCGGAAGGCGTCGGCGAGTGCCAGCGTCCACGCCTCGGCGGCGGCCTTGGCGGCGGAGTAGGCGGCGTTGCCCTCGGTGGGCTTCGTCGCGCCCGCCGCGCTGATCAGCACGTACCGGCCCCGGTCGCTGCGGGACAGCGCCGGCTGGAAGGCGAGCGAGGTGTGCTGGACGGTACGGATCAGCAGCTTCTCCAGCAGGTCCCAGTCGGCCGGATCGGTCTCGGCGAAGGAGCGGCCGCCGCGCCAGCCGCCGACGAGGTGGACCAGTCCGTCGATCCGCCCGAACTCCTTCTCGGTCCGCTCCGCCCACGCCCGGGTGGCGGCGGGGTCGAGCAGGTCGACGGTGGCCCCGACGACGGTGGCCCCGCCGTGCGCGTACCGCGCGGCGTCGACCGCCTCGGCCAGCCGGGCGGCGTCCGCGTCCGCGCCGACGACGGTCGCGCCGGCCTCGGCGAGCCGCAGCAGGGCGGCCCGGCCCGCGGGCCCGGCCGCTCCGGCGACCGCGACCACGGCACCGTCCAGCGGTCCGCCCGTACCGTTCGCGGTCATGGCTGTCGCCTCTCGTTCCGGGTGACTCACGCGGCGATCCGCGCGGAGTCCGCGGTGATGCCCTTGGTGGAGGCGATCACGTTCTTCAGCTTCTTGGAGAGCGCCTCGTAGAACATGCTGAGCGGAAACTCGTCCGGCAGCACGTCGTCGACCAGTTTCCGGGGCGGCAGGGAGAGGTCCAGCGCGTCGGGGCCCTTGGCCCAGCGGGAGCCCGGGTGCGGGGCCAGATAGGTCGAGACCAGGTCGTACGCGGCGAACCAGTGGACCAGCTTCGGGCGGTCGATCCCGGCCCGGTACAGCTCCTCGATCTCCGCGCAGAGCTGGTTGGTGACCTGCGGGGCGCGCTCCCAGTCGATGCGCAGGGTGTTGTCGGTCCAGCGCACCACCTCGTGCTGGTGGAGGTAGGCGAAGAGCAGCTGGCCGCCGAGGCCGTCGTAGTTCTTCTCCCGGGCGCCGGTGACCGGGAAGCGGAACATCCGGTCGAAGAGCACGGCGAACTGCACGTCGCGGCCCTGCGGGAAGCCGTCACCGGTCAGCCGTACGGCCTCGCGGAACGCGGTGAGGTCGCAGCGCAGCTCTTCGAGCCCGTACATCCAGAACGGCTGGCGCTGCTTGATCATGAAGGGGTCGAAGGGCAGGTCGCCATGGCTGTGCGTACGGTCGTGGATCATGTCCCAGAGGACGAATGCCTGCTGACAGCGGTCCTGGTCGCCGACCATGTCGCGGAGGTCGTCGGGCAGTTCGACGCCGAGGGTGGCGACGGCCGCCTCGGTGACCCGGCGGAAGCGGGCGGCCTCGCGGTCGCAGAAGATGCCGCCCCAGCTGAACCGGTCGGGGGCCTCGCGCACGGCGATGGTCTCCGGGAAGAACACCGCCGAGTTGGTGTCGTACCCGGAGGTGAAGCCCTCGAAGGTGATGCCGCAGAAGAGCGGGTTGTCGTAGCGGGTGCGCTCCAGCTCGGCCAGCCAGTCGGGCCAGACCATGCGCAGGACGACCGCTTCGAGGTTGCGGTCCGGGTTGCCGTTCTGCGTGTACATGGGGAAGACGGCCAGATGCTGGCGGCCGTCCGTCCGGTCGGCGGCGGGCCGGAAGGCGAGCAGCGAGTCCAGGAAGTCGGGGACGCCGAAGCCGCCGTCGGCCCAGCCGCGCAGATCGGCGACGAGCGCCGTGTGGTACGCGGCGTCGTGCGGGAGCAGCGGGGCGAGCTTCTCGACCGCGGCGATCACCCGGTCGAGCGTCGCCCCGGCGAAGGCGCGCGTGGGGGCGGTCGGAGCGTCGAAGTCGATGGCTCCGTCCTTGGACTGCCAGGGGCGGATCTCCTCGACGGCGGTCCTCAGCTCCGGCCATGCCGGGTGGTCGACCACCCGGGCGTCAGCGGATATACCGGATACAGCGGCTTCCTGCGTAAGGATTTCCGTCATGTCACTTCCTTCACCGTAGAACCTGGCGTAAAGACACCGTATAGGCCGCTAGATCCTTTCTACAAGCAGAGGCGGGAGAGATCCTCCCGTACGACCCCCTTGGTAACCGCGAATTTTCCTGCGGGACAAGGGCCGGACACACATATCCATCGTAGAACCGGGGACTCCGTCCGGCACCCGCATCACAAGGGTGAAGTGCGCCGGGAGACGGCTAGGCTTTCGCGCGGGAGTCGCCGCCGAACGGAAGCGAGAGTGTCTTGAGTTTCCAGATCATCGGTCATCGCGGAGTGATGGGTGTCGAGCCGGAGAACACCCTGCGCTCCTTTCTGCACGCCGAGCGGGCCGGAATGGACGCCATCGAGCTGGATCTGCATCTGAGCAAGGACGGCGCGCTCGTCGTCATGCACGACACCTCGGTGGACCGTACGACCGATGGCACGGGCGCCATCGTGGAGCGGACCCTCGCCGAGCTGAGGGAGCTGGACGCGGGCGGGGGCGAGCGGGTGCCGGTCTTCGAGGAGGTGCTGGACGCCGTACGGTCGCCCCTCCAGGCCGAGATCAAGGACGTCGCCGCCGCGCGGGCGCTGGCAGAGGTGATGCGGGAGCGGGGGCTCGTCGAGCGGGTCGAGGTGTCGTCGTTCCACGACGAGGCGGTCGCCGAGATCGCCTCGCTGGTGCCGGGCGTACGTACCGTACTGATCGCCAGCCGCTGGAAGGCCGACATCGTGGACCGGGCCACGGCGGTGGGCGCCGCCCGGGTGGCACTGAACATCCGCAGACTGACCCTGGAGGTCGTGGAGCGCGCGCACGCCGAGGGGCTGGGGATCATCGGCTGGGTGGTCAACACCCAGGAGCAGCTGCGGCTCGCGCGCGCCTTCGAGCTGGACGCGGTGACCACGGACCTGCCGGAGATCCGGCGGACCGGCCGGTTCACCGCCTGACCGAAGGGCGGCTGCTTCGGCGGCTGGCCGCGTAGTCGGGGACCGGGTGGGGCAGGGTCACCGGGGGGCCGCAGGGTCCTCCGGTGCGTACGGCACCGGCATCGACGCCGTGGGGAGTGTGCGATGACCGTGACATCCGAAACCCGCCGGGCCCTGGTGGTCCGTGGTGGCTGGGAGGGACACGAGCCCGTGCGGACGACGGAGCTGTTCCTGCCGTTCCTCCGTGACCGGGGCTACACCGTCCAGGTCTCCGACAGCCTGGACGTCTACACCGACGCCGCACTGCTGGCCGCCACCGATCTGGTGGTGCAGTGCTGGACGATGGGCTCGATCACCCCGGAGCAGAGCGCGGGGCTGGCCGCCGCAGTCCGGGCGGGCACCGGGCTGGCCGGGTGGCACGGCGGCATCGTCGACTCCTTCCGCGGCGACCTCGGCTACCAGCTGCTGACCGGCGGCCAGTTCCTGGCGCATCCGCCCGGCTTCTCCGACCACGGGGTGACCCTGGTCGAGGAGCGCGACGGCCATCCGGTGACCGCCGGTCTCGGCGACTTCCGCGTCCACACGGAGAAGTACTGGGTGGCCACGGACCCGCTGATCGACGTCCTGGCGACGGTGGAGTTCGCGGCGGACGAGGAGCGCTCCCGGCCGGTGACCATGCCCGCCGTATGGACCAGGCGGTGGGGCGCGGGACGGGTCTTCGTCTCCGCGATCGGCCACAAGCCGGACGACTTCGACGTGCCCGAGGTACGGACGCTGACCGAGAGGGGACTGCTGTGGGCGAGCCGCTGAGAGTCGGCATGGTCGGGGCCGGGAGGATCAGCGGCGCCTATCTGGAGACGCTGGAGCGGCTGGACGGCGTACGGCTCACGGCCGTCACCGATCTCGATCCCGGCCGGGCACGGGCCGTCGCCGCGCGGATGCCCGGGGTGGGCGTCGCCGGATCGGTCGCCGAGCTGGTCGTACGCCCCGATGTCGACGCCGTGCTCAATCTGACCGTCCCCGCGGTCCACGCCGAAGTGGCCCTGGCCGCGCTCGCCGCGGGCAGGCATGTGTACGGGGAGAAGCCGCTCGCCACCACCCGCGCGGCGGCCGACCGGCTGCTGGCCGCGGCGGACGCCGCCGGGCTGCGGCTCGGCTGCGCGCCCGACACCGTCCTGGGCACGGGCGTCCAGACGGCGCGCGCGGCGGTGGACGGCGGGCTGATCGGCACCCCGGTCGCCGCGACGGCGTTCATGACGACGGCGGGGCACGAACGCTGGCACCCCGACCCGGAGTTCTACTACCGGCCGGGCGGCGGGCCGCTGCTCGACATGGGCCCCTACTACCTCTCCGCCCTGGTCCATCTGCTGGGGCCGGTGGCCGAGGTCGGCGGGGCGGTCTCGCGGCCCCGGGCCGAGCGGGAGATCGGCGGCGGGCCGCGCGCGGGCGAGCGGTTCGCGGTGGAGGTGGACACCCATGTCACCGGGGTGCTGCGGCACACGAACGGCGCGCTCACCACGCTGGTGATGAGCTTCGACGTCCACGCGGCCCGGCTGCCGCGCATCGAGGTGCACGGCAGCGCGGGCTCGCTCTCCGTCCCCGACCCGAACCACTTCGACGGACCCGTCGAACTCCACCGCGCCGACGGGGAGTGGGAGACCCTCCCGGTCGCGGCCGGATACCCCGGCGCGGGGCGCGGCACCGGGCTCGCGGATCTGGCTCGGGCGCTCGCGGAGGGCCGCCCGCACCGCGCCTCGGCCGAACTGGCGCGCCATGTCCTGGACATCATGCTGACGCTGCTCGATGCGGCGCGGGCGGGCCGGACGCTGCCGGTGGGGAGCGGCTGCGACCGGCCGGAACCGGTCGGCCCGTACGTCGGCGCGTAGGCCGTCCGGTACGTCGGCCCGTAGGCCGTCCGGTACGTCGGCGCGTAGGCCGTCCGGTACGTCGGCCCGTACGCCGGTCCGCCGAAGTGCGCCCGCCGGGTGTGCCCCCGTGCGCGAACGCGCCCGTATGCGCGCCCTCCCCGCTGGGCAGGAACTGGCCGACGCCGCCGATCGGTTGAGGATCGGAGGGCGGCTCGTCGTTCCGTCGTGGGGGGGTGCTCGATGCATGGACCGGCGGCCACGAGCTGGCTGCTCGTCGCGCTCTGCGCGGTGGCCGGGGGCTACTGCCTGCTCCGGCTGCGCAGCGGTGTGGCCGAGCAGCGCGGTTCGGCGGGCGCCGAGGCGCTGATGGGGTTCGGGATGGCGGCCATGGCGGTGCCCGCCGCCGGGCCCGGGTGGATCTGGATGGTGTACGTCCTGGTGTTCGGCGGCGCGGCGGCGCACACCCTCATATCCGGCCGGGGCACGGGCCATCGGGCCCACCATCTGCTCTCCACGCTCGCCATGGCCTATATGGCCGCCGCCATGGCCGCCGGGCCGGACACCGCGCACGGCGCGCACACGGCGGGCGGCGCGCCGCTGGTCACCGGGGCGCTGCTGGTCTACTTCACGGGCTATGTGCTGTGGACGGGCACCCGGCTGATGCCTCTCCCCGCGAGCGGCGGCGCGGCGGTGGCCGGTGGCACGGCTCCCCTCGGCTGGGGCGACCGGCCCGAACTGTCGCTGGCCTGCCGGCTCTCCATGGGGATCGCCACGCTGGCGATGCTGCTCGCGCTCTGAACGTACGGGACCGGCCCGGCCCGCCGCGAAACGTGTCCTGGGTCACATGCGGGGCAAGGCAATACCCCTGGGTGGTCTCCCCCTCATACTCTGGGCGCATGTTGGTCTCCCTGGCACTGCTGCTGCTCGGCGCGCTGGCCGCTGTCGTGGCGCCGCGGCTCCTGTCGCGCGCCGAGTGGCCGGAGCGGGAGCCGGTGGTGGCGCTCTGGGTGTGGCAGTGCGCGGTGGCGACCGTTCTGCTGAGTTTCGCGCTCTCCATGGTGTTCAGCGCGGCGGCCTCCTGGCTGGCCGTACGCGGACATGTCTTCGCGCCCGCGCCGAGCGGGGTGGTGGAGGCGTACGCGTTCGGTTCGCACCGGCCGTGGTCGACCGTGCTCACCATCCTGCTGGCGAGCGGCGGTCTGTGGACGGCGGCGATGCTCACCCGGGAGATCCACCGGGCCCGCCGCCGACGCGCGCGGCGGCGCGAGGAGCTGCTCGTACGTTCCCCCGTGATGCCCGGCGAGGAGCCGGGCCGCCAGCCGCTCGTCGTCCTGGAGGGCGAGCGCCCCGGCGCCTGGTGGCTGCCCGGGACCGCGCCCCAACTGGCCATCACCACGGCCGCGTTGCAACGGCTGAAGGGGCGCCAGCTCGACGCCCTGCTCGCGCACGAGCAGGGCCACGCGCGCGCCCGGCACGACTGGCTGCTGCACTGCTCGGGGGCGCTGGCCAACGGCTTCCCGCAGGTGCCGGTGTTCGCGGCGTTCCGTGACGAGATGCACCGGCTGGTCGAGTTGGCCGCCGACGATGTGGCCTCACGGCGGTTCGGCCGGCTGACGATCGCGCTCGCGCTGGTCGAACTCAACGAGGACCGTGGGGTGTTCGGGCCCGGCGCCGCCCCCGGCGCGGGGCTCCGGCAGCGGGTCAACCGGCTGCTGTCCCCGGTTCCGAGGCTCACCGCGGGCCGTCGGCTGCGGCTGACCGCGGCCGCCGCGCTGGTGCCGGTGGTGCCGGTGCTGATCGCGTTCGTCCCGGCGCTCCGCGCACTGGGCTAGGGCCCAAACGCGCCCGGTCGGCACGGTGTGCGCAGGTCGGCACGGAGCGTGCTGGGCCGGCACCGAGCCCGGCCCGGCCGGCCCGAGAACGCACCCGGTTGGCCCGCGGGATCCCCCGTCCGCGAGGATCGCCGTATGCGCCCCCCGTCGACTCCCCCGTCCCCACCGGCCCCGCCCCGCCCGCCGGGCCGTACCGCCCTGCTGGTCGCCGCCGTTCTCGCGGTGCTGGCGGCGGTGGTCACCGTATGCGTCGCGGCCCGCTGGGGACCGCTGCTCTCCTTCGACCGCGAGGTCGCCGACGCGCTGCACCGCCGGGCGGTGGCGGAGCCCGCCCTCACCCGGACCAACCGGATCCTCACCGACTGGTTCTGGGACCCCTGGACGATGCGGCTGCTGACGGCGGTGGCCGTGGTGCTGCTCTGGCTGCGGAACGAACGGCGGCTCGCCCTGTGGGTGACCGCGACGAGCGTGCTGGGCGCCGCCGTATCGCAGGGGCTGAAGTGGGCCGTGGGGCGGGAGCGCCCGCAGTGGCCCGACCCGGTCGACTCCGCCCACTTCGCCGCGTATCCGTCCGGGCACGCGATGACGGCCACGGTGACCTGCGGGCTGCTCCTGTGGCTGCTGCGGCGCCGGGGCGTGGGCCCCCGGGTGTGGCGTACGGCCGTGGTGATCGCCGCCGTATCGGTGGCCGGGGTGGGGTTCACCCGGCTGTGGCTGGGGGTGCACTGGGGCTCGGACGTGCTGGGCGGCTGGCTCCTCGGCGGCTGTCTGGTCGCGCTCGCGGTCGCGTCGTACGACCATCCGGCCTTGTCGCGGAGGCGGTGACCCGACGAGGATCGGACCCATGACGTTCAAGGCTGTGCTTTTCGACTTCTCCGGGACCCTCTTCCGTATCGAGTCCGCGGGCTCCTGGCTGCGTTCCGTGCTCGACGAGGCGGGGATCGCCGTACCCCCCGACGAAGTGCGGCGGTACGCGATGACGCTGGCGGTGGCGGGCGCGCTGCCCGGCGGCTCGGTGCCCGAGCGGGTACCACCGGAGCTGGCCGAGGCGTGGGCCACCCGGGACGAGAGCGCCGAGCTGCACCGCGCCGCGTACACCGGGCTCGCCCGCCAGGTGGAGCTGCCCGCTCCCGGACTGTACGACGCCCTCTACGACCGCCATATGACACCGGCCGCCTGGCGGCCCTACCCCGACGCCGCCGAAGTTCTCTCCACGCTGCGGCGGGCGGGCGTCGGCATCGCGGTGGTCAGCAATATCGGCTGGGACCTGCGGCCCGTCTTCCGCGCCCATGGCCTGGACGCCTTCGTGGACGCGTACGTCCTCTCGTACGAACACCGCATCCAGAAACCCGACGCGCGGCTCTTCCGGGTCGCCTGCGAGGCCCTCGGCCAGGATCCGCACGATGTGCTGATGGTGGGGGACGACCGGCGCGCCGACGGCGGGGCGGCGGAGCTGGGCTGCGCGGTCCACTTCGTGGACCATCTGCCGGTGGAGGAGCGCCCCACCGGGCTGCGGCCCGTCATCTCGCTGGCGGGCGCGGGTCCACTGACCTGACCCGTGCCGGCGGCGCGAAGCCGTGCCGGCCGGAAACCCGTGGTGGAAGCGCACGTTCCGCCGGGCGGGAGACCGCCCGGCGGAACGGTCGGAGCGGTGTTCCTCAGTGGCGGAAGTCCGCGAAGTAGTCCGGCTGCGTCTGCGCGTTCAGCTCATGCATCCGCACCCGCTTCGCCGGGTTGGTCAGCCGGTCGTCGAGCTTCAGCACGTCGAAGCCCTTGACCATGTCGTTCGAGTAGATGTGACCGTTGTAGTAGTACGACGACCAGGTGCCGCCGCCCACCAGGGAGGTGGCCGAGATCGGACCGCGCTCGAAGTAGGCGATCTCCTTGGGCTTCGAGGAGTCGGTGAAGTCCCATACGGAGACACCGCCCTGGTACCAGGACTGGACCATGATGTCGCGGCCCTTGACCGGGATCAGCGAGCCGTTGTGGGCGACGCAGTTCTCGGTGTCCGCCTGGTGGCGGGGGATCTTGTAGTAGCTGCGGAAGACCAGCTCGCGCTGGTCGCCCTTGCCGACGATGTCGTAGATGCCGTCGGCGCCCCGGTTCGGTCCGGTCGCCTCGTTGCAGGTGGCCGCGCCACCGCCGCCCAGCTCGTCGGTGAAGACGACCTTGTCGGCCTTCTGGTTGAAGGTGGCCGAGTGCCAGAAGGCGAAGTTGACGTTGTCCTGGACCTGGTCGATCACCCGCGGGCGCTCGGGGTCCTTGATGTCGAACAGGATGCCGTCACCCATGCAGGCACCGGCGGCCAGGTCCTTGGAGGGCAGCACGGTGATGTCGTGGCAGCCCGTGGTCACGGCGACACCGGGATTGGTGGGCGCGCCCGGGTTGCCGCCCTCCGGGAACAGCACCTCGAACTTCACCAGTGCGGCCTTCTCGGGTGCCTTGCGCGGCACCTTGATGATGGAGATGCCGTCGTGCGGCGGCTGGCAGTCCGGGAAGGACGTGCTGGGTGAGTACGAGGAGACGTAGACGTAGACGTCCTTGGCCTTCGGTACCAGCGTGTGGGTGTGCGATCCGCACGCGGTCTCGACGGCGGCGACGTACTGGGGGTTGCGCTTGTCGCTGATGTCGAAGATCTTCATGCCCTCCCACGACTCCTTGATCGTCGCGGACTGCGCGACGCTGTTGCAGGAGTTGTCGCTGCGCGAGGAGTCGGTGGAGAGGAAGAGCAGGTTCCCGGAGACGGAGATGTCGTTCTGCGATCCGGGACAGAGCACCTGCGCGACCGTCTTCGGGGCCTTCGGGTTGCTGATGTCGAAGATCCGGAAGCCGTCGTAGTTGCCCGAGAAGGCGTACTTGCCCTGGAAGGCCAGGTCCGAGTTGGTCCCCGTGATGAGGTCCTTGGGGACATTGGCGAGATGCTCGATGTTCGGGCTGTGGACCACCTCGTCCACCCCGGGTATGTCACCGCTGTTGATGGCGGCCTTCACTTCGGCGGCCAGGCCACTGGAGATCTTCTCCTGGACCGGGCTGTCGCCGGGATCGGGTGTCGCGGCCGCCGGTCCGGCGACCAGCAGAGTGGCGAAGAGCCCGGCCGCGGCTGCCGCCACGCCCAGACGTCTGCGCCGCACGCGGGTGGTGTGCAACGAACTCACTACGTCCTCCCTCGGTATCCGTTCGGCTCGAACGGGTCACGGACCTCGGCAGTATCGTCCTTCCCATGTACATATCAATAGATGGCAACAAACACGTAATGAAAGTTTTCGATCATTCGCATACGGAAGCGTGCTAGGAACGTGTTCCACCACTCCCATCTGCCACAGGAGGTCACCGTGTTGGTCCGTCGCAGGAGTCCGCGTATCCGCCGGTCCGCCGTCGCGGTGGCGGCGGCCGTCGCCGTACTCGCCCTGGGGGCCTGCGACTCGGGGGACGACGAGGGCGCCGGGGCGAAGTCCCCGGCCGACCGGGCGACCGGTGTGGTGGTGGCACCCGGCAAGCCGGGCGAGCCCGCCCGGACACTCTCGGCCGAGGAAGCACGGAAGGCCGTACCCGACAACACCCCCAACGCGGCGGATTTCACCTACGCGCGACTGATGATCACCCATCACGGGCAGGCCCTGGTGATGACCGGTCTGGTCCAGGACCGCGCGGAATCCGACGCGGTGAAGCGGCTGGCGGCGCGGATCGCCGCCGCGCAGAAGCCCGAGATCGGCGCGATGGAAGGCTGGCTGGAGAACAACGGCGGCACGCGGCAGAAGCCGGATCAGGAGCACCACGGCCACGGGGCCATGCCCGGAATGGCCACCGAGGCCCAGCTGGCCCAGTTGCGGGCGGCGAAGGGCCCGGCCTTCGACGAACTGTTCCTCAAGCTGATGGTCGTGCACCACCAGGGGGCGGTGACCATGGCCACCGACGCGCTCTCCGACGGCCGGAACATCCAGATCGGCGAGATGGCCAAGGACGTCATCGCCCAGCAGTCCGTCGAGATCAACCGGATGCGCTCGATGTGAGCCGGCGCGGTCCCGGCCCGTTCCGGTCGGCCCGCCCCGGTCAGCGCCGGTGGTGACGTGGGGTCAGATGCCCTTCGTCGCGGGCGCCCGCGATCAGCCGCAGCGCCTTGCGGCGGCTGAACCCGGTGGCCGACATCACCGCGAGCACGGGGTCACGGCCCTCACGCTGGGCCGCGCGGTAGAGCTCCGCGACCCGCCGCCGGGCGGCGGCGCCCCGGGGAAGGGAGGGCCGGGCGCGCCGCCGGCCGGTGGGTTCGGCCGCGGGTTCCGCGACTGGCTCGGCTTCCGGTTCGGCGGGTTCCTCGACCGACGCGGGACCGATTTCCGGTACGGGACCGATTTCCGGTACGGAAGCTTCCACGGCAGGAGGTTCCGGTACGGGCGGGGGCCCGGCGGCCTCGGACTCGGACTCGGACTCGGGGGGCGGCTGCGCCGCGGGCGGTTCCGGTACGGGCGGCCGGTGCCGGTCCGCGACGACCTGGCAGGCGTTCTGGAGCGGCGCCCCGATCGCCTCGGCGAGGGCGGCGAAGCCCTCCAGGGCCAGTGGTGGATCGGCCTGTGCGTCCTCGATGGCGATACGGCCGTCCCGTACGACCGCCAGCACATCGATCCGGGCGCCGTCCTCGAAGGTCAGCCGGACATCGACCCAGGGCGGCAGGACCTCGCACCGCCCCGTGCCGTCGCGGGAGTCACCGGCTCCGGTGACGGTGCCGTGTCCCTGCACCTCCCAGAGAGGCCAGTCGCACACGTCGCGGTCATGGGGTTCCCGCTCGTGGGGTTCCTGGGCGGAAATCACTGTATGTTCCGACACATTCACAACTTAATCAGGCAATCCGTCCTTCATGTCATGGCGCGCACGCGCCATCCCGTACGGCACCCTGTCGGCTCATCGCACCGGTCCGCCATCCGAGCGAGCCCCCCGCGCGCGGCCGCCCGCAGTACGGCCACGACAGCGCCGGGGCCCGGAGACCCAGCGCCCGGATGCCCCGGGCAGGCCCGGGGCTCCCCCCTCGCCATCGCTCAGCTCTCCGGCCGGCCGGAGAGCGGCACCCTCGGCGGTACGGCCCAGTCGTGCGGCGCCCTCCAGTCACGCCACGCGTCCCACCAGCCCTCGCCCCGCTCCACCAGCCCGGCCACCTGGGCCGCCGCGGCCCGCACCGACTCGGCCTCGCCGGGGGCGAACCCCCCGGTGGAGACGCGGTGTTCGAACTCGTCCTCGTCCTTCCACCGGTACGGCGCCTCCGGCGATCCGTCGGCGTCCGGGATCAGCAGGTCCAACTCCTGGTCGAGGGTGTCGAAGCCCCGCTCCGTACACCGCATCGGACGCTGGAAGTTGACGTACCAGCCGCCGAAACGACCATCCCGCAGCCGGGACCAGACCGCGTATCCCTCACCGGGGCGCTGGAGTTGGAGAACCCCTTCCGACTGCCAGGTCGAACCGATCCGCGTCCTGGATGCGGTCCCCGGGCGAACTCCCCGGTGCCGAAGGTCAGGGGTGTGCCCTGGGCCGCGTACACGGCGAGCGCCGTGTCGTCGTGCGCGACGACACGGACCGGGTAGACCATCCATTCGCGTTCGTCCAGCATCTCCCGGCGGACGATGACGTCTCCGGGGGTGAACCTGTGCTCCGCCATCTCGCGAGAATATCCAGCGTCCCCGACCGGCCAAGCGGCAGGGGATGGGGCCTCGTCCCCGGCCCCATCCCCTGCCTCTACCCCTGCCGCTACCGCTACCGCTGTCGCGTGCCGGGCTCCGGAGCCGTCCCGGTGTCCAGGAAGTGGAACCCCGGCCTCGGGTGCATCAGGAACTCGTGGTGCGAGATGTTCCACGCGTAGGCGCCCGCGAGCGCGAACGCGACGCGGTCGCCCGCCCGGAGTCCCGGCGCCGGGACCCGCCGGGCCAGGACGTCCTTCGGGGTGCACAACTGCCCGGCGAGTGTGACCTGTTCGCCCTGGGCCGTCGGCCGGGGCCAGGGGTGGGGCCAGGCTGCCACCGGCAGGACCGCGCAGGGCTGGTCGTGGCCCTTGGTCGCCGGGGTGCGCAGATGGTGTGTGCCGCCCCGGACCACGGCGAACTCCTCGCCGTGGCTCTCCTTCACGTCCAGTACCTCGGTCGCGTACCAGCCGCAGTACGCGGTGAGCGCGCGGCCCGGTTCGATGCGCAGGACCGGGCCGGGGTACGCCTCAGTGAGCCGGGCCAGCCCCTCGCCGTACCCGGTCCAGTCGAAGCGGGACTCCGGGCGGGCGTAGTCGACCGTCATCCCGCCCCCGATGTTCACCTCGGCCAGGCGCACCCCGTGGTGTGCGGCCAGCCGTGTCGCCCAGGCCACGATCGATTCGGCGAGTGCCAGCTGCGCGGGGGCCTCCAGGCCGCTGCCCAGATGGGCGTGCAGGCCACGGAGTTCGAGCTGGGGGTACGTACCGTCGGTGAGCAGCCCGAACACCGTGTCGGCCCGGGACGGATCGAGGCCGAAGGGGGTCGGGCGGCCACCCATCGCGAGCGCGCTCGCGGCCAGCGCGTCGTCGGCCACCGGGAGGTTGAAGCGCGGCAGGACCGCGATCCGGGTGCCGGGGACGACGTGCCGGGCCAGCTCGGCCAGCACGCGCAGTTCGTGCTCGCTCTCGATGTGGAAGCGCGCCACACCGTGTTCCAGCGCGGTGGTGATCTCCGCCGGTGTCTTGCCGGGGCCGCCGAACGCCAGCGGGTGTTCCGGGACCGCCTTGGCGACATGGGTGAGTTCGCCGCCCGACGAGACCTCGTACCCGTCGACGTACGGGCCGAGCGCGGCCAGGATCTCCGGTTCCGGGTTGGCCTTGGCCGCGTAGTACAGCTCGACCCGCTCCGGCAGGGCGGCCCGCACGGCCGCCGCGTGGGCGCGCAGGGCCGCCATGTCGTAGACGTACGCGGGCAGTTCACCGGAGGGCAGGGACAGTACGCGGTCGCGTACCGCCGGTGTGGGGGTCGGTGCGGGGGTGGTCACGGGGCGCTCCAGGTGGCGTGGTGCAGGATGTCCTCGGCGAGCGGGGAGGGCAGGCGTACGTATCCGGCCTCCCGGTCGGCCTTGCGCTCCCAGCGGGTGAGCAGGTTCGTCTTGGCGGGCAGGGGTACCCCGGCGAGCAGCGCGGCCAGACGCGGCGGGCAGCCGTACCGGTCGGCGTGGCTCCGCAGGGTGGCGCGGACCTGTGCCCACAGCGCGCCCTCGGTGTGCGGGTGCAGATCGGCGAGGGCGGCGAGCAGTTCGGCGACGTGATTGACCAGCAGGCAGTACAGGACGCGGTCCCAGCCGCGCTGTGCGTCGTAGGTCATCGGTCCCGCGACCTCGGGCGGCAGCGCGGCGAGTGTGTCGGCGTGGTGTTCGGGGACGAGCTTGGTGCCCTCCAGGTCGCGGAAGAGGACCTGGGCGGGCATACCGTCGCCGTCGACACAGATCAGCACGTTCTGCAGGTGTGGTTCCAGGACCAGTCCGTGGTCGAAGTAGGCGGCCAGCACCGGCGGGACGAGCAGCCGCAGATAGGCGGCCCACCAGTCGGCGGCGGCCTCGGGGCCCGTTCCGGCCAGCAGCCGGGAGATATGCGCGGGGCTCGTCGGGTACTCGTCGGCGACGGCGGCCGCGAGCAGTGGTGTGGTGCCGGGCAGGAGCCGCTGGGGCAGGCCCTCCCGGACGATGACACCGAACCCTTCGAGGAGTTCGCGGTCGGGGGTGCCGTCGGGACCGGGCAGGGCGAGCGACCGGTAGGCGGGTTCGCGGAGCACGGCACTGCCCGGGAAGCGGTGGGCCAGGTCCTCCAGGGCGGGTGCCAGCACCCGGGTGAGGGCGACCGCACCGGAAAGTTCGTAACTGGAGTTCTTGCGGAGGCAGTTGGTGATGCGGACGTTCAGGCTGAACTTGAGGAACGTCTCGCCGTCGTAGAGCGTGCGGACGGACGCGGTGGCGGCGAAGGGCTCTCCGCCGCTGCCGAGGTCGAGGACATCGCCCCGGTCCAGGGCGGCGCGCAGGACCGGGTGGTCGCGCAGCATCTCGTACTGCCAGGGGTGGGCGGGCAGCAGCCGGTAACCGTCCGGGACGCCCGGGTGCGGGCGGTCCAGCGGGTCGGCCGCGCCGGGCGCGGCACACTCCTGCGCGATCAGGTCCTCGCGTACGGCGAGCTGCCGCAGCGCGAAGGACGCCCCGGTCTCCGGCGCGTACGCCGACCAGGATTCCGCGTCCCCCGTACGGGCCTTGGGGGTGGGGTGGAAGCGGTGGCCGAGGACCAGCGACTGCTCGGACAGGAGGTAGTCCGCGAGCCGGTCCCCGGTCAGCAGGGCAGCCGGGGCGGGGCGGGCGGCGAGCACCGAGGCGACGGCGCCGTGGCTGGAGTCGATCTGCTCCAGGAACTCCTCGTTGCGCACGCCGGTACGCAGGGACAGCTCGTCGTGGACGTACTCGGCCAGCCTGCGCCAGCCGATCTCCGTCCAGCCGCCGTCGCGCTGTTCGCCGACGGGCCCGGTGAACCGGTGCGCGCCGAGCAGGGAGGTGCGGCGCAGACCGATCCGCAGCAGTACGTCGCGGCGGGGCAGCCGCAGCAGCAGCCGGCCGCCGGTGACCGCGGTCTGGCGTTCGGGGCCCGACACTTCGCGCAGCAGGCAGTTGAGGAGTGTGTGGGCCACCGCCTCCCCGCTGCTGGGCAGCGTGGTGGGCAGGGGGCTGGTCGTGGTACCGAGCGAATCGGCCGACGGGGACATCAGCGGCTCCAGCGCGTGCGAAGAGAGAGGAAGGTGGTCGCGCATACGGTGAGCAGCGCCGCGGCGCCGCCGACCAGTACGGGTGCGGCCTGGCCGAAACGGGCACTGCCCGCGGCCGCGGCCACGCCGGCGGCGACGGCGCCGGCCTTGGAGAAGAACTCCAGCGAGCCGAAGAGCCCACCGGGTGCGCGGCCCTCGGCGCAGTCGGCGGCCAGCACCGACAGACACACCAGGCCCAGGGTCATTCCGGCGCCGAGCACCAGTCGTACGGCGATCAGGGTGGTCAGCGAGTCGGCCACCCCGTGCCCGGCCAGGCCGAGGGCGATCAGGAGGAAGCCCAGGGTGATCCCGGCCCTGGGCCGGTCCTGGAACGCGCGGTGCACGGCCAGGGCGGCCACCAGGTAGCACAGGTGGGGCAGGGCGAAGAGCAGTCCCGACAGGGTCGGGGACGCGTGCGGGACCCGGTCCTCGACGAGCGAGATCAGATAGGGGAAGGAGATGACGGTGGAGAAGACGAAGGCGAACTCGAGGGCGTAGAGGGTACGCAGGGACACCCGGGGCCCTACGGTCTTGGCCGCCGGAGCCGACGTGGCCGCCGTGACCGCCGGGGCCCCGGCGGGGTCCGGGCCCTCCGGTGAGCGGGCCGGTTCCGCGCCCGCCGCCGACCGCCCGTCGCCCGGTTCGGGGAGCGCGGCGAGCAACAGGGCGGCGGTGAGCGGGAGTACGGCCAGCAGGGCGTACTGGCGGTGCGGCGACAGCCAGGAGGAGAGCGAGCCGACCACGATCGGGGCCACGACCAGGGCCGCGCGGGCGCTGCCCTGCATCAGGGTGAGCGCTCTGGACAGGCTCGGCCCGTCCAGGGCGGCGCCGAGGTAGCCGTTGGACGCGGCGAAGGTGCCGCCGAGGATGCCCTGGAGGACCAGGGCCGCCGTGAAGGTGGCGAGCGAGTCGGCCCACCCCGCCAGCAGGAAGGCCAGGGCCAGCCCCAACTGGGCCCGCAGCAGGAGCCGTTTGCGGCCGAACCGGTCGGCGAGCCGCCCCCACAGCGGGGCGCCGAGCGCGCCGAACACCGTGGGGACGACGTACAGCAGCCCGGCCCAGCGGGCGGCCCCGGGGCCGAACTCCGGGAGAATCTGGGTCAGATAGGGCGGCAGCCCCAGCGCGGCGAAGGACGCCACGAAGTAGCAGCCGGCCACCGCGTGCACATGGCTGCGCCCGAAGGCGGGGCGTTGGGCGGGGAGAACGCCGGCGCTCATGCCCGCTCCCCCACGGTCGAGAAGCCGCTCCAGGCGCCGTTTCGAAGGTAGTTGGGGCCGGTGGTGTAGTGCTTGTTGATGTCGGCCGCGCCGGACCGCTGCTTGGTGAGCAGTGTTCCGGCGGTGACCATCGCCTTGACCGGCAGCTCCGGAGCGTCCAGCACCCGGGCGCGGAGCACGGCCGCCGGTTCGCCGCCGAGCCGCTCCAGGGCCTCGTCGAGGCGGTCGCGTACCAGCCGGAGCAGTACGGGAAGCGGGGCGCGCCCGTGCCGGGCGAGCCCGAACGCGTAGGAGCCCGCGCAGAGATGGACGGTGATCGTGGTGAAGAGGTCGGCCGGAGCCGTGTCGTCCGGGCCGAAGATCCGGGCGTCGTCGAAGTCGCCGGGGTCGGGGGTGTCACCGCCGAGCCGTTCCCGCAGCCGGTGGATGTTGACGCGCGGGCCGTCGTTGTCCTTGAGGAGCAGCCGCAGCCGGGTGGTGCCGTCGGCCCGCCGGTCCAGGACCAGGGAGATGTTCTGCTGGTGGGACTCCAGGGCGATGCCGTACCCGAAGAGTGTGGTCTGCCAGTCGAACAGCAGGGTCAGACAGGCGTCCAGCAGGGCGATCGGGTCGCCGCCGTGGAAGCGGTCGGCGAGCCGGTCGACGACCAGCCCTCTGCCGGGGGCCTCGGCGAGCAGGGCGGCCATCGGGAGGACGACCGCGTCCTCCAGTCCGGCCGGGTAGCGGCGGCAGAGCGTGGCGAGCAGTTCGTGCCCGGCGTGCGCGTATCCCGTCTCGTCGGCGTGCAGGACGGTGTCCCGGAAGCGTGGCTCGCGGGCGATCACCGTCTCCAGCAGCCGCTGGCCCGCCGCGCCGTCGACGAGTGTGCCGGGCTTGATGGTGCGCCGGTTGCGCAGGCCCAGGGTGGCGGTGGCCAGCGGCAGTTTGAGGTGCAGGGACGGGTCGTCGGCCAGGGCGACGGTACGCATCGACAGGGTCGGTACGGCGTCGAGGAGGGGGGCGTCGGCGAGTACCGCGCGGCCCGCCAGGCCGGTTTCGCGCAGGGCGCCGTCCAGGGCGGCGCCGAGGGTCAGCGGGTGGACGGGCAGGAGCGCGTGGGTGCGGTCGAGGGCGGGGAGGCCGACCTCGGCCGGGGTGGGCAGGGGGAGAGCGCCGCCCGCGAGGGTGAGCGCCTCCCGGGGCACGGCGAGCCAGCGCAGCGCGAAGCGCGGGTGGAACTCGGGTGCGTACGACCGCAGTTGGTCCTCGGTGAGCCCGGTGCGACCGCGTGCGGTCGGGTACACGGGGTGGTCGAGGCGGGCGGCGAGGGTGTCATGGCCCAGGCCGCCGGCGAGGCCGGTCCAGTGGGCCGGGTCGGTGCCGTGACGCGAGGTCAGCCGCTCGGCGCACTCCTCCCGGGTGGCGGTGTGCAGCCGTACGGTGGCCAGGGTCTGGCGGCACTCCTCGGCGAAGGCGTCGAAACCGTCGCGGTCGGCGGGTTCGGCCTGTGCGCGCAGTGCGGCGAGGACGGTGGCGTACGAGGTCAGTTCGCGGCCGTCCGGCTCCCGCAGCAGCAGGGGGAGCCGGGCCGCGTACTGGCCCTGGAAGCCGTCCTCGGTGACCGGCAGCAGCAGGGCGTCCGCCTCGCCGGCGGCCAGCCGCAGCCAGCGGCCGTCCGGCCGGTGGACGAGGGTGCTCCGGGAGCGCAGTCCGACGACGTCCTCGCGGAGCAGTGTGCCGAGGACGCGGGTCAGCAGTTCGGCCTCGGCCGGGTCGGTGGTGGTGGCGACGGGGGCGGTCACGGCTGGATCTCCCAGCTCTGCGCGGCCAGGAACTCCTCGACCGCCTTGTCCACACTGTGCCGATCCGGGCCGATGGCCCTGAGCACTCCGAGATAATCGCGGTTGGTGCGGTACAGATCGTGCCGCTCGCCGGTCTCCCTGAGCGGACGGTACGTCAGTTCCACACCGGCTATGGAGAGTTCGGTGGCGTCCGGGGCGGCGACCAGGGTGCCGGCCCGCTCCGCGCAGGGGTACTCCAGCAGGGCGGCGCCGCCCTGGCGGATGCCCAGCTCCGCGGGGAGCGGCTCGCCCAGATGCGTACGGAGGATGTGCTCGAAGAGCGGGATCCCCAGCAGCCGCGCCAGCAGCAGATCACACTGGTCGCCGATGGCGCGGTAGTTGACCTCGATGATCCTCGCCCGGCCCTCGTGCACCACGAATTCGGTGTGACAGGCACCGAACCCCACTCCGAGCGCGTCGAGTTGGTCCAGGATCTGGCCGACGACCGACGCCGGGTGCTCCGGCACGAAGGTGAGACGTTCCTCGATGAAGTACGGCGGCGGTGACAGCTCGGTGTGGAAGCCGCCCAGGACATGGCGGATGCGGCCGTCGCCGAGGGTCTCCAGGGTGTACAGCTCGCCCGGCAGATACTCCTCGACGACCAGGGCGACGCCGGGGCGGCGGGCCAGGATCTCCTCGCAGCGCGCCACCAACTCCTCGGGGCCGTCGACCAGGACCACGTCCTCGCTGGCCACACCCTCGCGGGGCTTCACCACACAGGGGTACGGCGCGTCAAGGGCGGCCGGTTCGGTCAGCTCGGCGGACCACACGGTGTCCACCCCGGCGGCGGCGAGCCTGCGGCGGGTCTCCGCCTTGTTCTTGGTGCGCAGGGTGGCCCGCCAGTCCTTGGCGGGGAGCCCGAAGTAGTGGGCGGCCAGGGCCGCCTGGGTCTGGAGGTGGTCGCTGTTGGTGAAGACGGCGTCCGGTGTGTGGTGGGTCGCGATCCGGGTGATGACGGCGTGGAAATCGCGTACGTCGCACTCCAGGATCTCGATCCCGGGGTAGACGTTCCGGTGGGCGTCCGGATGGTCGGTCAGAACGGTGATGTCCAGACCGAGCCGGGCGGCGGCGGGCAGAAACCCCTCGGTGACGGAGTCGGTGGGGTTGAGGGCAAGCAGATACAGGCGCATGAGTGGGAAAGCTTCCGCTCGGAGAATGGGGGTGCGGGACGGAGCACCGGGTGGCGGCCCGGCTCCGGAGGAGCGGGAGGCGCTATCTCTTCGGGGGTTCCGCGCCGCCGGCCGTGACCACATCGGCAAGAACCCGCTCCGCGGCCCGGACTTCGCCGCCGGACACCCCGGTCCGGCCGGGAGCCTCGAAGACACCGGGAACGAGGAGGACGGCGAGCGGCCCGGCGGCGGGCCGACCGGTCGCGCGCGGAATGGTTCGTATCGACATGAGCGGGTTCATCTCTCTTGTGCTCGTGCGGGTGAGGCGTGGTCTGTCGTGGCGCCGGCCGGGGGCGGTCCATCCCGGCGCCGGGTGCGCGGTGGTGCGCCGGCCCGCCTCTGCATACAGGGAGGCGACCAAGGGGGATGTGCCCGAGGGCACGGAAGGACATACCCCTGGGTACGGCCCGTTCGGTCGCAGTCACGAATGGTGAGCTTAGGTTAGGCATGCTTTAGCTATCAACAATCTACGCCCTCGCTGTGACATGGGTAACTCTCGGCCATCAATAACCAGCCCCCGCACCTACCTGGCGTTATCTCGAATAAGGTAAGCCTTACCTTTCGCTTGCTCAACGCCACCCCCCTGCACAGGAGGTACCGATGACCGTGGCCCTGGAGACCCCGCAGACCGGTGCGCCGGAGCTCCTCACGGCCACCTACCGGCGGCTGACCGAGGCGTGCGAGGCGCTGACCGTCGTGGTCACGCCCCCCGGCGCGCACCGGGACAGGACCGGCGTGCGCGGGGACGAACTGACCGAAAACCCGTACGCCCTCGACGCCTTCGTCACGGCGGAGGCGGACCGCCTCCGGGACCGCCACGGGAGCGTCCCGCGCCGGGACGTCGCCGCCACCCGCGCGCTCCACGACTACGTGTGGTCGCTGAGCCTGCTGATGAGCGGCGTCTGGTACCTGGAAGCGCGGGTGCCGCGCATCCGGCCCGAGGACATCCGGCTGGACCTCGCGTCGGGTACGTACCGACTCACCCCCGGCACCGGTTTCGCCTGTCTGGCCGACGACCCGGCCGCCGCGCTCCCCGGCGCGGTCCCGCTCCCCCACCCGGATGCGCTGCGCACGGAGTTGCGCTCCGCGGTCGCCGACCACATGGGCCCCCTGCTGGCCGCGCTCGGCCCGCAGCTCCGGCGCGGACCGCGCGCGCTGTGGGGCATGGTCGCCGACGACCTCGTCTCCGGGATCTGGTACGTCGGCCGCGTCCTGGGCCAGGAGGAGGCGGCGGTCCGCGCGGCCACCGCGGTCCTGCCCTCGGCCCGGGGGCCGTTCCCCGGCGGCGCGGACTTCCGCAGGCTCACCGGCGACGACGGGCGGCGGTATCCGACCCGCACCCGTATGGGCTGCTGTCTCTACTACACCGTTCGCGCGGCCGAGGCGTGTGTCACCTGCCCCCGGACGCCCGACGCGGAGCGGCTGCGCCGGCTGGAGGCGTAGCTCTCCCGTTCGGACCCCGTCGGGACGTACGGGCCGACGGCCGGGGTGCGCCGGTCCGTTGGGCCCGTGGTTCGTATGTAAGTAGAGTGATGTCCCGTGACAGCGAGACCGTTGAGTGAAGTGGTTGAGCCGGGCTGGGCCCAGGCGTTGGGCCCCGTCGCCGGACGCATCGCCGCGATGGGCGACTTCCTGCGCGCGGAGGTCGCGGCGGGCCGCACCTATCTGCCCGCCGGGGCGAATGTGCTGCGCGCCTTCCAGCAGCCCTTCGAGGAGGTCCGGGTCCTGATAGTCGGCCAGGACCCCTACCCGACCCCCGGCCACGCGGTGGGGCTGAGTTTCTCGGTGGCGCCGGAGGTGCGGCCGGTGCCGGGCAGCCTGGACAACATCTTCCGGGAGATGCACGCCGACCTGGGCCATCCCCGCCCCTCCAACGGCGATCTGACGCCCTGGACGCGTCAGGGGGTCCTGCTGCTGAACCGCGCGCTGACCACCGCGCCCCGCAAGCCCGCCGCGCACCGGGGCAAGGGCTGGGAAGAGGTGACCGAGCAGGCCATCCGCGCCCTGGTCGCCCGGGGAACGCCGCTGGTGTCCATCCTGTGGGGGCGGGACGCGCGCAACTGCCGTCCACTGCTCGGCGACTACCCGGCGATCGAGTCGGCCCACCCCTCCCCCATGTCCGCGGACCGCGGCTTCTTCGGCTCGCGCCCGTTCAGCCGGGCCAACGAACTGCTGACCGGCCAGGGCGCCCGGCCCGTGGACTGGCAGCTGCCGTGAGCGGGACAGGGCCGGGCGCGACGGCCCCTGCACCATGAGGACAACGGGATGAGCGCGTGGGTCCTGGGCGTGGACTCGGGCGGCTCGGGGCTGCGGTTCGCCCTCGCCCCGGCCGTGGGCGGCGACGACCCCGGCTCCGTCCTCACCACCGGTTCCGCCGAACCCCTGCGCACCGGCCCGTCCGGTATCGATCCGGGCCCACTGCTCGACCGGCTGCTCACCGCGACGGCCACCCTGCTGGCACGGGCGGACGCCCCGTCGGCGGGCACCCTGGCGGCGGTCGCGATCGGCGCGGCCGGGATGGCCACGCTCGGGGACGGGCTCCGCGCGGAGTTGCCCGGCGCGCTGGAACGCCATCTCGGGGTACGGCGCCTCGTGCTCGCCGCCGACGCGGTCACCGCGTACGCGGGAGCGCTCGGGCAGCGGCCCGGAGCGGTCGTCGCGGCCGGCACGGGCATGATCGCGCTCGGTACGGACCTGGCGGGCTGGCGGCGGGCGGACGGCTGGGGCCATCTGCTCGGGGACCACGGCGGCGGCGCCTGGATCGGCCGGGCCGGACTCGAAGCGGCGCTGCGCGCGCACGACGGACGGCGCGGTGGTTCACCCGTACTGCTGTCCAGGATGGAAGCGGTTTTCGGGCCGGCCGCCGAGCTGCCGGGGCTGCTCTACCCACGGACCGACCGGCCCGCCGTGCTCGCCTCCTTCGCCCCCGAGGTGGCCCGCTGCGCGGCCGATGACCCGGTCGCCGCGGAGATCCTCACGGTGGCCGCGCGCCGGATCGCGGAGGCCGCCGCCGCGGTCTGCCCGGCGTCCGGTGACTGCGAAGTCGCCCTTACCGGAGGGCTGTTCAAGCTCGGCGAGCCACTGCTCGCACCGCTGCGCGGCGAGCTGGCGGAGCAGCTCCCGCATGCCAGGACCGTGCCCGCCGCGACCGGTCCGCTCGGTGGCGCGCTGCTCCTCGCAAGGGCGCTCGCCGGGGACCGGCTGCGGCTGCCCCGTGACGCACGGCTGCTCAACGCACCGACAGAACAGGACAGATGAGGGGAAAAATACCTAACGGATATATAAGGACAGATGGTTCGCGACCTGCCCCTCCCCGAACAGCCGCGCCCACAAAACCAGTAGCATTCGACGCCATGAGCACCCCCACTGGGCCCGCATCCGGCCTGCCTGTACGAATGCCGCGACCCCGCCAGTCGGGGCGCCACCGCCGACCCGAACCGGTGGCGGCCCCCGAAGGTGCGCCCGCGCTTGTTCTCGCCGTTCCCGGCACCCCTTCGGCGGCCGTGCGCGGCCTGGCCGAGGAAGTCATCAGCATCGCCCGCTCCGAACTGCCGGGGCTCGACGCGGCCATCGGCTATCTGGACGGCGAAGGGGCCGAGTTCCCCGCGCTGCGCGACGTGCTGGCCGGTACGGCGGCGCTGCGCAACGACCGTTACGAGCTGGCGAAGGCCGCGGGCCGCGAGGTGTCCGAGCCACAGGGTCCGGCCGCCGTCGTCGTACCGCTGCTCGCGGGTCCGGACAGTGGGATGATCACGCGGATAGGCGAGGCTGTCGCGGACAGTGGCACGGCCGCGGAGGTGACCGACGTCCTCGGTCCGCACCCGCTGCTGGCCGAGGGTCTGCACGTACGCCTTTCGGAGGCCGGGCTGGCCCGCGCCGACCGTGCCAGGCTGTTCACGGTCGCCACGGCGGCCGACGGGATCATCCTGGGCACGGTGGGCGGCACGGAGTCGGTCCAGACCGCCGGGATCACCGGAATGCTGCTGGCCGCGCGGCTCGCCGTACCGGTGATGGCCGCCGCGCTCGACGAGGACGGATCGGTCTCCGCCATCGCCGAGCAGCTGCGCGAGGCCGGTTCGACGCAGCTCGCGCTCGCGCCGTACCTGGTCGGGCCCGAGCTGCCCGAGGGGCTGCTCGACGCCGCGCTCAAGGAGGCCGACTGCGCCGCCGCCGACCCGCTCGGCGCGTACCCGGCGATCGGCAAGCTCGTCCTGTCGCAGTACGCGACGGCTCTGGGCATCTCCACCCAGCCGCAGGGAACCTCGGCGCACTGAACACCGGGTCCGCGCGCCGGACACACCCCGCACCGAGGAAAGGGCCCGTACCGGATCTGCCGGCACGGGCCCTTCCGCGCGCCCCGGCGAGAAGAACCGACGGGAACAGCCGACGAGAAGCCCTGGCCGGAAGCCCGTGCTCAGCCGGAGGCCGGCCCGTCGGCGGCGGGCGGGGACGTCAGGCGCCCGCGCAGCGCCCCGGCGAACTCCTCGGCCCGCGCCAGCTGGACCCGGAGCCTGGCGACCTGCTCGGCGGCGGCCTGTTCGTACTCGCGTACGCGTTCCAGCAGCGCCTCGCGGTCACCGGCCGTCAGCTCCTCCGCGGAGTCGAGGCGGTCGGTGGCGTCGAGCAGCTCGCGCATCTGGTCGAGGCTGAACCCGAGCGGCTTCATGCGCCGGATGACCATCAGCCGGGCGACATCGGCCTCGGTGTAGAGGCGGAAGCCGCCCTGGGAGCGGGCGGAGGGGATGACCAGCCCGGTCTCCTCGTAATGCCGGATCGTGCGCAGCGACAGTTCGGTACGCGCGGCGACCTCGCCGATCTGTAGGTGCTCGCTGCCCACGCGCTGCCCGTCCTCGTTCTCTTCGTGTTCCCGCTCCGCCCCCGGACCCATCTCTACCGTTACGTCAGGGTAGAGTTCGGGGCGCTCGGAGGCGGATTCCCTCCCGAGACCTTAGATCGTCCGACGGTCCGCGCCATGCCGGGCCGACGAAGTCCCAGGCCCCGACCGATACCCGCGCCACCCGGCCGTTGTCCGGGGCGCCCGAGCCGACAAGGCTGCCTCCCGTGTCCTCCGCTTCCCCGCTGTCCCCCACGGCCCGATGGGGCGTCTTCCGGCCGCCCCGGCTGTCGCCCAGGGTTCTCCGTACGGAGGTGCTGGCCGGTCTGGTGGTCGCCCTCGCGCTGATCCCCGAGGCGATCTCCTTCTCGATCATCGCCGGGGTCGAGCCCGCGGTCGGGCTGTTCGCCTCCTTCACCATGGCCGTGGTGATCTCCGTCGTGGGCGGCAGGCCCGCGATGATCTCGGCCGCGACCGGCGCCGTGGCGCTGGTGATCGCGCCGCTCAACCGGGAGCACGGGTTCGGTTATCTGGTCTGCGCCGTGATCCTCGGCGGGGTGATCCAGATCGTGCTGGGGGCGCTCGGTGTCGCGCGACTCATGCGGTTCGTGCCCCGGCCGGTCATGGTCGGCTTCGTCAACTCACTGGCGATCCTGATCTTCCTGGCCCAGGTGCCGGAGCTGCGCGATGTGCCCTGGGCCGTCTATCCGCTGGTCGTCGCGGGGCTGGCCCTGATGGTGTTCTTCCCGAGGGTCACCACCGTGGTCCCGGCTCCGCTGGTGTCCATCGTCATCCTGACCGTGATCACCGTCGCGGCGGGCATCGCCGTTCCGACCGTGGGCGACAAGGGCGAACTGCCGTCCTCGCTGCCGGTGCCGGGGCTGCCGGACGTACCGTTCACGATGGACACCCTGGCCACCGTCGCGCCGTACGCGCTCGCCATGGCACTGGTGGGGCTGATGGAGTCGCTGATGACGGCCCAGCTGGTCGACGACATCACCGACACCCGCTCCAGCAAGACCCGCGAGTCCATAGGCCAGGGCATCGCCAATGTCGTCACGGGGTTCTTCGGCGGGATGGGCGGCTGCGCGATGATCGGCCAGACCATGATCAACGTACGGGTCTCCGGGGCCCGCACCCGGCTGTCGACCTTTCTGGCCGGGGCGTTCCTGATGGTGCTGTGCGTGGTCTTCGGTCCGGTGGTCTCCGGGATTCCGATGGCCGCGCTGGTGGCCGTCATGGTGATGGTGTCGTTCGCGACCTTCGACTGGCACTCCGTCGCGCCGAGGACGCTCCGGCGGATGCCGCGCGGCGAGATCGCCGTCATGGTGATCACCGTGATCTGTGTGGTCGCCACCGGCAATCTCGCCATCGGTGTCGTGGTGGGCTCCATCGTCGCGATGGCCTTCTTCGCCCGGCATGTCGCCCGGGTCACCGATGTCACCGCCGTCACCGACCCGGACGGCGACCGGGTGGTGTACTCCGTGACGGGCGAGCTGTTCTTCGCCTCCGCCCACGAGCTGGCCCATCGGTTCGACTACGCGAACGACCCCGGCAGCGTCGTCATCGACCTCTCGGCCGCCCGGGTCTGGGACGCCTCGTCCGTCGCGGCCCTGGACACGATCGGGGAGAAGTACGCGGGGCGCGGCAAGAGCGTGGAGATCACCGGCCTGCACGGGACCGGCGCACGTCTCCACCGGACACTGAGCGGCGAGCTGACCGGCACGTCCTAGAGCCGGTCGCGGAACGGCCCGTGCATGCTGGGTCCCATGAACACTTCGCGTACCCCCGCGGTCATCTTCGATCTCGACGGGACACTCGTCGACAGCGAACCCCACTATTACGAAGCCGGGCGCCGGTTGCTGGCCCAGTACGGCGTACCGGACTTCAGCTGGGAGCAGCACAGCCGGTTCATCGGGATCGGCACCCGCGAGACGCTGGCGGCGCTGCGCGAGGAGTACGGGATCGACGCGCCGCTCGACACCCTGCTGGCCGAGAAGAACCGGCTCTATCTGGAGCGGGTGCGCGCCGCCACGGAGGTGTTCCCGCAGATGCGGAAGCTGGTGGAGCGGCTGTACGCGGAGGGGATGCCGATGGCCGTGGCGTCCGGCTCGTCGCGCGCCGCCATCGATCTGGCGCTGCGCGTCACCGGTCTGGAGACGTTCTTCCCGGTGACCGTCTCCGCCGAGGAGGTCGCGCGCGGCAAGCCGGAACCCGATGTCTTCCTGGAGGCGGCGCGCCGGCTGTCCGCGGCCCCCGCCGACTGCGTGGTCCTGGAGGACGCCGCCCCGGGCGCGCGGGCGGCGCACGCGGCCGGGATGCGCTGCGTCGCCGTACCGTACGTTCCCGGCTCGGCGGACGATCCGGCGTTCGGTACGGCGGGGCTGCTCTTCCCGGGCGGCCAGGGCGAGTTCACGGCGCGGGCCGCGTACGCGTGGATCGTCGCGGGCTGACGGCCCCGGCCGCGCTCCCGGCCGGGGCCCGTACCAACGCCGGCGCGGTCAGGCGAACTTGCCGCTGACCGCGTCGTAGATCGTTCTGGCCCCCTCGCCGAGTCTCGGCCCGGCGAGCCAGGTCTGCGCGGTCGGGCCGATGGAGGTGTTGCTGACCAGGACGGGAAGGCCGTTGGAGTCCTGGACGAACCAGCCGCCGCCGGAGGAGCCACCGGTCATGGTGCAGCCGATGCGGTACAGCGAGGGCTGGTCGGCCCGGATCGAGAGCCTGCCGGGACGGCCCTCGCAGGTGAACATGAGTTCTCCGTCGAAGGGCGTGTCCGCCGGGTATCCCCAGATGCCGACCGTCTTGATCCGGGCGGCCGACTCCACGCCGAAGTCGATGGCCGCCGCGCCGCCCACGGTCGCCTCCAGGGTGGTGAAGTCCGAGCCGGCCGGCGGCTTGACGTGCAGAACGGCGAAGTCGTACGGGGAGCCCTTGCCGCCCGTCGAGGAGCCCTGCTCGATCCACTCGGGCGAGGTCTGCGCCCAGTCGGCCCACCAGATGCCGAACGGGGAGAGCTGGTCCTTGGTCGCGTCCTGCCGGGCCACGCTCGTCAGGCCCTCGTCGTTGTAGGAGGGGACGAAGACGATATTGCGGAACCAGCCGCCCTTGGCCCCGGCGTGCACACAGTGCCCGGCCGTCCAGACCAGATCGGACGCGCCGGGCCGGGCCGGGTCGGCCACCGCGGTCGCGGAGCACACCGAGGGGCCCTCGGGGGTGTCGAAGAAGAGCTTGCCGACGACGGGGGCGCTGTCGCGGTACGCCACCGGCACCGGCTCGGCGAACACGGCGGCGGGTTCGGGGTCCGAGATGCCCTGGTCGCCGATGCCCCCGGGCACGGGCTGGTCCGTACTGACGCCCTCCCGCATCCGGTCCGGTTTCCAGAGCCCGTCGATCACCGGGTTGACGAAGTCGGCGGCGTCTCTGAGCCACTTCGAGGAGTCCCAGTCCTGCCAGCCGCCCTCGTTCCAGCTCTTCGATCCGTCCGCCCCGACGGAGCCGGTCCGCGAGATGCCGCCGCCGTACACCCCGCAGGAGGTAGCGAAGACCGACAGCAGGGCGAGCACACAGGCCATGGCTGTCACCGGGCGTTGCCTGGAGCGCATGGATCGTTCCTCCGGTCCTTGGAGCAATGCCCGTGCGGCGCCTCTTCTCGACACCGCCCGCGCGATCAGCGGCGACGGGTCCCGCGGATGCGCGCGCGAACGCGACAATGGCCCGTCGCAGAGCTAGTACGGGATTTCGACCGGCCCGGTTCAAAGATCCCCGGCCCGGGGTGCGGAGGTCCCGCTCCGAGCCGGTACGGAGCGGCGCGGCGCCCCACGGACGCGTGGCCGGTGCGCGGGCGTCGGCGGGCCGGGCGGCACCACGAGCGGCGCCACGTTCCGGTCGGCCAGGGTCCGCAGCACGCGGAAGGCGCCGCGTTCACCGAAGTCGCCGGGCCCGGAGCCGATCATCCGCCGTTCACGATCTCTTCCCCTGCCCACCACCGGCGTGATTCCGGCGGGCCCCTCGGCCCCGCATACCTTGCACACGATCAGTCAGCCCATTCGGTCATTCCCGGCGAACTACGCGGAGAAGCAATGTGCAGCCCGCTCCACCAGCCCGACGGCGCCTGTCCCGACGCCGCTTCTCCCGATGCCGCCTTCTCCGACGCGGGCCGGCGTACGTTCCTCAGAGCCACCGCGCTCGCGGGCGCCACCGCGGCGGTGGGGCTCACCGGTGTGTCCGCCGCCGAGGCCCGGACGCGCGAAGTGCCCGCCGTGGCGGCCGAGTCGCGGCGGCCCGACACCGACAGTCCCCGGTTCACCCTCGTCGTCATGCCGGACACCCAGTATCTGTTCGACGGCGACAGCCTGCACTCCGCGCCCGTCGAGGCGTCGCTGCGCTATGTCCTGGACCACCGCCGCGACGAGAACATCGTCTTCCTGTCCCACCTCGGGGATCTGACGGAGCACGGCACGGCGCAGGAGTACGGGCCGCTGAGCGACGCGTTCAAGGTCCTCGACCGGCAACGCGTCGGCTACAGCGTGGTGACCGGGAACCACGACATCGACTCCTCCACCGACGACCGGCGCGGCCGCACCCCGTACCTGGACGCCTTCGGGCCACAGCGGCTGCGGGCGCTGCCCACCTTCGGCGGGGCCACACCGGACGGCTACAACACCTACCACCTGTTCCGCGCGGCGGGCCGGGAGTGGCTGGTGCTGGCGCTCGACTGGCGGCCCTCGGCCGCGGGCATCGCCTGGGCGAAGAAGGTCATCGCGGACCATCCGAGGACACCGGTCGTCCTCACCACCCACGAGCTGGTGTACGCGGACAAGTCCGGTGACGAGGCCCGGTTCTCGGCGCACGGTCAGTGGCTGTGGGACGAGCTGATCTCCGGCAGCGACCAGATCTTCCTCACCCTGAACGGGCACTACTGGCCGCCCGCCCGCACCACCCGGCACAACGACGCGGGCCATGACGTCCATCTGCACATCACCAACTACCAGAACCGCTACTACGGCGGCAGCGCGATGATCCGGCTCTACCGGTTCGACCTCGCCAGGAACACCATCGACGTGGAGACCATCTCCCCGTGGATCCTCGGCAGGGCGGCCGACCGGCTGGGCGAGCTGGACCGCCGCGAGATCGAACTGACCGGGCCGCAGGACAGTTTCTCCGTACCGATCGACTTCACCGCGCGGTTCGCCGGCTTCGCGCCCGTTCCCGCGCGCGCCCCGCGCCCCGCCGCGCGGATGCTGGTGCCGGGGACCGTCGCGTACTGGCGCTTCGACGGAGCGCACCAGGACGGCTCCGCCGCCGACGCCGCGCTGCGGGTGCCCGATCTGTCCGGCCGCGGCAACGATCTGATCAGGGCGGCCGTGCCCGGCGCCGCGCCGTCCGCGCTGCGCTGGTCCGACAGCCACCACCCCGACCAGCCGGGACACGGCAGCCTGTACTTCGACGGCGGCAAGTCCCCACTACGGGGCGGTTATCTGCGTACGGTCGACGGAGCGCCCCTCAACACGCAGACGTTCCGGGCCGGTTACACCATCGAGGCGTTCCTCAAGCTGCCCGCAGACTGGGACGTGGCCCACAACGCCTGGTCGTCGATCCTCAGCCGCCGGGGCACGATCGGCGGCGCGGGCAGGACCGTGGGCGACCCGGACGAACCGGTGGCCACCCTCTCGATCTCCGACGGACCGGGGTTCCAGTGGGCCGCCGCGCCGCTGAACCAGCCCTCCGCGGTGACCAATTGGGGCCATGAGCTGGACCGGGAGACCTGGTGGCACGTCGCCGTCGTCAATGACACGCGGCACACCACGATGTACGTCGACGGCTGCCCCGTCGCCCGTAACCCCACCACCCGCACCACCGGGCTCGCCACTCTCGGGCTGCCCTGGCTGCTCGGCGCCTACGAGTACGGGGGCAAGCTCGACCAGCTCCTCCAGGGCTGGGTCGGCGACCTCCGCATCACCGAACGGGCACTGCCCGTGAGCGACTTCATGAACGCCTGAGCCGGGTACACCTGAATCCGGCACACCGAATCCGGCGCACCTCGATCCGGCTCACCTGGATCACCGGTACGCCCGAGCCCGGAACTCCCCGGTCCGGTAGGCCACTTCATGAGCATCCCGAGCGGTCAGGAGCCCCACCCCATGCATGACGACACCCAGCGGCCACCGCTCCGGGCCGACCCCGCCGCACCCGCCGCGCCACTCGACGCGCAAGGGCTCTCCCGGCGTGAACTGCCGCGTACGGCGCGGCTGTTCGGCGCCGCGTTCGCCGGCGGGTCCGCCGCGCTCGCGCCGTCCGGGGCCGAGGCCCTGGGCCGGGGACGGAGCGACCCGCCGCGTCACTCGACGCGCAAGGGCTCTCCCGGCGTGAACTGCCGCGTACGGCGGGGCTGTTCGGCGCCGCGTTCGCCGGCGGGGCTGTTAGGCGCCGCGTTCGCCGGCGGGTCCGCCGCGCTCGCGCCGTCCGGGGCCGAGGCCCTGGGCCGGGGACGGAGCGACCCGCCGCCGTCGTGTCCGGTCGGCGACCACCATGTGCACGCGGTCTACAGCCACGACGCCGAAATACACCTCTCCCAGCTGGGACGTACACGACCGCCTGGGCCGGTACACACTGCGGATCCCGATCGGGCGGGCCGAGGAGTCCTGCTACCTGCGGCTGCGCGGCAGCGACGGCAGACGCAACGGCGCCGGTTTCCTCGGCGCGGACATCGACCGCACGGGCCGATCCCGCACCAGCCGGGGAACGGGGACCCGTGGGTCGACACCTGGCTCTGCACCAACCCGGTCTTCGTGGACGTGGTCCGCTGACACTCCGCCCGCCGCCCGCCCCGCCGACCCGGCGGGCGCGCCGTTCACCTGCCCATGCTCACCCGTTCAGGTGAGGCGGGGAACGGTTGGCCCGGCCGGGCACGGTGTTTCCCGTGTCCCCGTGTCCCCTCAGGAGGTCCGGTCGGCGGCGGCGTACAGCGCCGCCACGTCGATCTTCTTCATGCCGAGCATCGCCGCCATCGCCCGCTGGGCCCGCTCCGGGTCCGGGTCGCTCATCAGCTCGCCCATCCCCAGGGGGACGACCTGCCAGGACAGTCCGTAGCGGTCCTTGAGCCAGCCGCAGGGGCCTTCTTCGCCGCCTTTGGAGAGCGCGTTCCAGTAGTAGTCGACCTCCTTCTGGTCGGCGCAGCTGACGAGCAGCGAGACCGCCTCGCTGAAGGTGAACTGGGGACCGCCGTTGATCGCCGTGTACTCCTGGCCGTCGAGCACGAAGTCGACGGTCAGCACGGTCCCGGCCGCACGCGGTCCGGCCTCGCCGTAGTAGGAAATGTTCCTGACCTTCGAGTTCGGGAAGACCGACACATAGAACTCGGCGGCTTCCTCGCTCTCGGTGTCGAACCAGAGATTGGGGGTGATCCGGGGCATCACTGCCTCCTGTACGTCGCTGCGGTGGCCCGCTGTCCGCTGTTGGCCCTGCCGTCTGTACCGACCGTTCCCTCCACCGAAACTCATCGTCGCCCGCGCGACAACCCGGGAATCTTTTTGCCTGGAAGGGGCCCGCTGTGGAGACTGTGGGGGCCCGGCGCCCCCCATCGACCCCGAAAGCAGTCTGAATCGCCCATGAGTGACCAGCTTCCACCCGACGCTTCTCCCGGCATATCCCTACCGAAGGGCGCGCCGGACGTACCCGGCGCATCCGGCACACCACCACAGGCAGGAACAGCCGGGGAGCCGCTCGCCGGAGGGCTCAAACAGCGGCATCTGACCATGCTCGGCCTCGGCGGGGTCATCGGGGCCGGGCTCTTCGTCGGGTCGGGGGCCGGGATCGCGGTGGCCGGGCCCGGCATCGTCCTCTCGTATCTGATCGCGGGTGTGCTCGCCCTGTGTGTGATGCGGATGCTGGGCGAGATGTCGGCCGCGATGCCCGCGTCGGGGTCGTTCTCCGTGCACGCGGAGCGGGCGCTCGGCCGGTGGGCCGGGTTCACGGCGGGCTGGCTGTACTGGTTCCTGCTGGTCGTCGTGCTCGCCGTGGAGGCGACGGGCGCGGCGCGGATCGCGAACGGCTGGGTGCCGGGCGTCCCGCAGTGGGCGTGGGTGCTGCTCTTCATGCTGGTCTTCACCGGCACGAACCTCGCCGCGGTGAAGAACTTCGGCGAGACCGAGTTCTGGTTCGCCGCGCTGAAGGTCTTCGCGATCATCGCGTTCCTGGTCCTCGGGCTGCTCGCGGTCTTCGGGCTGCTGCCCGACACCGACCCCGTCGGTCTCACCAACCTCACCGGCCAGGCGGGCGGCTTCCTGCCGGGCGGCTGGCAGGGCGTGATCTCCGGGCTGCTGGCCGTGGTCTTCGCCTTCGGCGGACTGGAGGTCGTCACGATCGCGGCGGCCGAGTCCGACGACCCGGCGCGTTCGGTGGCACGGGCCGTACGGAGTGCTGTGTTCCGGATCATCTTCTTCTACGTCGGCTCCATGCTGATCGTGGTGACGGTCCTGCCGTGGACGGCCCAGCAGGCCGGTCTGAGCCCGTATGTCACCGTCCTCGACGCGATCGGCATCCCGTCCGCCGGGCAGATCATGAACATCGTGGTGTTCGTCGCCCTGCTGTCCGCGCTCAATGCCAACCTCTACGGCTCGTCCCGCATGATCTTCTCCCTGGCCGAGCGCGGCGAGGCCCCGAAGTCCCTGCTGGCCGTGGGTCCCGGGGGCGTGCCGAGGCGCGCGGTCCTGGCGTCCGTGGCGTTCGGATTCGTCTCGGTGCTGCTCAATCTCAAATGGCCCGACTCGATCTTCCTGTACATGCTCAACGCGGTGGGCGCGGTCCTTCTCTTCGTCTGGGCCCTGATCGCCGTCTCCCAGCTCCGGCTGCGCCCCCAGCTCGAACGGGAGACCCCGCAGCTTCTCGTGCTGCGCATGTGGCTCTTCCCCGGCCTGACCTGGGCGACGCTCGCCGCCATCGCCGCCGTGGTCGTCCTAATGCTGACCGACGACACGGCCCGCCCGCAGCTGCTGTGGTCCCTGGGCGCCACCGTGCTCGTACTGGCGGTGGCGGGGGTACGGGAGCTGCGCGCCCGGCGCGCGTAAGCGCGGCTGAGCCCGGCCCATGCGCTCAGGTGCGGGGGGCCGGGCCGGTGCTGTCACGGACGATGAGTTCGACGGGGACCACCGGCTCGACCGGGGGGCCCGTCGGCCCGTCGATGCGGGACAGCAGGAGCCACACGGAGCGCCTGCCGATGTCGACGAAGTCGGTACGTACGGTGGTGAGCGGGGGCAGCAGGTGGGCGGCCTCGGGGATGTCGTCGTAGCCGATGACACTGACCTCGCCGGGGACGGGACGGCCGGCTTCGTGGAAGGCGCGCAGCGCGCCCAGGGCCATCTGGTCGTTGGAGGCGAAGACGGCGGTGACCTCCGCGCGCCGGGCCAGCCGCCGGCCCAGCGCGTACCCGGAGTCGGCGCTCCAGTCACCGATGAGCGGCACGGGGACCTCCCGGCCCGCCGCCTCCAGCGCCGCCCGCCACCCCGCCAGTCGCCGGTCGGCGGGCGTCCAGCCCGTGGGGCCCGCGATGTGGTGGACGGTGGCATGGCCCAGGGCCAGAAGGTGTTCGGTGGCGATACGGGCCCCGGCCGGGGAGTCCGTGGTGATGCGCGGGGTGCCGTCCTCAAGGTCGTTCTCCAGCACCACCAGGGGGATCCCGAGCCGCGCCGCCGCCAGGGGTTTCCCCACCCGGCTCTGCGGGGCGATGGCGATCACACCGTCGACGCCCTCGGCCGACAGCCGGTCCGTGGCGCGTACCACGGTGTCCCGGTCGGCCGTGTCGACGGCGATCGAGCTGACCAGGTAACCGGCTTCCCTGGCCGCGGTGTTGATGGCGGTCAGGGTGGAGGCGGGGCCGTAGCGCGCCGCGTCGAAGGAGATCACACCGAGCATCCGGGTCCGGCCGCTGGCGAGGGACCGCGCACTGCGGCTCGGGTGGTAGCCGAGGGTCCTGATGGCGTCGAGAACCGCCTCGCGGGTCGCGGGACGGACCGCCGGATGCTCGTTGAGCACCCGGGACACGGTCTGCTTGGAGACACCGGCCAGTTGGGCCACATCGTCCATCACCGGGCGCGATCCCGCGAAGCCGCGCCGGCTGCGTCCGGGGGAGACAGCGCCCCCGGCGGTGCTTCGTGTCATGGCGTGCGCTTCCTCCGGCCCGGCCCCGGCGGTCCTGCGCCGCCCGGCAGCCCACAGGATAGGCCCAGGGCCGGGGGGACCGGCCCCGGCGGATACACCGGGCGCCCTCGGGCAGCCCCGGTCCGGGGCCGGGGCCGGGGCCGGCGAACGGGCAGTGTGTTACGTACGTACGGCGGCGGGCCGGCCCGCCGGGGCGGGGCGGGTGGCGCGGATCAGCCAGAGGGTCGCCGCCAGACAGAGCGCGGACACACCGCAGAGCAGGAGCGGCACCGCGCGGATCCCGGACCACTCGATGGCCTTGCCGAGCGCCGGGCCCGCCACCACACCGCCCACCATCGACGCGGCGATGACCAGCGCCCCGGCCCGACGGGCCCTGGGGGCGGCCCGGTTGAGCCAGGTAAGTCCGGTGGGAAAGACCGGCGCGATGAACAGGCCGACACCGGCGTACGCGTAGGGCGCGACACACGCTCTCCCGGAGGACGGCCCGCGACTCGCGGGCAAGGACACGACCGGGAATGTTACCGGTAACATCCACCCCGTCAAGATCCCGGGCCGACGCCGCACCGGGAAACCGGTCGCCGTGGAACATGCCGGAAACATTGACGTGCCCCTGCCCGAAACTTATCTTCTGGTCGAAGCTCCGCACAGCGTTCGATACTCCGAACAACCGATGGCCGTCAAAGGGGACTCGCCATGCTCCGTGTTCGTCACCGGTCCGTCCCGGGAACGGCCCTTCCGGCCCTGCTCGGGCCGCTCCTGATCCGGGCCGCGCTGGCCGTACTCGTCGCGATGAGTGTGCTCGTGACGGTGTCCGGGGCACCCGCCCACGCGGCCGCCCCGGCCTCGCCCGCCGCGCTGTTCACCAACCCCGTCGCCGAACAGCGCGCCGATCCGCACATCTTCAAACACACCGACGGCTTCTACTACTTCACCGCGACCGTGCCCGCGTACGACCGGATCGTGATGCGCCGGGCCACCACCCTCCAGGGCCTGTCCAGCGCCCCCGAGACCACCATCTGGTCCAAGCACACCAGCGGGGAGATGGGTGCCCACATCTGGGCCCCGGAGATCCACTTCATCGACGGCAAGTGGTACGTCTACTTCGCCGCCGGTGCCACCAACGACGTGTGGGCGATCCGGATGTACGTCCTGGAGACCGACGCCGCCAACCCCCTCACCGGTACCTGGACCGAGAAGGGGCGGATCGCCACCCCGCTGTCCTCCTTCTCCCTCGACGCCACCACCTTCGTGGTGAACGGGACCCGCTATCTCAGCTGGGCCCAGAACGACCCGGCCGTCGGTGACGGCACCAACCTCTATCTCGCCAAGATGTCCAACCCCTGGACCATCGGCACCGCGCCCGTGATGATCTCCCGGCCCACCAACGCCTGGGAGAAGATCGGTCACACCGTCAACGAGGGACCCGCGGTGATCCAGCGCAACGGGAAGGTCTTCATGTCCTTCTCGGCCAGCGCCACCGACAGCAACTACTGCCTCGGTCTGCTCACCGCCTCCGCCTCGGCCGATCTGCTCGACCCCGCCTCCTGGGTGAAGAACCCCCAGCCCGTCTTCCGGAGCAACGCCGCGACCTCGCAGTACGGTCCCGGACACAACTCCTTCACGGTCTCCGAGGACGGCGCGAGCGACATCCTCGTGTACCACGACCGCGGCTACAAGGACATCAGCGGCGATCCGCTCAACGACCCCAACCGCCGCACCCGTTACCAGAAGCTGTACTGGAACGCCGACGGCACCCCCAACTTCGGCATCCCCGTCGCCGACGGTGTCACACCGGTCCGCCTCTCCTCGTACAACTACCCGGACCGCTACCTCCGCCACTGGGAGTTCCGGGCGAAGCTCGAACCGGATGTCACCAACCTCGCCGACTCGCAGTTCCGTGTGGTCCCGGGGCTCGCGGGCAGTGGCACGGTCTCGCTGGAATCCGCGAACTACCCCGGTTACTACCTCCACGACCGAGGCGACGAGGTGTGGGTGGAGAAGGACGACGGATCCGCCGTCTTCCGGACCGCCGCGAGCTTCCAGCAGCGGGCGGGGCTGGCCGACACGGCCGCCGGGGTCTCCTTCGAGTCGTACGGCTCGCCCGGCCGCTATCTCCGGCACTACGCGTACGAGATGTTCGTGCAGCCGGTCACCACGGCGACCGCACGGGCGGACGCGACGTTCCACACCCAGTAACACGCCCCATGGCACCACCGTCCCGCCTGTCACCCCACAGAGACAAGGAACCCCGGCCCATGGCTCCGCCCCTGTCCAGACGCGCTCTTCTCCGGACCTCGATACTCGCCCTGTCCGCACCGGGATTCGCGTACGCGGCCACCGGCCGACCGGCCGCCGCCGCACCCTCCCTGCCAACCGCTCGGGCTGCTCTGGCCACCGGAAAACTCCGGCCGTTCCCGCTCAAGGACGTCTCCCTCGGCAAGGGTCTCTTCGCCGACAAAAGCGCTCTGATGCTCGATCACGGCCGTGGCTACGATGTCGACCGGCTGCTCCAGGTCTTCCGCGCCAACGCCGGGCTCTCCACCCGTGGCGCGGTCGCCCCCGGCGGCTGGGAGGGCCTCGACGGTGAGGCCAACGGCAATCTGCGCGGCCACTACACCGGCCACTTCCTGAGCATGCTCGCCCAGGCGTACGGCTCCACCGGCGAGCAGGTGTACGCCGACCGGATCCGGTACATGGTCGGGGCGCTGGCCGAGGTGCGCGAAACACTGCGCCGCGAGCCGTCCGCGCTCGGTGTCCCCGGTGTGTTCGGTGGCACCGCCGTGGAAAACGTCCGGGGCTCCTACCAGTACGCCGACCTGCCGGCCGGGGTGCTCGGCGGCGCCTCGGCGATCACCCTGTCGACCTGGGTGAAGCCCACCCACGACGCCCTCTGGAGCCGGATCCTCGACTTCGGGAACGACACCACCCGCTATCTCTATCTGGCCGCCCGCAACGCGGACGGCGTCCCGCGCTTCGCCCTCACCACCGGGGGCCCCGGCGGCGAGCAGGGCCTCAACGGCACCGCCGCGCTGCCGCTGAACCGGTGGAGCCATCTGGCGGTGACCCTCTCGGGCACCACCGGCATCCTCTACGTCAACGGCACCGAGGTGGCGCGGAACACCGCGATGAACCTCACCCCGGCGGCGCTGGGCACACTCAGGAACCACTGGCTCGGCCGCTCGAACTTCGACAGCGACCCGGTGTTCGCGGGAGCCTTCGGCGAGTTCAACATCTGGTCGCGGGTGCTGACCGCCACCGAGATCGCGGCGCTGCGCACCACCCGGGCCGCCGGCTCCCCCGCGGGCACGGGCAACCTCGTGTCGTACGCCTTCGGTGAGACCACCGGCTCCACCTTCGCCGACGCCTCCGGCCGTGGCCTGCACGCCACACTGCGCCGCACCTGGGGCAGGCCGAGCCATCCCGGGTTCCTCGCGGCCTATCCGGAGACGCAGTTCATCGCGCTGGAGTCGATGACCGGCGCCGACTACACCAAGGTGTGGGCGCCGTACTACACCGCGCACAAGATCCTCCGGGGTCTGCTGGACGCGTATCTCCACACCGAGGACGCGCGCGCCCTCGATCTGGCCTCCGGGATGTGCGACTGGATGCACTCCCGGCTCTCCGTACTGCCCGACTCGACCCGGCAGCGCATGTGGGGCATCTTCTCCAGCGGCGAGTTCGGCGGCATCGTCGAGGCGATCTGTGATCTGTACGCGCTCACCGGCAAGGCCGAACACCTCGCGCTGGCCCGCCTCTTCGACCTCGACCGGCTCATCGACTCCTGCGCGGCGGGCACCGACATCCTCGACGGGCTCCACGCCAACCAGCACATCCCCATCTTCACCGGACTGCTGCGGCTGTACGACGAGACGGGCGAGCGGCGCTATCTGGACGCCACCCGGAACTTCTGGTCCATGGTCGTCCCGACCCGGATGTACGGGATCGGCGGCACCAGCACCAACGAGTTCTGGAAGGCCCGCGGTGTGATCGCCGGGTCGATCGGCGACACCGCCGCCGAGACCTGCTGCGCGTACAACATGCTCAAGCTCAGCCGGATGCTCTTCTGGCACGAGCAGGACCCGGCGTACATGGACTACTACGAACGGACCCTGTACAACCAGGTCCTCGGCTCGAAGCAGGACCGGGCCGACGCCGAGAAGCCGCTGGTCACGTACTTCATCGGGCTGACGCCCGGCCATGTCCGCGACTACACCCCCAAGGCGGGCACCACCTGCTGCGAGGGCACGGGCATGGAGAGCGCCACCAAGTACCAGGACTCGGTGTACTTCACGGAGTCGGACGGGAGCGCGCTGTACGTCAACCTGTACAGCCCGACCACACTGAACTGGCGGGAGAAGGGTGTCACCGTCACCCAGACCACCGACTACCCGAGGGAGCAGGGCTCGACGCTCACCTTCGGGGGCCGGGAGGGCGGATTCGAGCTACGGCTGCGGGTGCCGTCCTGGGCGACCCGGGGCTTCCAGGTGACGGTCAACGGCCGTGCGGTGTCCGGGACTCCGGTCCCCGGCAGTTACTTCGGCGTCTCCCGGACCTGGCGCGCGGGGGACACCGTGCGGATCGCCCTGCCGTTCCGTCTGCGTACCGAGAGCGCCCTCGACGACCGGGGGCTCCAGACCCTGTTCTACGGGCCGGTCAACCTGGTCGCCCGCAACGCGTCCCGGAGCCAGCTGCCGTTCGGGCTCCACCGCAACGCGGCCCTCTCCGGCGATCTGCTGCCGACCCTCACCCCGGTCGCCGGCAAACCGCTCCACTTCACACTGGACGGCACCGAGTTCGCCCCCTTCTTCGAAGGCACCGAGGACCCGACCCACGCGTACTTCCGGCGGACCGAGCCGCGGGTGGTCTTCGGCGGCACCGACTCCGGTGTCGCGAACCCGGCGAAGGCGGACGGCACCACCCTGCTCGACGAGATCTGGGCGGCGGCCCCCTTCGCCACCAAGGACGCGCTGGTCGCCCGGGTACGGAGCACGGTGGACGCGTGGGTGTCGGCGGGGCTGCTCGGCGCGGCCAACGGCCGGACGGTGGTGGACACGGCGCGCGCCGCCTCGTACGCGGCCTGAGCGCACACCGCTCAGGCCATACGGCGTCGGGACCGGTTCCGTCCCGACGCCGCGCCGGACACGGCGAGAACGGAGAGCAGGACCAGCGCGCAGGCCGGGCCGAGTACGGTCCAGGGCGCCAGCTCCGCGTACGGCTGGTTCTCCGACAGGAGGCGGCCCCACTCCGGGGTGGGCGGCTGCTCGCCCAGCCCGAGGAAGCCGAGGGAGGCCAGGACGAGGACGGTGGTGGGCAGCCGCAGCAGCGCGTTGCGCAGTACGGCGGGCAGCACCGCGGGCAGCAGATGGCGGCGCAGCAGATACCACCGGTCGGCGCCGAACAGGATCGACGCGAGCATATGGCCGCTCGCCCGTTCCTGTTCGAGCAGCGCCGCGGTCTGGGCGGCGTAGGGGGTCCAGCCGACCAGACACACCGCGCAGGCGGCGCCCCAGACCGACGGCCCGGTCACCGCGGTCGTCAGCAGTCCGGCGAGGACTGCGGGCAGGGTCGACACCACTTCGGTCAGCCCCAGACCCACCCGTGCCGACATGCCGAGCAGCAGCCCGGTGACGGCGCAGACCGCCGTCACCGCGAGGGCCACCCCCGCGGTGCGCAGCGCGCCGTGGCCGAGGCGGGCCAGCAGATCGCGGCCGAGCGGGTCGGTGCCCAGCGGGTGTGCGGCCGAGGGCGGCAGCAGCCGCGCCGCGGTGTCCACGTACAAGGGGTCGCGCAGCAGTCCTGCCACGACCAGTGCGAGCAGGGCGGCGGCGCAGAGTACGGCGACCGGGAGCAGAGAGCGGCGGCGCGGGAGGGCCGGCGCGTGGAGCGCGGGCAGGGCGCCGTCCCTCAGCGCGGGGCCGAGGAGGACATGGCGCAGGGCCTGGAGGAGCATCCCGACGACGATGCCGAGCAGGACGAGGACCAGGGTCGCGGTCTGGAGCGGTGGGAGGTCCTGGGTCATGGCGGCGTCCAGGGCGAGCCGGCCGAGGCCCGGGATGTTGAAGATCTTCTCGACCGCGACCGCGCCGCCGACCAGGGCCACGACGGTCGGCAGGAGCTGCGGGAGCACCCCGGGCAGTGTGCGGCGCAGCGCGTTGCGGGCGGTGAGGCCGGGCGAGAAACCGAAGGCGTGCCAGGTCCGCGCCCACGGTTCGTGGAAAGCGGCGGGCAGCGCCTGGTCGAGGAGGCCGCCGAGCATCGCCCCGGACGGTACGCCGAGGGCGAGCGCGGGCAGCACCATGGACCGCGGCCCCTCCCAGCCGCTGGAGGGGAACCAGCCCAGCCATACCCCGCACACGGTGGCGAGCAGCGAGGCGAGCAGGAACTTGGGCAGCGCGGCGAGGACGGCGGCCCCCGTGCCCGCGCGGGTCCGCCGCAGCCGCCGCCGGGAGCCGAGGTGGAGGGTGCGGGCGCAGACCAGCGCGGCCACGGCGATCGTCACGGCGAGGGCGCCGGACATCAGGGTGAGGGAGACCGCGAAGGCGTCCGCCACCTGGGGCAGGACCGGTTCGCCCGACACCCAGGAGGTGCCCGCGTCACCGCGCGGCAGTCCGCCGAGCCACTGCGCGAAATGCGTGAACGCCCCTTGTTCCAGGCCCAGTTGTTCCCGTACGGCGGCGAGTTGCTCGGGGGTCGGGTCCTGGTCGGCGGAGCGGGCCCGCAGCACCGTCAGCGCGGGGTCGGTCCCGGACAGCCGGGGCAGAAGATTCACCTCGCCAGGGCCGTTAGTAGAACCGTGAACGACTTTGGGGCGCGAGACGGGGTGCGGGACATCGATGTGGTGGTCATCGGCGCCGGGCAGGCGGGGCTGTCCGGCGCCTACCATCTGCGGCGGCTGGGGCTCGGGCCCGACCGCGATTTCGTCGTACTCGACCACGCGCCACGCCCCGGCGGCGCCTGGCAGTTCCGCTGGCCCTCGCTGACCTACGGCGCGGTCCACGGCATGCACGCGCTGCCCGGCATGGAGCTGACCACGGTGCGGGCCGACGACGCGCGGCCGTCCGCCGAGGTCATCGGCGGGTACTTCACGGCGTACGAGAAGCGCTTCGGCCTCCGTGTCCGGCGGCCGGTCGATGTCCGTACGGTACGGGAGGGCGCCGCCGGGCGGCTGCTGGTCGGGACGTCCGCCGGGGCCTGGTCGGCGCGGGCGCTGATCAACGCGACGGGCACCTGGGACCGGCCGTTCTGGCCGCGCTGTCCCGGGCAGGAGACCTTCCGGGGCCGTCAGTTGCACACGGCGGACTATCCGGGGCCAGGGGAGTTCGCCGGGCTGCGGGTGGTCGTGGTGGGCGGTGGGGCCTCCGGCATCCAGCATCTGATGGAGATCGAGCGGGTGGCGGCCGGCACCACCTGGGTGACCCGCAGGCCCCCGGTCTACCGCGAGGGGCCGTTCGACGAGGAGCTGGGCCGGGCGGCCGTCGCCCTCGTCGAGGAACGCGTCCGCAAGGGCCTGCCGCCGCGCAGCGTGGTCTCCGTGACCGGGCTGCCGGTGACCGAGGACATCGCGCGGGCCCGCGCGGCGGGGGTGCTCGACCGGCTGCCGATGTTCAACCGGATCACCCCGGAGGGCGTGGCCTGGGACGACGGGCGGGCGGTGGCGGCCGATGTGATCCTCTGGGCGACCGGGTTCCGCCCGGCCATCGGCCATCTGGCGCCCCTGGGGCTGCGGGAGCGGGGCGGCGGCATCCGGGTCGAGGGGACCCGTGCCGTACGGGACGAGCGGATCCATCTGGTCGGGTACGGGCCTTCGGCCTCCACCATCGGCGCCAACCGGGCCGGGCGGGCGGCGGCGCGGGAGATCGTACGGCTGCTGGAGCGCGATCCGGCCGCGGTGCCCTCGGGCTGAGCCGAGGGGTGGGCCGGGGGGGTGGGCCGGGGGTCAGCTTTTCGCGTCGCCGCCACGGTTGCGATTGAACTCCTGGACGTTCTCGTGGTGTTCGGCGTACCGGTGGGTGAAGCGGGTGTCCCCGGGCTTCACCGTGACGAAGTACAGCCAGTCCCCGGGGGTGGGGTGGAGCGCCGCCTTCATCGCCTCCTCCCCCGGGTTGCCGATCGGTGTGGGCGGCAGGCCCTTGTGCTCATAGGTGTTGTACGGGCTGTTGGTCTTCGTGTCGGCGTGGCTGGTGTCCAGCGTGGAGCGGTTCAGCGCGTAGTTGACGGTCGAGTCCATCTGGAGCGGCATGTCCAGCGCGAGCCGGTTGTGCACGACCCGGGCGACCTTGCCCATGTCGGCGGCCGTAGCGGCCTCGGCCTGGACGATGCTCGCGATGGTGATGGTCCGGTAGAGCGCCGGATCGGCGGTACCTGCCGGGGCACCGCCGGACTTCGCGTCCGGGGCCGCCGTGCCGCCACCGGGAGCGAACCGCTGATGCGCGGTGGTGACCATGTACGTCAGCAGACCGGCCGGGGTCGTGGTGGCGTCGATCGGATAGGTGGCCGGGAAGAGAAAGCCCTCGGGGTTGCCCCGGGCGCTCTTCGGCAGTCCGAGCCGGGCGGCGGCGACCGTATCGCGGGTGGTCCCGGCGGGGACGTCCAGGATCCGGTCGACGGACTCGTACACCTGGACCGCGCGCAGCCCCTCGGGGATGGTCAGCGCCGTCGGCCGTCCGCCGCCGTCCCCTCCGGTCAGCACGGACACCGGCACCAGGACCGCGGACACCGCGGCGAGGGCTCCGGTCACCATCACGACAAGCCGGCCGCGGCGGGTCAGGCGGGGTCTGCTCATGCGGGCACGCTAACCCGGAGTGATCGCCTATCCGGGTAGCCGAGGCCCAGCGACACGGACAGCCCCCGGGGACCATACGAACGGCATACGAACGGGGTACGCGCGGGATGCGGACGCGGTACGGACGTACGGTACGGACCCCACCCGTACGCACAGGACGCACAGCGGCGGCTCACATCGGAACCGGCACCAGGCCGTCCGCGCCCGCCGGGCGGCTGTCCCTGCGGACGAGCGCGGCATAGCGGCCGTCCGCCCCGATCAGCTCCTCATGGGTGCCGCTCTCGGCGACGCTGCCCGCGTCGAGGACCACGATCCGGTCGGCGTCCCGGACGGTGGAGAGCCGGTGCGCGATGGTGATCGTGGTGCGGCCCTCGGAGAGCGCGTCGATGGCCTGCTGGACGGCGTGTTCGGTGCGGGTGTCCAGCGCGCTGGTCGCCTCGTCGAGGATCAGCACGGGCGGGTCGCGCAGAATCGTGCGGGCTATCGCCAGCCGCTGCTTCTCCCCACCGGAGAAGCGGTATCCGCGCTCGCCGACCAGGGTGTCGTAGCCGTCGGGGAGGGCGGCTATGTGGTCGTGGATCTGGGCGGTCCTGGCGGCCTGCTCCAACTCCTCGTCGGTGGCGTCCGGCTTGGCGAAGCGCAGATTGTCCGCGACCGAGGCGTGGAACAGATAGGTCTCCTGGGAGACCACGCCGACCGCGCGCGCGAGGGTGTCGAAGTCCAGGTCGCGTACGTCCACCCCGTCGAGCAGGACCCGGCCGCCGGTCACGTCGTACAGCCGGGGGACGAGATAGCTCAGCGTCGACTTGCCGGAACCCGTGGGCCCGACGACGGCGAGGCTGCCGCCGGGCGGGACCGTCAGATCGATCCCCCGGAGCGTCCGGTCGTCCCGGCCGTCCTTGTCGGCCTCGACGGCCTTGCCCTCGTAGCTGAAGTCGACTCCGTCGAACCGCACTTCGCCACGGATCCGGTCGAGCCTGACCGGGTGCTCGGACTCCGCGATGTCGACGGGCAGGTCCAGATACTCGAAGATGCGCTGGAAGAGCGCGAGCGAGGTCTGCATCTGCACCCCGGTGGAGAGCAGGCTCACCGCGGGCCGGAACAGACCCTGCTGGAGCGAGACGAAGGCGACCAGCGTCCCGATCGAGACCGCCGTACCGCCGGCGCCCAGCGCGATGCCCGCGGCCCAGTAGATGACGGCGGGCATGGCTGCCATGACGATTCCGATGGTCGACAGGCGCCATCGTCCCGCCATGTTGGAGCGCACTTCCAGATCGACCAGCCGCTCGGACTCGTCGGCGAAGGATGTGGTGAGCGAGTCGGCGCGGCCCATCGTACGGCCGAGGAGGATGCCGCTCACCGAGAGCGACTCGGTGACGGTCGCGGCCATCGTGGCCATCTGGCGCTGGCGCTCCGTGGTGATCTTCTTGCGCTCGCGGCCGACCCGGCGGCTGATCCAGACGAACACCGGCAGCAGGAGCAGCGAGACGGCGGTGAGCCGCCAGTCCAGGGCGAGCATCGCGACGACCGAGGCGATCACGGCCGTGAGGTTGGAGACCAGGGAGGTGGCGGTGGAGGTGACGGTCGCCTGCATACCGCCGATGTCGTTGGCGATCCGGGACTGCACCTCCCCGGTCCTGGTCCGGGTGAAGAAGGCGAGCGGCATACGCTGGAGCTGGGTGTACACACCGGTGCGCAGATCGTGCATGACGCGCTGGCCGACCGTCGTGGAGATCAGGGTCTGGAGCACACCGAAGACGCTGTTGACGACGGCGGTGAGGATCATGCCGAGCGCGAGCAGGGTGAGCAGTCCGGTACGGCCCTGGGGGATCGCGGTGTCGAGGATCTCGCGGAGCATGAAGGGCGAGGCGACCGTCACCAGCGACGACGCGCCGACCAGCAGTCCGACGACGGCGAGCCGGCTCCGGTAGGGGCGGAAGAGGGCGAGGATACGCCGCAGTTGGGCGGGCGGCTCCGGCCCCTCGGGGCGGGGCGAGGGCGTCCAGATGGCTTGTTCGGGTCTCATGGGCTCCTTCGTTGGGCGATCGGATTCCGTCGCGCGATCGGATTGGTCGGGCGATCGGAGAAGTGACCGGTGAACATCGAAGAGCATAGCTCACTGTTACCTACACTCACAATGAACTTTGTCCTGATATTATTCCGACATGAGCACCCCCGACGCCGACGGCCTGCTGGCCGAGCAGCTCCTGCGGCTGACCCGACGGCTCCACCGCGTCCAGCAGCGCCAGCTGGAGCCGATCGGCATCACCCCCGCGCAGGCCAGGCTGTTGCGTACCGTCGCGCTGTACGACACCCCGCCGCGCATGGCGGATCTCGCCGCCCGGCTCGAAGTGGTCCCCCGCGCCGTGACCACCCTGGTCGACGGGCTGGAGGCGAGCGGCCGGGTGCGCCGCGCGCCGGATCCCACCAACCGCAGGGTCGTCCGCATCGAGCTGACCGACACCGGCCGGGGCATCCTGCGGGCGCTGCGCGGGGCGCGCAGATCGGCCGCCGAGGATGTTCTCGCGCCGCTGACCGCGGATCAGCGCGAGACGCTGGGCGGGCTGCTCGCGGTGCTGTTCGCCCCGGGCGCCGAGCCTCCCCGCTGAGCCCGCCGCCCGGTCCCCGAACACGGCTCCGCCGGCTCGAACCGGCTCTCCTCGCGGAAAACCCGTTGCCCCCGACCCGTGGACAGAGCGAACCTTGCACGGTTTGAGCCACTCCACGAGTCATGGGGCATCATGCAGATCCGCGACCTTCCCTACCCCGATCCCGGGGTTCCCGATACTCGGTCGGGCCCCCGGTTCCTGCTGTGGCTCGGCCGTCACCAGCTGGGCGGCCAGTTCAAGGCGCTGTGCTGGGGCCTGCTCCAGCACAGCGGGATCGCCGGGCTTCCGGTGGGCGCCGGGCTCGCCGTCCAGGCGGTCGTCGACCGTTCGGGCGGCCGGCTCGCACTCGCCGGCGGGCTGATCGCCCTGTTCGGCGCCGCCATCACCGTCGGCGACACCATGATGCACCGCGCCGCCATCACCAACTGGATCACCGCCGCCGCGCGCGTACAGCAGCTGCTCGCACGCCGGACCGCCGAGCTGGGCTCCGCGCTGACCCAGCGGGTGGCCGCCGGGGAAGTCGTGGCGGTGTCCACCGGTGACGTCGAGAAGATCGGCTGGTTCGTGGAGGCGCTCTCGCGCTTCCTGGCCGCGCTCATCGCGGTCGTCCTGATCTGTGTCGGGCTGGTCCTCTATCTGCCGGAGCTGGGGACGCTGATCGCCGTCGCCGTACCGGTGCTCGCCCTCTCCGTGCTGCCGCTGCTCCCCCGCGCCACCCGGCGGGCCGACATCCAGCGCGAGAAGGCGGGCCGGGCCACCGAGCTGGCCTCGGACACCGTCGCCGGACTGCGGGTGCTGCGCGGGATCGGCGGCGAGGAGCTGTTCCTCGACCGCTACCGCGCCGCCTCGCAGGAGGTGCGCCGGGCGGCCGTGCGCAGCGCCAGGATGTGGGCGCTGATCTCGGCGATACAGGTGCTGCTGCCGGGCGCCCTGCTGATCTCGGTCATCTGGTACGGGGCCCGGCTCGCCCTGGACGGCCGGATCGAGGTCGGCTCGCTGGTGACCGTCTACAGCACGGTGACCCTGCTGATGGTCCCGTTGCAGCGCTTCGAGGAGATCGCCATGGCGTACTCCTTCTCCCGGCCGTCCGCCAAGCGCGCGGCCCGGGTACTGGCCCTGCGCAGGACGGCGTACGAGGACGAGCGCGGCGGCCTCGCGGACGCCCGGCCGACCGGCGATCTGTACGACCCGGCCACCGGGCTGCGGGTACGGGCGGGGCGGCTGACCGCCGTGGTGTGCGGCGATCCGGACGCGGCGGGCCGGCTGGCGGAGCGGCTCGGCGGGCATGCGGCGGAGGCGGAGAAGAGCCCGTCCGTGCTGCTCGGCGGGGTGGCCCTGGACGATCTCCCGCTGGACGCGGCGCGCGCCTGTGTGCTCGTACAGGACAAGGATCCGGTGCTGCTGTCCGGGACCCTGGAGGAGCTGTTGGACGTCCCCGCCTCGGGCGCCGTCGATCCGGGGAAGGCGCTGGCGGCGGCGGAGTGCGGGGATGTGCTCGACGCGCTCGTCCAGGCGTCGGTGGACGGCGGCGGCGACCCGATGCGGTCCCGGATCACCGAGCGCGGCCGGTCGCTCTCCGGCGGGCAGCGGCAACGGCTCGCGCTGGCGCGGTCGCTGGTCGCCGATCCGCAGGTGCTGGTGCTCGACGAGCCGACGTCCGCGGTGGACTCGCACACGGAGGCGCGGATCGCCCAGGGCGTCAAGGAGCTGCGGGCCGGGCGTACGACCGTGGTGTTCGCCTCGTCGCCGCTGCTGCTGGACCACGCGGACCGGGTGGCGTTCGTCCATGGGGGCACGGTCGTGGCGGTGGGTTCGCACCGCGAGCTGCTCGGCGCCGACCCGGCCTACCGGGCGGTCGTCACCCGTGAGACGGAGGACGAGCGGGAAGCGGAAGAGACCGCGAAGGAACAGGTCATGGCTTCGGCGGCGGCCCGGGAAGAGAGCGAGGAATCAGCATGATCGGCGTAGCGCCCCCGGAGTACGACCCGGCGGCCCCGGAGTCGGCGACGACCCTGCCCGTCGGCACCCCCGCGACCGTACGGGCCTATGTGCGCGAGCTGCTGGCCCGGCACCGGCGGGCGTTCGTCGTGCTCGTCGCCGTCAACGCGGTCTCGGTGATCGCCTCGATGGTCGGCCCCTATCTGCTCGGCGGCATCGTCGAGGACCTGTCCTCCGGCGCGCGCGAGCCGCGTCTCGAACGGGTCGCGCTGCTGTTCACGATCGCGCTGGTCGTCCAGACCGTGTTCGTACGGATGGTGCGGCTGCGCGGGGCGATGCTCGGCGAGGAGATGCTCGCGGATCTGCGGGAGGACTTCCTCGTCAGGGCGGTGGGGCTGCCGCCCGGGGTGCTGGAGCGGGCGGGCACCGGCGATCTGCTGTCCAGGATCACCACGGACATCGACCGGCTGGCCAACGCGATGCGCGAGGCCGTGCCGCAGCTCGCGATCGGCGTCGTCTGGGTGGTGCTGCTGCTCGGCGCGCTGACGGTGACCGCGCCGCCGCTGGCGCTCGCGGTGCTGGTGGCGCTGCCGCTGCTGATCCTCGGCTGCCGCTGGTACTTCGAGCGGGCGCCCTCGGCGTACCGCTCGGAGGCCGCCGGGTACGCGGCCGTCGCCGCGATGCTCGCCGAGACGGTCGACGCGGGCCGGACGGTGGAGGCGCACCGGCTGGGCGGGCGTCGGGTGGCGCTCTCGGAGCGGCGGATCCTCCAGTGGGTCCGCTGGGAGCGGTACACGCTGTTCCTGCGGTCGGTCCTGTTCCCCGTCGTCAACATCACCCATGTGACGGTCTTCCTGTCGGTGCTGGTGATGGGCGGCGCGTTCGCGCTCCAGGGCTGGATCACGGTGGGGCAGCTGACGACGGGCTCGCTGCTGGCGCAGATGCTGGTGGACCCGGTCGGTCTGATCCTGCGCTGGTACGACGAGTTGCAGGTCGCCCAGGTGTCCATCGCCCGGCTCGTCGGGGTGCGCGACATCGAGCCGGACGCGGGGGACCCGTCGGTCGTCCCGGACGGCCGGGAGGTCGGCGCGGACGGGGTCGCCTTCGGCTACCGCGAGGGGGTCGACGTGCTGCACGGGGTCACCCTCGCGGTCGCCCCCGGCACCCGGCTGGCGCTGGTCGGCCCGTCCGGTGCCGGAAAGTCGACGCTGGGCCGGCTGCTCGCGGGGATCCACGGTCCCCGGCGGGGCAGCGTCACCCTGGGCGGGGCCGAGCTGTCCCGGATGCCCGCCGAGCGGGTACGGGAGCAGGTCGCCCTGGTCAATCAGGAGCACCATGTCTTCGTGGGGTCGCTGCGCGACAATCTGCTGCTGGCCCGCGCGGGCGCGGACGACGCCGAGCTGTGGGCGGCCCTCGGGGCGGTCGACGCGGACGGCTGGTCGCGGGCGCTGGACGACGGCCTGGACACCGCGGTGGGCTCCGGCGGTACGGCGCTCACCCCGGCCCAGGCGCAGCAGATCGCGCTGGCCCGGCTGGTGCTGGCCGATCCGCACACCCTGGTGCTGGACGAGGCGACGTCCCTGCTGGACCCGAGGGCGGCCCGCCATCTGGAGCGCTCGCTCGCCCGGGTCCTCGACGGCCGTACGGTCGTGGCCATCGCCCACCGGCTGCACACCGCGCACGACGCGGATGTGATCGCGGTGGTCGAGCGGGGCCGGATCAGCGAACTGGGCAGCCACGACGAGCTGGTGGCGGCGGACGGCGCGTACGCGGCCCTGTGGCGGTCCTGGCACGGATAGCGCGGTGGTACGGGTACGGGGGCGCCGCCCCCGTACCCGTACCACCGTCACACCAGGTTGAGCGCGAACAGCGCGCCGACCCCGCCGAGCAGCATGAAGACCGGCATCAGCACCTTCACCTCGACCCAGGCGCCGGCCCGGAAGCGCATCGCCTTCGGCGGGCCGATCGGGTACCAGCGCTTGCGGCCGATGGGGATGGGCCAGAGCACCGGGCAGCCGGACACCGTCAGGGCATCGCCGATGTCGTGGACCAGCGCGCCCAGGAGGATCGGCAGGCCGAGCCAGAGGTACTCCTGTCCGGGGTCGGTGAACAGCCAGTTCGAGCCGTTGCCCGGCTGGTCCAGGACGCCCGCCAGCATCCAGGCGCTGCTGGCGCCGAGCAGCCAGACGAGGACATCGCTGGAGACCCGGGCGGCCTTCCACAGCAGCCCCTCCACCGCGAGGACCATATGGACGAAGAGGATGGCGAGCGCCCCCCAGCGCCCGCCCGCGTACGCCACCCCGGAGGCGGCCGCGCCGATCATGACCGCCCAGACCCAGGTGTGGGTGAGGGTGCGGTGGCCGCCGGTCCTGCGCGGGTCACCGGGTTTCCTGGTCGCCTTGTAGACGGCGTACGAGAGCTTGTCGACGACCTCGCAGAGCGTCTTGGAGACCGGGCCGAAGGCACGGCTTATCGTCGCGGCCTTGTGGTCGAGGTCGGGGGCGAGCGCGGCTCCCGCGCAGATCAGGGCGCCGGCGACCAGGACGGGCCAGGGCATGGCATGGCCGGCGGCCGCGGCGGCGCCGCCCACCCCCAGCCAGGCCGCTGCCCCTGACAGAGAGTGTGCCGGTCCCATCATGGTCGTACCCGTCCTCTTGCGGTGGTGGTGGAGCCAGTGCCCCGCGTGCCCGGAAGCCCGGTGTCCTGACGCCAGTTGACAGGGCAGCGTATCGCCCATGATCTTCGTCCGGCTGTCCGGTTCCCTGATCCGGCCGGAAGACAGGCAAGATGGGGGGCGTGACCCTTATTGATCAGCTGCCGCCGGATGCCGACCCCGATGCCCTCTTCGAGGCTTTCTCCTCCTGGGCCGAGGGCCAGGGCATCACGCTCTATCCGGCTCAGGAGGAGGCGCTGATCGAGGTGGTCTCCGGGGCCAACGTGATTCTGTCCACCCCGACCGGTTCGGGAAAGAGTCTGGTCGCGGCGGGTGCGCACTTCACCGCGCTGGCGCAGGACAAGGTCACCTTCTACACCGCGCCGATCAAGGCGCTGGTCTCGGAGAAGTTCTTCGACCTGTGCAAGCTCTTCGGCACCGAGAACGTCGGCATGCTGACCGGCGACGCCTCCGTGAACGCCGACGCGCCGGTGATCTGCTGTACGGCGGAGGTGCTGGCCTCGATCGCGCTGCGCGACGGCAAGCACGCCGACATCGGCCAGGTCGTGATGGACGAGTTCCACTTCTACGCGGAGCCGGACCGGGGCTGGGCCTGGCAGATCCCCATCCTGGAGCTGCCGCAGGCGCAGTTCGTCCTGATGTCGGCGACCCTCGGCGATGTCTCCCGCTTCGAGGACGACCTGACCCGGCGCACGGGCCGGCCGACCTCGGTCGTCCGCTCCGCGACCCGTCCGGTGCCGCTCAGCTACGAGTACCGGCTGACGCCGATCACCGAGACGCTGACCGAGCTGCTGGAGACCCGGCAGGCGCCCGTCTACATCGTGCACTTCACGCAGGCCGCCGCGGTGGAGCGGGCGCAGTCGCTGATGAGCATCAACATGTGCTCGCGCGAGGAGAAGGACAAGATCGCCGACCTGATCGGCAACTTCCGTTTCACCACCAAGTTCGGCCGCAATCTCTCACGTTATGTACGGCACGGGATCGGTGTGCACCACGCGGGCATGCTGCCCAAGTACCGTCGGCTGGTGGAGAAGCTGGCCCAGGCCGGTCTGCTGAAGGTCATCTGCGGTACGGACACCCTCGGGGTCGGGGTCAACGTACCGATCCGCACGGTGCTGTTCACCGCGCTCAGCAAGTACGACGGCACACGGGTACGCACCCTGCGCGCCCGGGAGTTCCACCAGATCGCGGGCCGGGCGGGCCGGGCCGGGTTCGACACGGCGGGGCTGGTCGTCGCGCAGGCGCCGGAGCACGTCGTGGAGAACGAGAAGGCGCTCGCCAAGGCGGGCGACGATCCCAAGAAGCGTCGCAAGGTGGTGCGCAAGAAGGCACCCGAGGGTTTTGTCGCCTGGTCGGAGACCACGTTCGACAAGCTGATCGATTCCGATCCCGAGCCGCTGACCTCGCGTTTCCGGGTGACCCACACCATGCTGCTGTCGGTCATCGCCCGGCCGGGCAACGCCTTCGAGGCGATGCGCCATCTGCTGGAGGACAACCACGAGCCGCGCAGACAGCAGCTGCGGCACATCCGGCGCGCCATCGCCATCTACCGCTCGCTGCTGGACGGCGGGGTGGTGGAGCGGCTGGCGACACCGGACGCGGAGGGCCGTATCGTCCGGCTGACCGTCGACCTCCAGCAGGACTTCGCGCTCAACCAGCCGCTGTCCACCTTCGCGCTGGCCTCGTTCGAGCTGCTGGATCCCGAGTCCCCGTCGTACGCGCTGGACATGGTCTCGGTCGTGGAGTCCACGCTGGACGATCCGCGCCAGATCCTCGCCGCCCAGCAGAACAAGGCGCGCGGCGAGGCGGTCGGCGCGATGAAGGCGGACGGGATCGAGTACGAGGAGCGGATGGAGCGGCTCCAGGAGGTCAGCTACCCCAAGCCACTGGAGGAGCTGCTCGTCCACGCGTACAACGTCTACCGCACGAGCCATCCGTGGGTCGGGGACCACCCCGTCTCGCCGAAGTCCGTGATCCGTGACATGTACGAACGGGCGCTGTCCTTCACCGAGTTCACCTCGCACTACGAGCTGGCGCGCACCGAGGGGATCGTGCTGCGCTATCTGGCGGGGGCGTACAAGGCGCTGGAACACACCATTCCGGACGACCTCAAGTCGGAGGACCTGGAGGACCTCACGGCCTGGCTCGGCGAGATGGTCCGTCAGGTCGACTCCAGTCTGCTCGACGAGTGGGAGCAGCTGGCCAACCCCGAGGTGGAGACCGCCGAGCAGGCGCAGGAGAAGGCCGACCAGGTCAGGCCGGTCACGGCCAATGCCCGCGCCTTCCGGGTCCTGGTGCGCAACGCGATGTTCCGCCGGGTCGAGCTGGCCGCGCTGGACAGGTTCTACGACCTGGGCGAGCTGGACGGCGACTCGGGCTGGGACGCGGACCGCTGGGGCGAGGCGATGGACGCGTACTGGGACGAGTACGAGGACCTGGGCACCGGTCCCGACGCCCGGGGGCCGAAGCTGCTCTCCATCGAGGAGGATCCGGCGCACGGTCTGTGGCGGGTCAGGCAGGCGTTCGCCGACCCGAACGGCGACCATGACTGGGGCATCAGCGCGGAGGTCGATCTCGCCGCCTCCGACGAGGAGGGGCTGGCCGTCGTACGGCTCACGGCCGTGGGCCAGCTCTGAGCAGGAAGCACGAACGAGAGTGAGCACGCACATGACGAACCCCGCCGAGAGACTGGTCGATCTGCTCGATCTGGAGCGGATCGAGGTCGACATCTTCCGGGGGCTCAGCCCCGAGGAGTCCCTGCAACGGGTCTTCGGCGGCCAGGTGGCGGGCCAGGCGCTGGTGGCGGCGGGCCGTACGACCGACGGGGAGCGTCCGGTCCACTCGCTGCACGCCTACTTCCTGCGGCCGGGCCGGCCCGGTGTGCCGATCGTCTATCAGGTCGAGCGGGTCAGGGACGGGCGGTCGTTCACCACCCGCCGGGTCACGGCGGTCCAGCAGGGCCGCACCATCTTCAATCTGACGGCCTCCTTCCACCGTCCGGAGGAGGGCGGCTTCGAGCACCAGCTGCCGCCGAGGCTGGAGTTCCCCGACCCGGAGTCGCTGCCCACGGTCTCCGACGAGGTGCGCGAGCATCTGGGCGCGCTGCCGGAGTCCCTGGAGCGGATGGCCCGGCGGCAGCCCTTCGACATCCGCTATGTCGACCGGCTGCGCTGGACGCGGGAGGAGGTCCGGGGCACGGACGCGCGCAGCGCGGTGTGGATGCGCGCGGTGGGCCCGCTGGGCGACGACCCTCTGGTGCACACCTGCGCGCTGACGTACGCGAGCGACATGACCCTGCTGGACGCGGTACGGATCCCGGTCGAGCCGCTGTGGGGGCCGCGGGGCTTCGACATGGCGTCGCTGGACCACGCGATGTGGTTCCACCACCCGTTCCGGGCGGACGAGTGGTTCCTGTACGACCTGGAGTCCCCCATCGCGACCGGCGGCCGGGGGCTGGCGCGGGGCCGGATCTACGACCGGGCGGGCACGCTCCTGGTGTCGGTGGTGCAGGAGGGCCTCTTCCGCAAGCTGCCCACCGGCTGAGGCCGTCCCGGCTGTCATCCGGGGGCGGCCGGCTCCGTGTCCTGCCGTAACCAGGTGGTGAGCGCCCACCACCAGTGCAGGGTGCCCAGCGGGCCCGAGGGCGCGTCGGGCAGGGATTCCCCGGTGATCTGGTGGAGCCTGCCGAGCCGGTAGCGGACGGTGTTGGGGTGGGTGAACAGGCTCGCGGCGGTCTGGTCGAGGCGCCGCCCGTGGTCGAGGAAGGCCAGCGCGGTCAGGGCGAGCTGCTGGTGGAAGCCGTCCGTCCGGTCGAGGGAGCCGAGCAGTCTGCCGCTCAGGTACGAGCCGAGCAGCGGCTGGCCCGCGAGGGCGATCTCGGCGGCGAAGTCGGTGAGGTCGCGCACTCCACGCAGGCCGCGCCGGCCGCCGATGTCCAGGGCGCGCAGACAGAGCCGGTAGACCGGGCGCAGTTCGCCCGGCGGGGTGGGCGGGGAGAGCACGGCGAGGGCGCCGGGGCCGATCTCCTCGTCCCCGGGGACCCGGAGACACAGGCCCGCCAGCCGTCCGTCGACCGGTCCGAAGATCCCGTCGGGGGACGAGAGCCCGCGGGCGAGGAAGCGGGTGCGCGCCGGGTCGGCGATGTCCGAGACGAAGCAGTGGCGCGGCCCGTCCTGGCGGATCCCGGCGCTCGCCATGTCCTCGGTGGCCGGGGGCGCGCCGTCCACCAGTAATCGCCGGAGCAGCCGGGTCCGGATCGCGTCCGGGGTGTGCGGTGTGCCCCGTTCGGCGGCGCGGTATCCGCTGATCACCTGGCGTTCGAGGGCGTCGCCGTACTCCTTGAGGCGCAGTACGGCGGTGATCAGCGCCCCGTCGGGGACGCCGGCGGACCGGCAGCGGTCGACGGTGATCTCCGCCGCGCGGGTGAGGGCCGCCTGTACGCCGCGGAGCAGGGCGGTCATCGGAACGCCCCGGCCGGCCCGGTCGGCGCCGAGCAGCCGCGCGGCGGCGAAGTCCTGTTCCTCGACCCCGCCGAAGGTGGCGAACCACTCCCCGGCCGCGGTGATCATCGCGGCGACCTGGCGGCGGCACTCCGGTTCGGGGAGCGGGGCCGCCGCGGGCGAGTGGGCCCCGGCGGTACGGACCAGTTCGCCGCAGACCTCCGGGTCGACGGCCATGGCCCGCAGGATCTCGGCGACCGGCTCGCGGTGGTGCGTGACCGTCATCGCGGGCCCCGTCCTTTCCGGCCGAGCGCTGTTACCGGCGTACAACGGCGGGGCGGACGTGTTGGCGTCCGGCCACTACCGCGGTCCTGTGTCGATCTGATGAGATGTGAGCTACCGCACAGTAACAGCAGCGCTTTCGGGATGGCACCCTCATGCCCGCACTCCCCCTCGGAAGGTAACCGATGGAAAAGCCCGCAGATCCGGCCCTGTTCAGCCGACGCCGCGCGCTGACGGTGGCGGGAGGCGCCCTTGCCGGCGCGACCGCGCTCCCCCATATCCCACCGGCGTTCGCCGCCGGGTCGTCCGACGCGGATGCGATCGTCGTCGGCGGCGGACTGGCCGGCCTGGTCGCGACGGCCGAACTGGCGGACGCGGGGCGCAAGGTGCTTCTGCTGGACCAGGAACCGGAGAGCAATCTGGGCGGTCAGGCGTTCTGGTCGTTCGGCGGGCTGTTCCTGGTGGACTCCGCCGAGCAGCGGCTCATGGGTGTCAAGGACACCCGCGAGCTGGCCTGGCAGGACTGGCAGGGCGCGGCGGGCTTCGACCGGGGCACCGCCGAACCGGGCGGCCAGGACTACTGGGCGTACAAGTGGGCCGAGGCGTATGTCGACTTCGCCGCCGGGGAGAAACGGTCCTGGCTCTATCAGCAGGGGGTGCGCTGGTTCCCGATCGTCGGCTGGGCCGAGCGCGGCGGCGGGCTGGCGGACGGCCACGGCAACTCGGTCCCGCGTTTCCATGTCACCTGGGGCACCGGCCCGGCCGTGATGGAGCCGTTCGAGAAGCGGGTACGGGCGGCGGTCGCCCGGGGGAGGGTGACGTTCAAGTTCCGGCACCGCGTGGACGAGCTGGTACGGACGGGCGGCGCCATCACCGGGGTGCGCGGCGCGGTCCTGGAGCCGAGCGACGCGGCGCGCGGCAAGCGCAGTTCGCGTACGGTCGTCGGCGACTTCGAGCTGCGCGCCCCGGTCGTGATCGTCACCTCGGGGGGCATCGGCGCCAACCACGAGCTGATCCGGCGGAACTGGCCCGCCCGGCTCGGCCTGGCGCCCGCGAACATGATCACCGGTGTGCCCGAGTACGTGGACGGCCGGATGCTCGCGATCACCGAGCGGGCGGGCGGGCGGATCGTCAACCCCGACCGGATGTGGCACTACACCGAGGGGCTGCGGAACTACGCGCCGATCTGGGACAAGCACGGCATCCGCATCCTGCCCGGTCCCTCGTCGCTCTGGTTCGACGCCACCGGTAAACGCTTCGCGGCCCCGGATATCCCCGGATACGACACCCTGAGCACCCTGAAGGCGATCACCGACACCGGGTACGACTACTCCTGGTTCGTCACGACGCAGAAGATCATGGCGAAGGAGTTCGCGCTGTCGGGCTCCGAGCAGAACCCGGATCTCACCAACAAGGACATCCCGCTGACCCTCTCGCGGATCTGGCAGACCCCCGAGCCGGTCGAGAGGTTCAAGAAGAACGGTGTCGACTTCGTCGTCGCCACGACCCTGCCCGAGCTGGTCGCCGGGATGAACCGGCTGACCGGCACCAGCCTGATCGACCTCGCCGGTCTGAAGCGGCAGATCGACGCCAGGGACCGCGAGATCGCCAACCCGTACACCAAGGACGCCCAGGTGATGGGTATCCGCAACGCGCTCGCCTACCCGGGGGACTTCCTGAGCCGTACCGCCTCCGTACACAGGATCACGGACCCGGGCGCCGGGCCGATGATCGCCGTACGGCTCAACATCCTGACCCGCAAGACCCTCGGCGGGCTCCAGACCGATCTCTCGGGACGGGTCCTGGACGTGTCGGGCACCCCGGTCCCCGGGCTGTACGCGGCCGGGGAGGTCTCCGGGTTCGGCGGCGGCGGGATGCACGGATACCGGTCGCTGGAGGGCACCTTCCTGGGCGGCTGCCTCTTCTCCGGCCGCGCGGCGGGCCGCGCGGCCGCGGCGGCCACCGGGAGCTGACGCGGCCCGTCAGATGCCGGGGATCGGCTCCTGGTCGGCCTCGCGCCGCCGGGTCCTGATCTCCGGCGCGGGCGGATGGAGCTTGGCGTCGCAGGCGGGCCCGAGGCCGGTACGGCGCGAGGCCGTACCGGTCAGCGCTCTGCCGCACATCCGGCACCGGACCTCTCGCAGGGAGGTGCCGTCGGGTTCGGGACCGGGCAGCCGGTCGCCGGGGTGATCTCCCACGGGTCCACAATGACAGAAGAATCCGGACCCGACCCTCCCGACGACTTACGGAGATCCCGATGACTCTGTACGACATTCCGCTGAAGACCCTGACCGGTGAGCCCACTTCCCTGGGCGCGTACGAGGGCAAGGCCGTCCTGCTCGTGAACGTCGCGTCCAGGTGCGGTCTCACCCCGCAGTACACCGGCCTGGAGCGCCTCCAGCAGAGCTACGGCGACCGGGGGTTCACCGTCCTCGGCGTCCCCTCCAACCAGTTCGCGGGGCAGGAGCCCGGCGACCCCGAGGAGATCCGGACCTTCTGCTCGGCGACCTACGGGATCAGCTTCCCGATGCTGGAGAAGACGGAGGTGAACGGGGAGGCCAGGCACCCGCTCTACGCGGAGCTGACGAAGAGCGCGGACGCGGAGGGCACGGCCGGTGATGTGCAGTGGAACTTCGAGAAGTTCCTGATCTCCCCCCAGGGCGAGGTCGTCGCCCGCATCCGGCCGCGCACCGAGCCGGAGGACCCGGCGGTCGTGGCCGCGATCGAGGCCCAGCTCCCCGTCTGACGCCTTCCGCCCGTCCACTACGGTTCGCCGCCGGCAGTGGACGGGGCCTGGTGCGCGCCCCGGCGACGCAACGCCGGGGCGCGCCCGGCCCGTACGCCGCGGGTGACGACGGCAGCGGCGTACGGGAGTCTCAGTGGCACGCGGGGACCGGGGTCCGGTTGGGCTGGGCTCCGGGGTCCTGGCGGCAGGCCAGGTGGCGGTGTACGTCCGGGGCGGCGCCCGTACCGGTCTCGACGGTGTCGGTGGTGTACGGCTGGCCGGGCAGGATCTGGTGGTCGCAGTGGGCGCAGAGCATCAGTGGTCCTCCCGTTCGTGGCCGGGGCCGTACCGTTCCAGCAGCCACGCGCAGTCGCGGCGGAGGGCATCGACATGGACGTGCGCGGTGAACGGGCGTGGCTCTATGTCGGTGGCGGCGCGTTCGCGTACCCCGTCCAGGTGCCACCGGAGCGCTGACCATTCCCTGCTGCCCTGCCACATGCCGGCGGCGGCTGCCTCGGCGGCCGGGAGCAGCGTCTCGATATGGGCGCGCAGTCGGTCGGTGACTTCCGCCAGTTCGGCGAGCGACGGCCGTTGGCCGGCGAGTGCCGTGGCCTCGTCGATGGCGGCCTGGATCGCGGCTGTGGTGTCGGTGGGGGCGTTCACCGGACTTCACCTGTGAGCGGGGCCAGGTGGCGGTGTTCCCTGCATGGCGCGCAGGCGTACAGCTTGGCTGCCGGGCCTTCGGGGGCGGAGGGTCGGGTGATGGTTCGTACGGGGAGGGCGGTATCGGCCGGCCCGCGATGCCAGTGGCACCAGCCGGACGGGGTGGGGCCGGGCGTGGGGTGCTGGGTGCCGTTGGTGGGGCGGACCGGCATCACAGGAGGATCCCTTCGAGGCGGGCGGCGCCGATGCGCAGTACCTCGGCGACGTCGCCCGGCGCGCAGAGTTTGCCGGCCCGGACGACGGGGACCGACCAGTGGAGGAGCTCCCGTGCGGTGATCTCGATCGGGGGTACGCCGACCCAGGCACCCCGGCCCCGGACGGTCGCGTGCGGGGACATCCACGTCTCCGTGGTCTGTGGGGGTACGAGCGCGTAGTACCAGTGGCCGTAGTGGCAGACGACCGGGCCGTCGAGGGTCTCGGCCAGGGTGGTGGAGACGGCCGTCTCGGTGGTGCTGCGGACGGCCGCGTGGATGACGGTCGGGTGGATTTTCACCGCGTCGAAGATGATCCCGGTACGGAGGACAGCAGGGCGGCCGGCCTGCCAGTCCCGCCGGGCCTCATCGGGATCATCGGCGGCTGAGATCAGCCATCGGGGAGAGGTGTTCTCTGTAATAGGCGTCGTCATTCCGCCAGGCTCTTGCTACACGGCATTGAGATTCGATACCCACCCGGTAATCTCACCGTGAGATGAAGTTCCATCCCGTTCGTGGATCCCGGGGGCCGCACGATGTCGATGGTGCCATCGATCGAACTGTCCGACCGGGCATGGGAACGTGCCGATATCCGCCAGGCGCTGCGGGCCCGGGATATCGCGGCTGTCTTCCGCCACGTCCAGCAGTACGGCGGTGTCAGCCAGGCGCGGATCGCGGCGGCGGTCGATATGACGCAGTCCCGCGTCAACGAGATCATCAACCGGCGCCGGGAAGTATCCCGACTGGATGTGTACGAGAGGATCGCTGACGGCCTCGGCATGCCCGATGACGCGCGGCACCTGCTCGGGCTGGCGGCCGGCCGGGAGAAGCACTCGGGCGGGGCCGCCTTCGACCTGGCGGCGTTCCCCGAGGTGGTCCGTGTCTACTCTGCACAGGCAGCGGCACGGGACGAGATCCGGCAACAAGCATGTGCCGCCACCGAACTGGACATCCTCGCTGTGCGTGGCCTCGGGCTCATCGGCCTCAACGACTCGCTGTTGCGGACCTGCCTGTCGCGCGAGCAGGGCGGAAAAGGGCTGAGGCTCAGGGTGTTGCTGCTGGATCCGGACTCGGCGGTGCTCGCTCGCCGCGCGGCGGAGATCGGCGAGTCGGCCGAGTCGCTGGCTGGTGGTGTGCGGCTGGCCGAGGCTCGGCTGCGGGAGATCGCGGATAGCGCCGACGTGCGGGTGTACCGGTACGGCATGCTGCCGACGTGGCGGATCATCCGCACCGACGACACCATGTTCGTCGGGGCGTTCGACGCAGGCTGGGAAGGGCACGAGTCGGCGACGTACAAGGTGATGGAGACTGCCAGTGGCCCCCTTTTCCGGGGATTCCGCCGCATGTTCGAAGCGATCATCGAGACGGCGGACCGCACCGTCTGAGAGAGAGGATCAGCATGATCGAGGCGGAGCTGAAAGCCCGTGTCCATGAACCCGAGGCTGTGCTGCGTGCCTTGGACCGTCTGGCCACCGCGCGGGCCGAGGTCTATCGGGACACGTATTACGACCGCCCGGCCGGAGCACTGGAGGATGGGGACCAGGAGCTGCGCGTGCGGACCGTCCACGGGCAGGACGACACCCGAACCGTCCTCACGTTCAAGGACGCGCCGGTTGACGAGGACTCGGGGTCGAAGCCGGAGTATGAGACACACGTCGACAATGCCGAGGCCGTACACGCAATCATGCGAGGGCTCGGGTACGTTCCCGTGATCGCGTTCGAGAAGCGATGCCGCAACTACAGCTTCGAGGCCAGGGGGCGGCAGATGCTCGCCACCCTCGCCCGTGTGCCCGAGCTCCGCGGCACGTTCATCGAGCTGGAGACCCTCGCAGAGGAGCCCGACATCGACTCAGCACTGTCCGACGTGCGGGCCGTCCTGGCCGGTCTCGGCATCACGGACGAGGATCTGACACGCGAGAAGTACACAGACGCCGTCCGGAGCGCCCGGACATGACGAACGGGACCTCGCCCGGCCGGTAACCAATCCGACCCCGGATCCCCGCTCCGGTCACAACTCGGTTACCGACCGCGCACACCCGCGACGCTCCCCCTACATCGCCCGTTACGGTCATCACTCACGTACCGCCCAGGGGGGAACATGAAGACCGGAATCGGCATCGCCGTACTCGTCTGCGCCGCAGGCCTCACGCTCGCCGGCTGCAACCCGCAAGTCGTCGACGACAGCAAAGGTGCCGCCGTCGAGGCACCATCCGTAGAAGCGACCAGCCCAGCTCCTGGCGCCACGGAGAGCGAGGAAGCCAAGTCGGCCGTTCTGCCCGACTTCGTCGGCATGGGCCTCCAGTCCGCACAGGACGCCGCGCAGGCCAAGGGCTTCCACAGCCTGAAGTCCCACGACAGCACCGGCCGGGCGCGTCTCCAGGCATTCGACCGGAACTGGAAGGTGTGCGGCCAGAACGTACGGGCCGGCACCACCGTGCCCGTCGACACGACACTCGACTTCGGCACCGTCAAGCTGGCGGAGGACTGCCCTGCGGCCGACGAGAAGGAGCCCGAGGCCGAGGGCGGGAAGATGCCCGACCTTGGCGGCACGTCGGTGAAGGCGGCCCGCGGTGCACTGGAGCCGAGCACGTCGATCACGGTGACCGACGCGAGCGCCGACAGCCGGATGGTGCTGATGGAGAGCAACTGGCAGGTGTGCACGCAGGATCCCGCGCCGGGCAAGGCCCTCAACGGGCAGCCGGTCGAGCTGACCGCGGTCAAGTTCGAGGAGAGCTGCCCGTAGTCTCGTCATCTCCCGTCGCCTCCCGTCGAGTAATACCCGCTGTCGCTCTGCCGGCGGTCACGCTCGCCGGATGCGGCGGAGGTTCCCGACGGGGCTGCCGTCCGGAAAAGCCCAAGCTCGCCCCCGACGCCCTCGGCACTCTGCGTTGAGGGCGTCGTCATGCCGGGAAAACCGCCCCTCGCCTGCGTGAATGATCAGCGGATCGGTACGCCGGACAGGGCGCGGGCTATCACCAGGCGCTGGATCTCGCTCGTGCCCTCGAAGATCGTGTAGATCGCGGCGTCCCGGTGCATGCGCTCGACCGGGTACTCCCGGGTGAAGCCGTTGCCGCCGAGTATCTGTACGGCCTGGGCGGTGACCTGTTTGGCCGTCTCGCTGGCGAAGAGCTTGGACATGGAGCCCTCCGCGGCGGTGAACGGCTTGCCCGTGGCGGCCATCCAGGAGGCGCGCCACACGAGCAGCCGGGAGGCGTCGATCCGGGTGCGCATGTCGGCCAGCTGGAAGGCGATGCCCTGGTTGTCGATGATCGGGCGGCCGAACTGGCTGCGGGTGACGGCGTAGTCGAGGGCGACCTCGTACGCCGCGCGGGCCGTGCCCACCGCCATGGCGCCGACCGCCGGGCGCGATGCCTCGAAGGTGGCCATGGCCGCGTTCTTGACGCGCTCGCCACCGCCCGTCCTCGCTCGCTCGCGGGCGCGAGCGAGGCGCTCGTCCAGCTTCTGCTTGCCGCCGAGCAGGCAGTGGCCGGGGATCCGGACGTCGTCGAGGACGACCTCGGCGGTGTGGGAGGCGCGGATGCCGTGCTTCTTGAACTTCTGGCCCTGGGAGAGCCCGGGGGTGGCGGGCGGCACGATGAAGGAGGCGTGCCCCTTCGAACCCAGGTCCGCGTCCACGACGGCGACCACCACATGGACGTTGGCGATACCGCCGTTGGTCGCCCAGGTCTTGGTGCCGTTGAGCACCCACTCGTCCTTGGCCCCGTCGTAGACCGCGCGGGTGCGCATGGCCGACACGTCGGAGCCCGCGTCGGGTTCGGACGAACAGAAGGCGGCGAGCTTCACATCGCCCGCGTCGCCGTACATCTGCGGAATCCAGGTGCCGATCTGCTCGTCGGTACCGTTGGCGAGCACGCCGACGGCCGCCAGGCCCGTACCGACGATCGACAGCGCGATGCCGGCGTCGCCCCAGAACAACTCCTCCATCACCATCGGGATGGAGAGGCCCGTGGGGTCGAAGTACTGCTGGGCGTAGAAGTCGAGGGAGTAGATGCCGGTCTTGGCGGCCTCCTGGATCACCGGCCAGGGTGTCTCCTCACGCTCGTCCCACTCGGCGGCGGCAGGACGGATGACGTCCGCGGCGAAGCCGTGCAGCCAGTCACGGACCTGCTTCTGGTCCTCGTTGAGATCGAGCGTGAACTCGGTCATGTTTCCCTCCGGCATGGCGTCGACCCATTGTTACTTGCGGTAACAGCAGTCTGTTACTCGTAAGTAGGAGATGTCAACCAGCCACCTTCCGATCAGCATTGACAGCGGCCGGGGTGTTACGTTGCCGGAGCGTGAGGCAATCGCACGGGCGGGGAGAAACACCGATGGAGAGCACACAGCAGGCCGAGCAGCAGCGGTCCGCGCGGCAGCGCCGCCGCCAGTTGCTGGAAGCCGCCGACAGGGTGGTGCTCCGGGACGGCCCGCACGCCTCCATGAACGCCATCGCGGCGGAGGCCGGCATCACCAAGCCGATCCTCTACCGCCACTTCGGCGACAAGGGCGGGCTGTACCGGGCGCTCGCCAAGCGCCACACCGACGCGCTGCTGGACGCGCTGCGGGCGGCGCTGGACGCCCCCGCCGGCCGGCGCGAACGGGTGGAGGCCACCCTCGACACGTATCTCGCCGCGATCGAGGCGCGGCCGCAGGTCTACCGCTTCCTGATGCACCCCGCCGAGGACACCCAGCTGCCCGAGCAGGGCTTCGACGTCGGCCGCCACTCGGCCCCCCTGCTGCGCCGGCTGGGTGAGGAACTCGCCAAAGTCATAGAGGAACGCGTCGATCTCGGCCCGGACAGCGAGCAGCTCGCCCGGGTCTGGGGCCACGGCATCGTCGGCATGATGCACGGCGCCGGCGACTGGTGGCTCGGCGAACGCCCCTGCCCCCGCGCCCAGTTGGTCCGCAGCCTGGCGGACCTGCTCTGGGGCAGGCTGGCCGCCGCCGACGACCGCGCGGGCGGCCCGGGCTTCTGAGGTTCCTGAGGCTCCTGAACGGGGACGGGATCAGGAGCGGGTACGGATCGGCGGCGCGTCAGGAGTACGTGTCCGGTACGCGGGAACGCAGCCCGGCCCAGGACGCCCGGCCGGCCTCCCGCAGCGCCTTGGCGCGCCGCCGGCCGGTCAGCCGGTCGGGGTACACCAGGCCCTCCAGATGGTCGCACTCGTGCTGGAGACAGCGCGCGAAGAACCCGCTCCCCTCGACGCGTACGGGCTCGCCGTGCCGGTCGACGCCCTCCACCACCGCGCGGTCGTACCGCTCCGTCCCCGCCTCGATCCCCGGCAGCGAGAGACAGCCCTCCGGGCCGCGCAGCACGATGTCGTCGTCCGCCGTCGCCAGCCGGGGGTTGACGAGGTGTCCGAGGTGGCGGACCTCGTCGTCGTCCGGGCAGTCGTACACGAACACCCGCAGCGGCACACCGATCTGGTTGGCCGCGAGACCGACGCCCCGGGCCGCGTACATCGTCGCGTACAGATCCTCGATCAGTTCGCCCAGGCCGGGACCGAAGTCGGTGACGGGCTCGCAGGGGGCGTGCAGCCCGGGATCGCCGAGCAGCCTCATGGCTCGTACTCGCCCGGAACTGCCGGGGATCGAACGGTTTCGCATAACGATCAGGGTACGGTCCACGGTACGAGGCCACGCGCGCAGGCGGGGCGGGTGAACGGACGGACGAGGGACAAGTCCGGCAAGGCGGAGGAGGCAGGCGGCTCGACGGGCCGTCTGCCCTCGGCGACGCCGCCGGACGGCGCCCCTCGACCCGTCGCAGCACCCCGTCCGCGCGCCCGGCCGCGCACCCACCGCCTTCTGTCCAGTGCCACGGTTCGGGCCCCTGGCCGGATCTCGATAGGCTGACCCACGGACCGACGCAAGGAGGATCAAGGCGATGTCAGGCAACACGGACCCGCTGACGCCACGGGCCAAGCTGGCCGTGACGGCGGGCAGAGCCGCCGCGGCGGTGTCGCGCGCGGCAGGCCGCGGCAGCGGATCGGTGATCGGCGGGAAGGTGGCGCTCAAGCTCGACCCGGATCTGCTGGGACGGCTCGCGCAACACCTGGACGTCATCCTCGTGTCGGCGACCAACGGCAAGACCACCACCACCCGGCTGATCGCCGAGGCCCTGCGGGCCGCGGGACCCGTCGTCTCGAACGCGCTCGGCGCCAACATGCCGGCCGGGATCACCTCGGCCCTCGCGGGCGGTTCCGACGCCAAGTACGGCGTGATCGAGGTGGACGAGAAGTACCTCGCCGGAGTGGCCAGGGACACCACGCCCAAGGCCATCGCGCTGCTCAACCTCTCCCGCGACCAGCTCGACCGCGCGGCGGAGACCCGGATGCTCGCCGAGACCTGGCGTGAGGGCCTGGCCGGCACGAAGGCCGTCGTCATCGCCAACGCCGACGACCCACTGATCGTCTGGGCCGCCTCCTCCTCACCCAATGTGGTGTGGGTGGCGGCGGGCCAGGAGTGGAAGGACGACGCCTGGTCCTGCCCGTCCTGCGGCGGTGTGATGCAGCGCCCCGGCGACGACTGGTTCTGCGGCGAGTGCGGCTTCCGCAGGCCCCCGCCGAGCTGGGCGCTCCACGGCGACCACGTCCTCGACCCGCACGGCTCGGCCTGGCCGATCCACCTCCAGCTGCCGGGGCGCGCCAACAAGGCGAACGCGGCCACCTCGGCCGCCGTCGTGGCGACCTTCGGGGTGCCGCCGCAGGTGGCGCTGGAGCGGATGTACCAAGTGCAGGCGGTGGCCGGGCGGTACGACGTGGTGTCGTTCCTCGGCCGGGATCTGCGGCTGCTGCTCGCGAAGAACCCCGCGGGCTGGCTGGAGACGTTCTCCCTGATCGATCCGGCGCCCGCCCCGGTGATCCTGGCGGTCAACGCGCGCGGCGCGGACGGCACGGACACCTCCTGGCTCTGGGACGTCGACTACACCCGGCTGGCCGGTCATCCGATCTTCGTCATCGGGGACCGGAAGATGGACCTCGCCGTACGCCTGGAGGTCGCGGGTCTGGAGTTCCGGGTCTGCGAGACCGCCGACGAGGCCGTACAACTGGCGCCGCCGGGACGGATCGAGGCCATCGCCAACTACACCTCCTTCCAGGACCTGCGCCGCAGAGTGGGGAACTGACGCCATGTCTGAATCCTGGACCCCTCGGACCCCCGGAGGACGAGAGAGAATGAGCGACAACAGCCTGCGTCTGGTGTGGATCTACCCCGACCTGCTGAGCACCTACGGCGACCAGGGCAACGCCCTGGTGGTGGAGCGCCGGGCCCGCCAGCGCGGCCTGGGCGTCACCCGGGTGGATGTACGCAGCGACCAGCCGGTGCCGACCTCGGGCGACATCTATCTGATCGGCGGCGGTGAGGACCGGCCGCAGCGGCTGGCGGCGGAGCGGCTGCGCCGCGACGGCGGGCTCAGCCGCGCGGTGTCCAACGGCGCCATCGTGTTCTCGGTCTGCGCGGGCTACCAGATCCTGGGCCACGAGTTCATCAACGACCTCGGCGAGCGCGAGGCCGGGCTCGGGCTGCTTGATGTGGTCTCCACCCGCGGCGAGGGCGCGCGGTGCGTCGGCGACGTACTGGCCGACATCGACCCGCAGCTGAACCTGCCGCAGCTGACCGGGTTCGAGAACCACCAGGGCATCACGCATCTGGGCCAGACGGCCCGGCCCTTCGCCCGGGTCCGGCTCGGCCGGGGCAACGGCACGGGGGACGGCACGGAGGGCGCGTACAACGGCACCGTCTTCGGTACGTACATGCACGGCCCCGTGATGGCCCGCAACCCGCAGATCGCGGACCTGCTGCTCAAGCTGGCCCTCGATGTGAACGCGCTGCCGCCGACCGACGACCGGTGGTACGACGCGCTGCGCGCGGAACGCGTCGCGGCGGCTGTCCAGCCCGCCTGACCGGCTCTGACGTGGTCCGATGAGCTCCCGCGGCTGCCTGTGGTGTGTCCAGCAGGCGGACGCGGGGTTTCGGTCCCCCCACTGCCCGCCGGTAGGGTGGCGGCGATCTGGCGGGACAACGGTGTCCGGCCGTCGGCCCACGTTGCAAAGGTAATCCGGGCTATGAGAATTGGTGTGCTCACTTCAGGCGGCGACTGTCCCGGCCTCAACGCCGTGATCAGGTCCGTCGTGCACCGTGCCGTCGTCGACCACGGCGACGAGGTGATCGGCTTCCACGACGGCTGGAAGGGCCTGCTGGAGTGTGACTACCGCAAGCTCGACCTGGACGCGGTGGCCGGCATCCTGGCCCGGGGCGGGACCATCCTGGGCTCGTCCCGCGTCCAGCCCGCGCATCTGCGCGACGGTGTGGAGCGCGCCCGGGGCCACGTCGCCGACCTGGGCCTCGACGCGATCATCCCGATCGGCGGTGAGGGCACCCTCAAGGCCGCCCACCTGCTCTCCGAGGCCGGGCTGCCGATCGTCGGTGTACCGAAGACCATCGACAACGACATCGCCTCGACGGATGTCACCTTCGGCTTCGACACGGCCGTCGGTGTGGCCACCGAGGCCCTGGACCGGCTGAAGACCACCGCCGAGTCGCACCAGCGGGTGCTGATCGTCGAGGTCATGGGCCGGCACACCGGCTGGATCGCCCTGCACTCCGGCATGGCGGCGGGCGCCCACGCCATCGTCGTACCGGAGCGGCCCTTCGACATCGGCGAGCTGACGGAGCTGGTCGGGCGGCGTTTCTCGGCGGGCAAGCGGTTCGCGATCGTGGTGGTGGCGGAGGGCGCGAAGCCGCGCGAGGGCTCCATGGAGTTCGATGTCGGCGGCAAGGACATCTACGGCCACGAGCGCTTCGCGGGCGTCGCCCGGCAGCTCTCCACCGAGCTGGAGGAGCGCCTCGGCAAGGAGGCCAGGCCGGTGATACTCGGCCATGTCCAGCGCGGTGGCACCCCCACGGCGTACGACAGGGTCCTGGCGACCCGCTTCGGCTGGCACGCCGTCGAGGCGGCGCACCGCGGCGAGTTCGGGATGCTGACGGCGCTGCGCGGTACGGACATCGTGATGGTGCCGCTGGGCGAGGCGGTCCAGACGCTCAAGACGGTGCCCGCCGAGCGCTACGCCGAGGCGGAGTGCGTGCTCTGATCCTCGAGCTCCACCAGAACCGCCCCCGGTCGCCGTCGCGGCCGGGGGCGGTTCTGTTCCGTCTCCGCTTCCTCCTCATTCGTACGGGCGTGACGCCGTAGGAACCCCTCGGTTCAGCCGCGTGACGCGCCCTGGCTAGTCTGGTGCGGACAACCGGCGCGAATCGCCGGTCGGGCGGGGACGGGTCACAGGCGTCCCCCCGGGGCGCACCAGGAGCACACGGATGGACCACGGCGAGCACGGCACGACCATGGATCTGCCGCCGTTCACACTGGGACGGGCGCTGGAGTTCTCTCCGGATCTCTTCTTCCTCTTCGGCTGCCTGGCGGCGCTCGCGCTGTACGGCTGGGGCGTGGCGCGGCTGCGCCGGCGCGGTGACAGCTGGCCGACGGGGCGCGTGGTCGCGTTCGCGCTCGGGGTGCTGACCGTGGCACTGGTGACGTGCACCGGGCTGAACGACTACGGCATGGTCATGTTCAGCGTGCACATGGTCCAGCACATGGTGATCAGCATGGTCTCCCCCATCCTGCTGCTGCTCGGCGCTCCGGTGACACTCGCCCTGCGCGCGCTGCCGACCTCCGCCGAGCGGGGCCGCAAGGGCCCTCGCGAGCTGCTGCTGGCGCTGCTGCACAGCCGGTACGTACAGATCGTCACGCACCCCGCGTTCACGATCCCGCTCTTCATCGCGAGCCTGTACGGGCTCTACTTCACCCCGATCTTCGACTCCCTGATGGGGTCCACGGTCGGGCATCTCGCGATGATGACGCACTTCCTCCTGGTCGGGCTGGTCTTCTTCTGGCCGATCATGGGCGTCGACCCGGGGCCCAAGCGTCCCGGGTATCTGATGCGGATGCTGGAGCTGTTCGCCGGGATGCCGTTCCACGCCTTCTTCGGGATCGCCCTGATGATGGCGAGCGAGCCCATGGTCGACGCGTACCGCGACCCGCCGGCCTCGCTCGGTATCGACGTGCTCGCGGACCAGAACATGGCGGGCGGGATCGCCTGGGCGTTCAGCGAGATCCCCTCGGTGCTGGTGCTGGTGGCGCTGGTCTACCAGTGGTACCACTCGGACCAGCGCCAGGCGCGGCGCGTCGACCGGGCCGCCGACCGGGACGGGGACAAGGAGCTGGCGGAGTACAACGCCTATCTGGCCTCGCTCCGGACCGGGGGCCGGTAGCCAAACCGCCGGTCCGGGGCGACGATGGGATTCGAGGCCCGGCCCGGAGGAGACGCGGATGTCCGATTCCACCAAGACCATGGGTGTCACGACCGTCGGTGCGCTGATCGTGGTGACGGGCTACACGGCGGCGCTCGGCAGCAACGGCTGGCTGTGGTTCGGCTGGGTGGTGCTGGGGCTGATCACGCTCGTACTGGCGGCCTCGAAGGGTCACTGACCTCCCGGGGCGCCGCCGATCTGCCGGCGGGCGGTGTGGAGGGCCTCGTCGGCCGTCCTGGTGCCCGTCGAGACACAGAGGGTGTACGTGACGTCCTCCAGCCTGCGCCGTGTTCCGGCGGAGTCCTGTTCGGCGTGGAGCGCCCGGAGTGTTTCGTACCGCTCCACCAGTCTGCGCAGGGTCACGGGGTGGGCCATCAGCACGGCAAGCTCCCTTACGGGGGTCGGGGCGACGATCGGGCTGTACACGCGGGGGGTGGCACGCGGAGGGTAGTGAACGCCTTCCCGCGATCCGTCGGCCCATGCGCCCCGGCCGGGGGTGCCCGTCTGTGAAACGGGTCACCCGGCCGCCTCTGAACGGGTCACCCGGCCGCCTCGCCGCGCCCGGCCGCCTCCTGCCGCAGCCTGCGGTAGTGGGCCGCCGGGTGGTCCTCGCGCGGCCTCGCGTCACCGGGGCCGCCCAGCCGTTCGCGCAGGGTGGCGCCCTCGTACGCGTACGGGACCCGGCCGCGCGCCTGGAGTTCGGGGACCACCAGGTCGACGAAGTCGGTGAAGGTGCCGGGGGTGGTCGCGTACGCCAGGTTGAAGCCGTCGATGTCGGCCTCCTCCACCCAGCGTTCGAGTTCGTCGGCGACGGTGGCCGGGGAGCCGACGACGACCGGTCCGATCCCTCCGATGCCGAGGTACTGGGCGACCTGGTCCGGGGTCCAGCGGCGGGTGGGGTCGGCGGTGGAGAAGATCTCCAGCGCGGACCGTACGGCGTCGGTGTCGACGTACTCCAGCGGCTGGTCCGGATCGAGCGCGGAGAGGTCGAGCCCGCTCCAGCCGCCGTACAGCGCGAGCGCTCCCTCGTACGAGGCGTACGAGAGCAGGTCGGCGTGTTTGGCCCGTGCCTCCTCGTCGGTGGGCGCGGTGATCGCGGTGAGCAGGATGAAGATCTTGACACTGGCCGGGTCCCGGCCCTGCTCGGCGGCCCTGGCCCGGATGTCGTCGACGACCCGGCGGGTGGCGGCGGGGGTGACGGCGTTGATGAAGACGCCTTCGCCGTGCCGGGCCGCGAAGGCGCGTCCGCGCGGGGAGGCCCCGGCCTGGAAGACCACCGGGGTGCGCTGCGGGGAGGGTTCGCTGAGGAAGACCCCGGGCACCTCGAAGTGGGCGCCCTTGTGGGCGATGTCGCGGATCCGGGACGGGTCGGTGTAGAGCCCGCGCTCGGGGTCGCGGACCACCGCGTCGTCGTCCCAGGAGTACTCCCAGAGCTTGTAGCAGACCTCCAGGAACTCCTCGGCGACCGCGTACCGGTCGTCGTGGCGCAGCTGTTCGGGGAGGCCGAGGTTGCGGGCGGCGCTCTCCAGATAGGAGGTGACGACGTTCCAGGCGACCCGGCCCTTGGTGAGATGGTCCAGCGTGGTGAGGGTGCGGGCCAGTTTGTACGGCTGCTCGTACGTCAGGGACACGGTGACCCCGAAGCCGAGGTGTTCGGTGACGGCGGCCATCGCGGACACGGCGGGCAGCGGGTCGGAGAGCGGGATCTGCGCGCCCTGGCGGACGGCTGCGTCGCGGGATCCCTGGTAGACGTCGTACACCCCGAGCACATCGGCGATGAACAGCGCGTCGAAGCGCCCGCGTTCGAGCAGCCTGGCCAGTCCGGTCCAGTACTCCAGATCGGTGTAGCGGTGTGCCTGGTCGTCCGGGTGGCGCCAGAGTCCGGGCGACTGGTGGCCCACGCAGGCCATGTCGAAGGCGTTGAGGTGGATGCGCCGGGCAGGTCCCCGGGGGTCGGGCGGGGTCTGGGTCATTTGACTGCTCCGGAGGAGAGGCCGGCCACCAGCCGGCGCTGGGCGACGACGGCGAGGACGTACACGGGGGCGATGCCGATCAGCGAGACGACGGCCTGCTGGCCGAACTCGACGTTCTTGTCGCCCTGGAAGAGGGAGAGGGCGACCGGCAGGGTCTGGGAGGAGTTGTCCTGCGCGAAACTGAGTGCGAACAGGAACTCGTTGTAGCTGAGGAAGAAGCAGATCAGCGCCGCCGCGACCAGGCCGGGCGCCACCAGCGGCAGGACGATCCGGCGCAGTGAGGCCCAGCTGCCGAGCCCGTCGAGCCAGGCGGCCTCCTCGATCTCGCGCGGGACCCGGCGGACGAATCCGTCGAGCAGCCAGATCGCCACCGGCACATTGGCCAGCCCGTCCACCAGCACGAGTCCGGTGAGGGTGTTGTTCAGCTCCAGGTTCCGCAGCAGGAAGAACAGCGGCAGGATCGCGACGACGGGCGGCGCGCAGTAGGCGGCCAGCACGAGTGAGGCGAGCCGCTTGCCCCGGCGTCCGGCGCGGGCGGTGTAGTAGGCGCCCGGCAGCGCGATCAGCAGGGTCAGGACGACCGAACCGGACGCCACGATCCAGGAGTTGGCGATGTAGCGGCCCAGGTCGATGGCGTGGAAGGCGTCCGGCCAGTTCCGCCAGAAGAGGGCGGAGGGCAGCAGCCCGCCGTTGAGGACGTCGTCGCGCGAGCGCAGGGACAGCGAGACGACGTACGCGATCGGCAGGGCCAGTACGGCGACGACGACGGCCAGCAGCGCGGTGAGGGCCCGGGAGCGGCGGCGGCCCGGCGCGGCGGGGCCGGTGGGGGCGGCGCGATCGGTGCGGCGGATCGGTTGGGCCGTACTCATACGGCTGCCTCCTCGGTCCGTCGCCCGCGCAGGGTGACCAGGGTGGTGACCACCCCGATGAGCAGGGAGAAGAGGATCGTCTCGGCGGCGGCGGTGCCGACGTCGAAGTTCTGCAGGGCGGTGCGCTGGATGTCGAAGGTGCTGGTCGTGGTGGCGAAGCCGGGGCCGCCCGAAGTCACGACGTACACGATGTCGAACACCTTGAAGCCGATCACCAGCTTGAGCACCAGCACGGACAGCAGGGTCGGTTCGATGAAGGGCAGGACCACCGAGCGGACGGTCCGCCAGCGGCTCGCGCCGTCGACGGTCGCGGCCTCGCGCAGCTCCTCGGGGACGCCGAGGAGCGCCGCGTACACCAGGATCGCCACGAACGGGGTCCACTGCCAGCTGTCGATCAGCACCAGGGTGGTGAACGCGCCCGTGGAGCTGCCCAGCGGGTTGACACCGCTCAGCCCGGCCAGGTGCAGCGCGCCGTTGAGGGCGCCGCCGACCGGGGCGAGCAGCAGCTTCCAGGCCACCCCGACCATGACGGGCGGGGTGATCAGCGGGAGCAGCAGCAGCGCGCCGAGGCCGCCGAGTCCCCGGGCCCGCGCCCGCAGCAGCAGGGCGAGCGCGACCCCCAGCACCAGTTGGACGGCGGAGGTGAGCAGGGCGAAGAGAGCGGAGCGCCACAGCGAACCGCCGAAGGACTGGCTCTCCAGCGCGGCACGGAAGTTGTCGAATCCGGTCCAGCGCTGGAGCGGTCTGGCCAGGGTGGAGCTGGTGAAGGCCAGGCCCACCAGGTAGACGAGCGGGTACGCGGCGAAGACCAGCAGGAAGGCGACCGACGGCGCGGCGAGCAGGGCGGGGACCCGGGAGGGCCCCCGCCCGTGGGGGGCGGCTTTCACCCGGTCTCCTTGAGGGCCGCGGTCCAGGACCGCTGGGTGTTCTCCAGCGACCGCTTCGCCGTCTGCTTGCCCTGGAGGCCGAGCGCCAGTTCGTCCACGAGGGTCTGGAGGAGCTGGGGCGCCTTGGGCACGGTCGGCCAGGGCAGCGGGTCACCGGCGAGCCCGGTGCGTACGACGTCGTACGACGCGGGCGACGCCTTCCGGAAGCCCGGCGCGTTCAGGGTGCTGGTACGGATCGGGTCGGCTCCCGCGTCGGGCTTGCCGAGCACCAGCAGGTTCTGCCGCGCGGCGGTGGCCCACGCGATGAACGCGGCGGCGGCCTCCTTCTTCTTGGAGGCGGTGGAGACGGCGAGGCCGAAGCCCGCGTCCAGCGAGGTGCGGGGCTTGGTGTTGTCGCCGCCGACCGGCAGGGTCGTCACGCCCCACTTGCCCACGATCTTGGACTGCTGGGGGTCCTCGGCTCGCTTGGCGAAGTCCGTCCAGAAGTCGAGCATGGCGCCCTTGCCGTCGAGGAAGGCGGGCGTCGCCTGGTCGAAGCCGACCTGGAGCGGGGTCGGCAGGGCGTAGGGCGCGCCGTCGAAGAGCGCCTGGGCGGCGGCGAGCGCCTCGGGGGTGTCCAGGGTGGGGACGCCGGAGGCCCCCTTGTCGAGGAAGGTGCCGCCGTATCCGGCGAGACGGTTGGCGAAGGCGCAGCCGAGGATCACCGGCACCTGCTGGGCCTCGATGATGGCGCCGTAGTACTTTCCTCCGGCGTCCTGGGTGATCTTCTTGGCGATCTCGTTGTAGTCGTCCCAGGTGGTGGGCGGTTCGACCTTGTGGCGTTCGAAGATCTCGGTGTTGTAGAAGAGGATGTGCGTGTCGCCGTCGTACGGCAGTCCCCAGCGCTTCCCGTCGTAGCGCGTGTAGGTGTCGTAGAGCGAGGGCAGGAAGTCGGACTCCTCGATGTCCTTGTGCGCCTTGATGTACGCGGTGAGGTCCTCGATGACGCCGCCCTGGGCGAGGGTGCCGACGGCCGCGTACCAGTACATGAAGACATCGAACTGGCCCGCGCCCGACTGGACATCGAGGACGGCCTTGGCGGTGAGTTTGTCGTACGGCACCGGGGTGACGTCGATCTTGGCACCGGTCGCCTGGCGGAAGGGCTCGCTGAGGTACTGGAACGACAGGGCGTTGGGCTGGTTGGCCAGGATCTTGAGGGTGACGCCCTCCAGGTCGGGCTTGGCGGTGGGGTCGAGCGCGGATCCCTCGGAGGAGCCGCAGGCGGTCAGGAGCGGCCCGGCGGCAGCCAGGGCGGCGGCGCCGGTGGTCGCGCGAAGGAGTTGTCTGCGGGAAAGCGGGGACATGTCGGGACTCTCCGGGGATCGGGTACGGCGGTGGTGGGCGCGGATCAGGTGTAGAGGGTGAAGGGCGGGTGGGCGCCGTTGAGGAAGTGGTCGCCGACCTCGCGGAGCTTGTAGGCGACCGGGTCGTGCAGGGTGTGGACGCGCGCGTTGCGCCAGAAGCGGTCGAAGCCCAGGTGCGAGGCGGTGGAGCGGGCTCCGGTGAGTTCGAGGATCCGGCTGGTGACGTCCAGGGCGGAGCGGGTGGCGGAGACCTTGGCGGTGGCGACGGTGACGGCGATCTCGCCGCGTTCCTCCTCGGTCAGGGCGGGGCCGAGGTCCAGTCCGCGCTGGACGGCCGCGGCGGCCACGTCGGCCAGCGCGGCGGTGGCGCGGGCGGCGACGGTCAGCTCGCCGTAGGCCGCAAGGGTGTACGGGTCCTGGACGGCCGCCTCGACGTCGGAGAGCGCCCAGGGCCGGGTGGTGGTCCTGGTGTAGTCGCGGGCGGCGGCCAGCGCCCCTTCGGCGATGCCCAGATAGAAGTGGACGAAGATCAGCTGGATGGTCGGGGTGACCAGGGTGGCGAACGGGGAGAGCGCGCCCTCCTCCTGGGAGAGCGAGCCGATGACGGCGTCGGCGGCGACCGGCACGGCGTGGAACTCGATACTGCCGCTGGCGGAGAGCCGCTGGCCGAAGCTGTCCCAGTCGTCGTGGCGTACGACGCCGGGGTGGCCGGGGTCCACGAGGACGACGAGCGGCTCGCCGGTGTCCGCGCGGGTGGCGCCGACGACCAGCCGGTCGGCGACCCGGGCTCCGGTGGCGAAGCTCTTGCGCCCTTCGAGCAGGAAGCCGTCGCCGTCCGGGGTGAGCAGGACATCGGGGTCGCGGGGGTTGAAGGCGCCGCCCCACAGCCATCGCCCCTCGGCGGCGGCGCGCTCCAGCCGTTCGGTGTGTGCCGCGTCCCCGAAGAAGCGGACGTTCCAGGACAGCAGGTAGTGGTAGCCGAGGAGCTGGCCGATGGAGCCGTCCCCGGCGGCGATCTCGCGGATCACGGCGTAGGCGGTACGCCAGTCGGCGCCCGCGCCGCCCCGGTCGGCGGGGATCAGCAGGGTGAGGAGCCCGGCCTCGCGGAGGCGGGCGATCTCGTCGAAGGGCGGCAGGTTGGCCCGGTCGCGGGCGACGGCGTCCTCGGCCAGGCCGGCGGCGACGGTCCTGGCGGTCGCCACCCAGCGGTCGTGGCCGGGGTGAACGGATGTGGTCATGGGTGGGGTGTCCTTACACGATGCCGTTGGCGGGCGGGGTGACGCCGTTGAGCGCGTGGTTGCCGAGGTGCCGCACCTTCCAGCGGCGCGGGTCGTGGAGGGTGTGGGTACGGGCGTTGCGCCAGTGCCGGTCGAGGCCCTGGGAGCGCAGCGCCGACCGGGCGCCGATGAGGGCGAAGACCTCGCCGGCGACGGTGAGCGCGGCGGTGTCCGCCTGGGCGCGGGCGGCGGCGACGGCGAGCGACGCCTCGGCGGCGGCCGACGGGTCGCCCGGCCGGGCGCGGGCCGCGTCGACGGCGTCGCCCGCGTGGGCGAGCAGGGCCTCGGCGGAGCGGACCAGGAGGGCCAGTTCGCCGTACTTCTGGATCACGTCGGGCTCGTCGTTCGCCCGCTCGACGCCGGCCTCGCCCCAGGGTCTGGCGAGGGTACGGACCAGCTCGCCGCCCTCCTCCAGCGCGGCACGGGCGATCCCGGTGTCCACGGCCGCGTGGATGAACTGGCCGAAGGCGCCGAAGACCTCGGGCCGCTCGAAGGTGAGGTGGTGCGGTACGACCCGGTCCGCCGCCACCCGTACACCGTCCAGGAGCACCGTGCCGCTGGCGGTGGTGCGCTGGCCGATGCCGTCCCAGTCGTCGACGACCGTGAGCCCCGGCGCGTCGCGCGGCAGGAAGGCGGCCGTGATCCTGTCCTCCTCGCCGCGGGCGAACACCGGGATCCAGTGGGCGAAGAGGGCGCCGGTGGCGTAGTTCTTGGTGCCGGTCAGCAGGTAGCCGCCGTCGGGGTGGGGCACCAGGCGGGTGGCGAACTCCAGGGCGTGGGTGGCGCCCTTCTCGGCGAGGGCGTTGCCGAAGCGCTTGCCGGCGAGCAGCTCGGCGGCGAAGAACTCCCGCTGCTCGGGGGTGCCGTTCTCCTTGAGGACCTCGACGAAGAAGAAGTGGTTCTGCGGGATCTGGCCGATGCTGGAGTCGCCCGCCGACAGCAGCCGGACCACCTCGCCGAGCGTACGGGCGCTCACCTCGGCGCCACCGTACGCGCGGGGCACGGTGATGCCCAGCAGCCCCGAGCCGGACAGCTCGTCCAGCTCGGCGTGGGGCAGGATCCGCCCGGCGTCCCGTGCGACGGAGCCATGGGCGAACGAGGCGCCCAGCGCGGCGGCGGTCTCGATCGCCTCGGCGTCGCTGGTGATCACATGCGCGGGGGAGGAAAGGGGCATACGGATTCTCCGATCGGCGCGGTACGGCCGGACAGGTGCGGGCGCTCGGGCGGCGTCGTCGGTGCCCGGGGGGTGAGGGGGTGCCGGGAAGGCTGCGGCCGGCGTGCGGTGACGGCACCGCGTGACAGGGCGGTGCGACAGGGCGGGGCCGGGCTGTCAGCCGAGGGATCCGGGGCGGGCGGTACGCGCGGACACCGGGCCATGGCGGCCACGGGGACACGCCGGGCCCGGATGGTTCACGGGGCCGACGGGGAGTACGGGGGAACCGCGCGTACCGTCAGGCGGAATCGCGACAGAAGGCGCTGGAGACATGGCCGAAGTCGACATGGCGCCGTCGCGTGAGGTCCTGCCGCATCTTCACACCGCCCGTCCCCGCACCGGGGAGTCCGGCCGGAGGCGGCCTGGAGTCCCGTCCTGGGAACCGTCGGACGACGGTTCCGCTGCTCGGAGGATAGCCAGCCCGGCCGCCCCGGGGGGAGTCGGCATCCGCGACGCCCCGATAGGGTTGCCCTTGCACCGGAGCGAGACGTTCCGTATCGGCGCTCCCGGCCGGTCCCCCGCCCTGAGCAGGGGCGGAGGGTGCGGCGGCCCGGTGTGTGGCAGGGTCCCGTCATGTCCTTCGACCACAACGACCACTACCACCGGCTCCTGCTGCGCCACCTCCCCCCGGACTGCCGGACGGCGCTGGACGTGGGCTGCGGGACGGGCCGCTTCGCGCGGCTGCTGGCGGAGCGCGGGATCGAGGTCGACGCGGTCGATCCGGCCCGGGAGGCGATCGCGGCGGCCCGCGCCATGGCCGTATCCGCCGGGAGTACGCCACCGCGCTTTTGGCACGCGGACCTCACCCGGACCGAACTGCCGCGCGGGCACTACGACTTCGTCTCGTGTCTGGCCAGCCTCCACCACATGCCGTTCGCCACGGTGGAACGGCTGCGGGACGCCCTGGCGCCCGGCGGTGTGCTGGTCGTGCTGGGCTGCTACCCGCGGCGGACACCCGTCGACCTGGCGTGGGAGCTGGCGGCCGTCCCGGCGAACACCGTCGCGCGGCTCGTGGTCGCCGCGCGGGAGACGGCGCGCGGAACCCGGGCCGCCCGGCGGGGAGTTGTCCGGGCGCCGGTGCGGGAGCCGTACATGCCGTTGGCCGAGGTACGGCGGGAAGCGGCCGCGCTGCTGCCCGGGGCCGCCGTCCGCCGGCTGCTGTTCTGGCGCTTCCTGCTGGTGTTCCGCAACGGCGCGGGCCGTTGACACCGCCCGGTCTCCTCGGTCCGCCGCCCGGTCCTATCCGGCCCCGCGCCCGCGTACCCCGTGCCCGTGGCCGGTCCGGGGAGGCGGCACCCCGTCGCCGTACGGCATCCTGAGCACGACGAACGGAAACCGGCTCCCGGCGGCCGGTGAGCGCGCAAAGGACCGCACCCCTGATGACAGACCAGAACGCCGCCCTCGTGGCCTTCGTACGCGCCCGCCTCGACGAGGAGGAGAGCCTCGCGCGAGCGGCGGGCGGGGACACCTGGCGGTGCCCGTCCGGCCTGCCGGGGGAGATCCACGACGCCGGGGGCGCGGTCGCGTTCACGATGAAGGGCTTCGGCTACGACGGCCATATCGCGCACCAGCACCCGACGCGTGTCCTCCGCCGGATCGAGACCAGCCGGGTGCTGCTCGACGAGTACACGGAGGTGGCCGGCCTGGACACCGACCGGCCCGTGCACGACTTCGCGTCGGGGCGCGCCGTGGGGCTCGGGTTCGTCGTCCGGCAGCTGGCCGCCGAACACGCGGGCCACCCCGCGTACAGGGCGAGCTGGCTGCCGAGGTTCTCGCGGTGACCCGGGCCGTCGCGGCCGGGCCCGCGGGCCGGGCCGCGCTTGCGCTGGCACCCACCGGGACGCCGGTTCACCTGGGACAACGGGGTCCCTGGAGCCGGGCAGGCCAGTGAGGAGCGTTCCGCGTGTTCTCCTACGTGCTCAAATTCGTCCTGCGGGGGCCGGTGCTGCGGCTGGTGTTCCGGCCCCGGATCGAGGGGCTCGAACACGTTGCGGCGCGGGGCGCGGCGATCGTCGCGGTACGCCGGGCTGGAGGGCCAGAAGGCGGCGGTCCGCGCGGTCACCGACGAGATCATGTACGCGATCCTGGAGCTGTCCGGGCAGGAGTACGTGGACCGCTACGCGGCCGAGGCGAAGGCCGGACGGACGCGGGCCCGGCCGGGAAAGTTCCCCCGGCCGCGTCGCTGAGAGCGGATCCGCCACCGGCGAAAACCGCTGGGCGCGCCGTCCCCGTCCCTCTAACTTCCCCTGTATGACCAAGGGAAGAGCAGTGGTGATCGGGGCCACGGGGCAGATCGGGCGGGCCGCGGTGCGGGCGCTCGCCGAGGACGGCTGGGAGGTGTGCGCTGCCTCGCGGGGCGGCGGGCGGGACGGGCGGTGGCCCGCGGAGGTGCGGGCGGCGCCGCTGGCCAGGGAGGACGACGCCGCGCTGGCCGCCGTGGTGGGCGACGGGTGCGAGGTGCTGGTGGACCTGGTCGCCTTCGAGCGGTCGCACGCCCGGCAGCTCGCCGGACTCACGGACCGGATCGGATCGGCGGTCGTCATCTCCTCGGCGGCGGTGTACGAGGACGACCGGGGCCGTGGTTCCGACACCCAGGGCGAACCCGACGGCGCGCCGCGCTATCCCGTGCCGCTGCCGGAGAGCCAGCGGACGGTGGAGCCCGGCGACACGACCTACGCCCGGCGAAAGGCCCTGCTGGAGCGGGAGTTGCTGGCGGCGGGCGGGGGCGCGCCGCCGGTGACCCTGCTGCGGGCGGGCGCGGTCCATGGCCCGTACAGCCGTACACCGCGCGAACTGTACTTCGTGAAGCGGCTGGTGGACGGGCGGCGGCGGAGGGTGCTGGCGTTCGGCGGGCTCAGCAGGTTCCATCCGGTGCATGTGTCCAACCTCGCCGAGCTGATCAGACTGGCGGCCCGGAAGCCGGGCGTACGGGTCCTCAATGCCGGGGATCCGCAGGCTCCGACGGTCGCGGAGATCGGGGCGGCGATCGACGCGGTGATGGGCCGGGAGACCGAGACGGTGCTGGTGGACGGCGCGCCGCCGGACGGGGGGATCGGGGACCATCCCTGGGCGATCGAGCACCCGGCCGTCCTGGACATGACCGCGGCGGAGCGGGAGTTGGGATATCGGCCGGTCACCGGATACGTCGAATCGCTGCCCGCGACCGTCGAGGATCTCACCCGGCGGCTGCACGGGCGGAGTTGGGAGGAGAGCTTCCCCGAGATGGTCGCGAGTTACGGCGCGGACGCGCTCTTCGGGTACGCGGCGGAGGACGCCTGGCTGGAGCGGTACGACCGGGGCGGGGCCACCGGCTGACCGCCCCCTCGACCCAACCAGCGGGAAGGGGGCGGCCGTTGACTCCGGCCGCCCCCCGTACCGTAACTTCTGCCGACCCTACGGCTTGGGTGTGGCGTGCGGGCCGCAGGTCACATCGGCGCTGTCCAGCGCGCCGGTCAGCAGGTAGGTCTTCACCCGGTCGTTGATACACGGGTTGGCCAGGTTGGTGATGCCGTGCGAACCGGCGTCCTTCTCGGTGATCAGCCGCGAGCCCTTGAGCCGCTTGTGCAGTTCGACGGCGCCCTCGTACGGCGTGGCCGCGTCCCGGGTGGACTGGGCGATCAGCACCGGCGGCAGGCCCTTGCCGGTCTTCACCTCGACGGGGGTCTGCTGCTTGACGCCCCAGGTGGCGCAGGGCAGGTTCATCCAGGTGTTGGACCAGGTCAGGAACGGGTGGTCGCGGTGGAGCCGGGTGCTGTCCCGGTCCCAGCGCTGCCAGCTGGTCGGCCACTTGGCGTCGACGCACTCGACGGCGGTGTAGACCGCGTTGCTGTTCTCCGACTTGGCGTTGCCCGCGAGGTCGGAGAGGTCGGGGGACCCGGCGTCGATGAGCGGCTGGGGGTCACCCGCGAGGTACTTGCTCCAGAGGGTGGCGGTGGGCACCCACGAGGAGTCGTAGTACGGGGCGCTCTGGAACACACCGAGCAGCTCGGACGGTCCGACGACCCCGCCCAGCGGCGCCTTCTTGGCGGTGGCGCGGAGGGTGTCCCACTGCTTCTCGACCGCGGCGACGGTGTTCCCGATGTGGAACGTCGCGTCGTTGTCGGCGACCCACTTCATCCAGTCCTGGAAGCGGGTCTCGAAGGCGATGTCCTGGTCCAGGTTGGCCTGGTACCAGATCTTCTTCTTCGACGGGTTGACCACACTGTCGACGACCATGCGCCGCACATGCGTCGGGAAGAGGGTGGCGTAGACCGCGCCGAGGTAGGTGCCGTAGGAGACGCCCACGAAGTTGAGCTTCCGGTCGCCGAGCGCGGCCCGGACGACATCCAGGTCGCGGGCGGTGTTCGGGGTGGTCATGTGCGGCAGCATCCAGCCGCTGCGCTTCTTGCAGCCGTCCGCGTACGCGGCCGCCAGCTTGCGCTGGGCGCGCTTGTCGGCCTCGCTGTCGGGGACCGGGTCGGCCTTCGGGGCCTTGACGAACTCCTGCGGGTCGATACAGGAGATGGGCGTCGAGTGGCCGACCCCGCGCGGGTCGAAGCCCACGAAGTCGTACGCCTTGGCCGCGTCGGCCCAGATCGCGTTCTTGGTGACGACCCGGCGCGGGAAGGAGAGTCCGGAGCCGCCGGGGCCGCCCGGGTTGTAGAGCAGGGAGCCTTGGCGCTCGCCCGGGGTGCCGGTGGAGCCGATCCGGTCCACGGCTATCTCGATCTGCCTGCCGTTCGGCTTGGTGTAGTCGAGCGGGACCGTCACGAAGCCGCACTGGATGGGCTTGGCCAACGCCCAGTCCGCCGGGCAGTCCTGCCAGTCGATGCCCTGCTTCGCGGCCCGCTCGGCGGCGACCGCCGCACCGCGCGCGGCCCGGTCGGTCCCGGTGCGGATGTCGGCGTTCGCGACCGGAGCCGCTATCGCGCCCGCTATGAGCGCGCCCGCGACCAGAGTGCCGGCCGAGCCGAGCACTGCGGTACGTCTCATCTGAGCCCCCCTTGCTTCCGCGCCGCTTGTGACAGCACGGCGATGTGTCCGATGTGGGGGTCCGGTCGGACCCCGCATGATCCTTGTCGCTGTGAGGCTCCGGTGAACAGGCCGGGCGGGTCTTTCTTTGCCCAACCCATAACCGGAGAGTTCGGTACCGCTCAGCGGCACCGCTCCCCCGCGGCCTCTGCCCGAGGAGCTTATGACAGCCTTTCCAGCACTCCGTCCAGCACCCGCCGCAGCAGCAGCGCGTCCGGGGCGACCGCCGTGACCAGCAGCCCGGCTCCGGCGAGCGGAGTGAGTACGGCGGTGTCGCCCAGCAGCTCCACGCGCGCGGGCTTCTCCTCGAACTCGGCTCCCACGCAGAGCAGTTGTCCCACGGACCGGTGTCCGCCGAGAACCGCCCCGCCGTCCCAGCCACCGGGTGCGCCGGGCCCGTACCCCAGCTCCTGGTCGAGGAGCTGGCGGCCCGCGCGGTGGACGGTGAGCCGGCTGAGCAGGGTGCCGGGCTCCTCGCCGTACCGGCCGAGGATCTGTTCCTCGCGCAGCACCAGCCGGGCGGTGGCGGCGAGTGCGACGCGGGTGCGCATGCGCAGCTCGCTGCCGTACGCCGAGATGAGCTGCTCGGGCAGCCAGTTCAGTGTGGCGTTCTCGCCGACGGTCAGGCGGACGTCGTAGTGGGACGGTTCCGGGATACGGCCGGGCAGCGCGACGGTCGCGGCGGCGGCGTCCACGGTCAGGGTGGCCCCGTCCTCTGCCGTCGCCTCGATGGCGAGCCGGTCGCCACCGAGCGGTGCGCTCATCGCGCCGACGACGGTGACCCGGCTGCCCGGTCCGGCCGCCCGGGTACGGCGCAGCGCGAGGGGGCCCTCGCCCGCCAGGACCGGGAGTCCGGCGGGGGTGGCGACGATCCGGGCGGTGGCGTGGACGCTCATGCGGTCCAGTCGGCGAGCCGGGCCAGCACCCAGGAGGTGACCGGCTCCACTCCGCCCTCGCCCTTCAAGGAGGTCAGCACGACGGGGAGTTCGCCGCGCTGCTCCTTGGCGTCGCGGGCCATCCGGCCGAGGTCGGAGCCGACGTACGGCGCGAGGTCCGTCTTGTTGATCACGAGCAGGTCGGCGGTGGTGACCCCGGGGCCGCCCTTGCGCGGGATGTCGTCGCCGCCCGCCACGTCGATGACGAAGATCTGGGCGTCGACCAGCCCCTTGGAGAAGGTGGCGGTGAGGTTGTCGCCGCCCGACTCGACGAGGATCAGGTCGAGCGGCCCCACGGCGTCCTCCAGGTCCTCGACGGCTTCGAGGTTGGCGGAGATGTCGTCGCGGATCGCGGTGTGCGGACAGGCCCCGGTCTCGACGGCCTGGATCCGCTCGGGCGGCAGGACGGCGTGCCGGAGCAGGAATTCGGCGTCCTCGCGGGTGTAGATGTCGTTGGTGACGACGGCGAGGGAGAGCCGGTCGCGCAGGGTGGCGCAGAGCGCGGCGACGGTCGCGGTCTTGCCGGAGCCGACCGGACCGCCCAGGCCGATCCGCAGGGCACGCCGTCTGCCGTCGGGGCGTACGGCATCGGCGCTGACGGCGGCGGGCCCTTCGTGGCTGTGGTCGAGATGCATGGGTGCGGCTCCTGTCGGTGCGGGAGGGCGGGAGCGCCCGGGGGAAAAGCGGTGTTACGAGGCGAACAGCCGTACCGGCCAGGCGGCGTGCGTCTCGGCCATGATGTCGAGCAGCGGGGCGGAGGCGGCGGGCAGCGCGTCGGTCCCCTCGTGCGCCGCCCGCCCGGCCGCATCGGCGGCGCGCTGCGCGACGGCGTCCATCTCGGGCGCGAGGCGGGCGAGGACGGCGGTGGCCTCGAAGGGGTCGAGGCTGAGCAGCCGGACGGCGGCGGTCGCCGGGCCGCTGACCGTCTCGTACACCACGCAGTGCGCGGCGTCCCCGGGGGTCAGGCCCGCCGAGCGCGCGGTGAGGCCGAGCACCACCGGCTGGTGGGCGCCGCGCGGCCGGGCCGCGGCGAGCGCGGCCAGCTCCGCGCTGGGCCAGGTGGCCCGCGCGGCCCGCATCAGCTGCCGGCCGAGCTTGCGGGCGGTGGCGCGCAGCGCGGGCGACGCGGTACGGGCGTCGGCCGCCGCGTCGAGTTCCAGCGGGTCCAGCCCCCGGGCCGCCGCGGCGGCCAGCGCCGCCGCGGTGAGCCCGGTGGTGTGCAGCCGGCCCCGGCAGAAGGCGGCCAGCTCCCCGGCGTCGCGGATCCGGCCGGCCCGGACGGCCGGTTCGGCGCCGCCCGAGTGCGCGTGGCCGCCGGCCGGGAACCGGCCGTCGGCGAGGACGAGCAGGGCCGCCCGGCCCGTACCGCTCGGCACAGTCCGCTCCTCCTCTCGGAATCCGCTCATCAGAAGAGGAAGTAGCGCTGGGCCAGCGGGAGTTCGACGGCGGGCGCGGGCTCGACCGGTTCGCCGTCGATGGTCACGGTGAAGGTGTCGGCGTCGACCTCGACCCGGGGCAGCGCGTCGTTCTCCCGCATGTCCGCCTTGGTGATCCGGCGGGTGGAGGTGATCGGGACGAACTTCTTCGCCAGCCCGAGGCGTTCGGGCAGCCCGTCGTCGAGCGCCGTCCGTGTCACGAAGTTGAACGAGCCGGACGCGGCGGCCCTGCCGAGCGCGCCGAACATCGGCCGGGGCATGACCGGCTGGGGCGTGGGGATGGAGGCGTTGGCGTCGCCCATCTGCGCGTACGCGATCTGCCCGCCCTTGATGACGAGTTGGGGTTTCACCCCGAAGAACGCCGGGTCCCAGAGCACCAGATCGGCGAGCTTGCCGGGTTCGACGGAGCCGATCTCCTGGTCGAGGCCCTGGGCGACCGCCGGGTTGATGGTGTACTTGGCGACATAACGGCGGACGCGGTGGTTGTCGGCGTGGCCGTCGCCGGGCAGTGCGCCCCGGCGCTTCTTCATCACGTGCGCGGTCTGCCAGGTCCGCATGATCACCTCGCCGACGCGCCCCATGGCCTGGGAGTCCGAGGAGATGATGGAGATGGCCCCGAGGTCGTGCAGGATGTCCTCGGCCGCGATCGTGGAGGGCCGGATCCGGGACTCCGCGAAGGCGAGGTCCTCGGGCACCGACGGGTTGAGGTGGTGGCACACCATCAGCATGTCGAGGTGTTCCTCGATGGTGTTGACGGTGTGCGGCCGGGTCGGGTTGGTGGAGCTGGGCAGTACATACGGCTCCGAGACGACGGTGATGATGTCCGGAGCGTGCCCGCCGCCCGCGCCTTCGGTGTGATACGCGTGCAGGGTGCGCCCGGCGACGGCGGCGAGGGTGTCACCGACGAAGCCCGCCTCGTTCAGTGTGTCGGTGTGAATGGCGAGCTGGGCACCGGTCTCGTCACAGACACCGAGGCAGGCGTCGATGACGGCGGGGGTGGCGCCCCAGTCCTCGTGAATCTTGAATCCCAGTGCTCCGCCCCGGAGTTGGGCGTACATCGCCTCGCGCGACATCGTGTTGCCCTTGCCGAGCAGACCGATGTTGACGGGGAAGGTCTCCAACGCCTCGAACATCCGGGCGAGATGCCAGGAGCCGGGGGTGACGGTGGTGGCCTTGGTCCCCTCGGCCGGTCCCGTACCACCGCCGACGATCGTGGTGATCCCGGCCGAGAGCGCCTGGTCGATGATGGTCGGCGAGATGAAGTGCACATGCGCGTCGACCGCGCCGGCGGTGACGATCTTCCCGTTGCCCGCGATGATCTCGGTCTCGGGGCCGATGACCAGCGCGGGGTGGACGCCGTCCATCGTGTCGGGGTTGCCGGCCTTGCCGATCGCGGCGATCCGGCCGTCCCGGATGCCGAGGTCGGCCTTGACGATGCCCCAGTGGTCGATGATCACCACACCGGTGATCACGGTGTCGGGCGCGCCCTCCGCCCTGGTCGTACGGGCCTGGCCCATCGACTCGCGGATCACCTTGCCGCCGCCGAACACCGCCTCGTCCCCGGCGCGTCCGGGCCCGCCGGAGCGGTCCTCCTCGATCTCGACGAGCAGCGCGGTGTCGGCGAGCCGGATCCGGTCGCCGGTGGTGGGGCCGAAGAGGTCGGCGTACCGGGCGCGGGACAGTTCAGTCATCGAGGGCTCCTCCGGTCTCTCCCCGCAGGCCCGGGACGACGCGCAGACCGGCGAGGGGGACGAGTGCGATGTCGACGGGGATGCCGGGCTCGAAGCGTACGGAGGTGCCGGCGGCGATGTGCAGCCGCCGGCCCCGGGCGGCGGCACGGTCGAACTCCAGCCCGGGGTTGACCTCGGCGAAGTGGTAGTGGGAGCCGACCTGGATGGGCCGGTCGGCGGTGTTGAGCGCGGTCAGCCGGGTCACCGGGCGCCCCTCGTTGAGGGGGACCGGCTCCTCGGCGTACAGGATCTCTCCGGGAATCATCGTGGCCCGCTCCCTGTCAGACGATCGGGTCATGGACGGTGACGAGCTTGGTGCCGTCCGGGAAGGTGGCCTCGACCTGCACGTCGTGGATCATCTCCGGGATGCCCTCCATGACCTCGTCCCGGCCGAGGACCCGCCGTCCCGAGGCCATGAGTTCGGCGACGGTACGGCCGTCCCTGGCGCCTTCGAGGAGGTGCGAGGTGATCAGCGCGATGGCCTCGGGGTGATTGAGCCTCAGCCCCCGCGCCCTGCGCCTGGCCGCCACATCCGCGGCCACATGGATGAGCAGGCGCTCCTGTTCGTGCGGGGTCAGTTGCACACTTCCACCTCTCGTCTCCGGAACATCCCACGGCCCGATGGCGACCGGGCGCGGGTGCGCGCCCGGCCGGCATCGGCGGAACGCCGAACCAACGGTCGGGCATCCGTGACCGCGGCCCCACCGGGACACGCACTGGCGTCGCACGTTAGGACGGAAGTTTTTCCGGGACGTTAACTGCGCCTTTGAATATGGGGGCGCCTTGTCCCGCTCCACAGGGAAAGGTCCGCCCGGTGGCCGGGGGGCGGGTCGTATACGGAGCGGCCGGGGCGCGATCCCCGGGGGCCGCGCTCACTCGCGCCGTACGCGCCCGTCGGGCGGATGCCCCGGGGGCAGGTGCTCGGCCGCGATCCCGAACCTCCGCCGTTCGCCCGCCGCGGACGTCACCGGCCCCGCCGCCCCCGAGACCGTGCTGATCACCCGCTCCTCGGCCGGCTCCCGGTCCGCTTCGAGCCGTTCCAGGTCGGCGGCGGAGACCAGGGCGACCAGGGGTTTGCCGTGCCGGGTCACGACCACTCGTTCACCGCCGTAGACCACGCGGTTGATCAGTTCGGCCAGCTCTGCCCGGGCTTGCGTCACCGGAATCTCGTACGCCATGACCACCATTCTAAGTCTGTACGTCCTGTACATTTTTTACGGAGCGCACAGAGCTCGCGGCGGAACCGTGCGCGGAGCTCGCACCCGTATGAGGAGAGGTACGCCCATGAACCGTCCTTCGGCCCGCTACGTCCTGCCCGAATTCACCGAGCGGACGTCCCACGGGACCCGGAGTCTCGATCCGTACTCCAAGCTCTTCGAGGACCGGATCATCTTTCTCGGCACCGCCGTGGACGAGACCACGGCCAACGATGTGATCGCGCAGTTCGTCCATCTCGAATACGCCGCGCCCGATCAGGACATCCGGGTCTACATCAACTCCCCCGGCGGTCCGATCGACGCCATGACCGCGATCTACGACACCATGCAGCTCGTCATGTGCGACGTGGAGACGACCGTTCTCGGCCAGGCGGTCTCCACCGCCGCCGTCCTGCTGGCGGGCGGCACCCCGGGCAAGCGGATGGCGCTGCCCGGCGCCCGGGTCGTACTCCGGCAGCCCGCTCTCGACCGGGGCGTACAGGGACAGCCGTCCGATCTGCTGATCCACGCGGAGGAGCTGCCGCGGCAGCGCTCGCTGGTCGCGTCGATGCTGACGCGGCACACCGGGCGGAGCCCGGAGCGGATCGCCGGGGCCATCGAGCGGGACACGGTCTTCGACGCGGCCGGGGCGCAGGCGTTCGGGCTGGTCGACCATGTGATCCGGAGCCGCGGGGCATCCGGCGGGCGGTGAGGGGCCGATGATTCCGGAGCTGCCACCGCTGCCCGCGCTGACCCGCGCCGAGTGTGACGTTGTCGACACCTATCTTCGGATCGTCGACCTGCTGGGCCGTATCAATCCGGCCAGGGGCACGGACACCTATGACGCGCTGCGGGCCGCGCAGGCGCTGCCCGCCCAGGCGCTCGCGCTCCGCGCCGCCCTGACGGCGATGCACTCCCGGGGCGAGACCGAACTGCACTCGGCGACGCTGGCCCGCGCGCTCCGGGTGCTCGACGGCGAGAGGCGTGCTGGGAGGGTCACCATGCCTCCCGAGGAACGGACTTGAGGCAGCGAGGCGCTCTCGAATGGACGCGTCCGTACGGGAACGCCTCACCCGATCGGTGGATGAACTCGCTGGACAGACACGGGGAGTCGAGTTGCGCGGAGCGCCCGAACCCGTATGGCGCGCCTCGAATTCCCCGCAGGTACGGCCCTCACCCCGCCCCCGTGAACCGGTATGAAAATCCCGCTCGCCACTCATACGGGCCAGCCGTGAGTAAGTTCACATATCGTCGTTTCAGTCGGAAATCCACGGCCGGCTGATGTCAAGATCCCTGGGACGACAAGCCCCCGCCACCCACGGCGGGGCGGTCCGGACGGACGCCGAGTCCTGCCGCTGTATCCGGATGACTGAGTCGACAGGAGTGGATCGGCAGGAGTGGAGGACCCAAGCAGTACGGGATGACACGTGACGGTGATCGTCCCTTGGGGTGAAGCCACGGGGTCTGTGACAGGACCTCATGGCCGGGCAACTTCGCCAGCCCGAACCCGACAGGTCATCCTTCACAGGCGGCTGACGAAGGGTTGCGCATGTCTGCGCAGACATATGTCCCGTCTTTGCTGTCCCGGACCGGAGCCGTATCGGTCCTCACGCTCGCCGCGATAGGCAGCACGATGCTGGTGCCTGGCGCCGCGTCGGAGGCCGAAGCCGCTACGCACGGGGTGAAGGCGCTGAAGGTCGCCGCGTCGAAGAAGGGCTCACCGTACAAGTACGGAGCCACGGGACCGTCCCGCTTCGACTGCTCGGGGCTGACGGTGTACTCGTTCAAGAAAGCGGGTAAGAAGCTCCCCCGCACGGCCCAGCAGCAGTACAACAAGACGAAGCATGTCTCGTCGTCCCAACGACGCAAGGGAGACCTGGTGTTCTTCCACTCGGGCAGCAACGTCTACCACGTCGGCATCTACGCCGGCGCGGGCAAGATCTGGCACTCGCCGAAGACCGGATCCCTGGTGCGGCTGGAGAAGATCTGGTCGAAGAGCGTCTGGTACGGACGGGTGAAGTAGCGACCGCGCCCCGCCCGTAGGCCCGGAGCGGGCGGGTGCCGAGGGTACGTCCGAGTGAAAGCGCGCTACACCGTGGGACCAGGCGGGGATGCAGGCCGGGCCGGGCCGGCCGCTCCCTGCCGCCTCCGGGGCTTCTGACGGGGCCTCGGGCCCGTACCCCGTACGTACGGATGAACTCAGCTCCGGACCGGAGCCGTCGGCGCCCTCCAGGGCAGTGTGATCCACACCGTCTTGCCGCCCTCCGGCGTCGGTGTGATGGCCAGCCGCCCGCCGTGTTCGGCGGTCAGCGAGCGGATGATGACCATCCCCCGGCCGTTGTCCTGCTGGACGGCCGCCGGCAGCCGCTGCGGCCACCGCGGATGGCTGTCGGTCACCCCCAGCCGCAGCAGTTCCTCGCGCTCCAGCCGGACCTCCACCGTGAAGGTGGGAGACCGGCCGAAGGTGTGCTGGACGGCGTTGGTGACCAGCTCGGAGACGATGAGCCGGACCGTGTCCGCCATGTCCGCCTCGCCGGGCAGCCCCCACTCGGCCAGGAGGTCCGCGACATATCTTCGCGCCGTCGGTACCGACGCGGGATCGCTCGGCAGGGTGATGGATGCTTCCTGATGGTCTGCCATGACGATGCCGTCCCTTTCCCACCGGACCGCACTCCGACAGAGAGCGGATGACTGCGCGGCCGGCTCGGACTGTGCTTCGCGACACACTGCCACCGATCGCGCCGGGCACAGCCCGATCCATCGAGATCTGCATATATCTGTCGCTCGAAGCGGTGAACTCTGCAACGCGAGACCGTATTTGGCCGCCGGAAAGACATCTTCTCCGCCGCGACGCCCGGGGGGGACAAGCGTGACGGAGAAATCCGGAGATGAGGATCCGGCCATGCGGCATATTCCGGCGGTCCATGGCATATTCCAGCGGTCCGTCGACGCGGGCCCGGTGCAGACGGCGCGGGCCGCCACCGGAGTACGGGAGCGACCGGCGGCCGGACCACCCCGGCCGCTGCCGCCCCACCGCCCCGGCTCACCGTGGGGCGGCCGCCACCACCGTACGTACCGCCGTGCCGATCTGGTCATCCGTCAGATCGGCACGCGCGGTCAGCCGGATCCGGGAGATCCCGTCCGGCACCGACGGCGGCCGGAAGCACCCCACGGCCAGCCCCGCCGCCCGGCAGTCCGCCGCCCAGCGCACGGCCGCCTCCGGCGACGGCGCCTGTACGGAGACCACGGCGGCGTCCGGCCGTACGGCGGTCAGCCCCGCCCCGGTCAGCAGCCGGTGCAGCGCGGCGGCGACCTCCCGCGCCCGCAGAGCCCGCGCGGGCTCCCCGCGCAGCAGCCGCAACGCCGCCAGCGCGCCGCCCACGGCGGCCGGGGCCAGCCCGGTGTCGAAGATGAACGTCCGCGCGGTGTTGGCCAGATGGCCGATGACCCGCGCCGGGCCGAGGATCGCGCCGCCCTGGCTGCCCAGGGCCTTGGAGAGGGTGAGCGTGGCCACCACCCCGGGCGCCCCCGCGAGCCCGGCCGCGTCGAGCGTGCCCCGGCCGCCCGCGCCGAGCACCCCGAGGCCGTGCGCGTCGTCGACGAGGAGCGCCGCGCCCCGGGGACGGCAGACCCCGGCCAGCTGCGCCAGCGGCGCCGCGTCGCCGTCCACCGAGAACACCGCGTCGCTCACCACCAGCGCCCGCCGCCCGGCGTGCGCGTCGAGGGCCTTGGCGACGGCGTCCGGATCCGCGTGCGGTACGACGACGGTCTCGGCCCGGGAGAGCCGGCAACCGTCCACGATCGAGGCGTGGTTGCCCGCGTCGGACACCAGCAGCGAGCCCCGGGCCGTGAGCGCGGTGAGGGCCGCGAGGTTGGCCGCGTAACCGGACGACAGGACGAGCGCCGCCTCGAAGCCGCAGAACGCGGCGAGTTCGCGCTCCAGCTCCGCGTGCAGCTCGGTGCTGCCCGTGACCAGCCGGGAACCGGTGGCGCCCGCGCCCCAGCGGCGGGCCGCGTCCGCCGCGGCGCCGGTCACGGCGGGATGCCGGGTCAGGCCCAGATAGTCGTTGCCCGCCAGATCCAGCAGACCGGAATCGGCCGGGCGCGGCCGGATCGTACGGACCAGACCGGACCGCTCGCGGTGGCGCACCTCCTCGTCGGTCCAGTCGAAGGGCGACCAGCCGGGCGCGGTCCGGTCGGGAGAAGTCCCGTTGCCAGAAGTCCCTTTGGCGGAAGCCCTGTTGGGGGAAAACCCGTCGGGAGAAGTCGGGTCGGGGGGATCCTGCTCCATGGGCCCGGTCCTTTGGTTTTGTAGGCAGCGCACAGACCTTAACCGTGGACCAGCCCGGTCGAAGTGTGGCCATGCACACACCTCGATCGAGCGGTCTTGTGGGGTTCCTCCTTTGCCCCGGGGTCCCCCGTGAGTCAGGATCGGCAGCATGGACCTGCTGAGCACACTGGTGGAAAAGGGTCTGCGGCGTGAGCTGCCGACCCGCGAAGAAGCGCTCGCCGTGCTGGCGACCTCCGACGACGAGTTGCTCGACGTGGTGGCCGCTGCCGGGAAGGTGCGCCGTCAGTGGTTCGGGCGGCGGGTGAAGCTGAACTATCTGGTCAATCTGAAGTCGGGCCTGTGCCCCGAGGACTGCTCGTACTGCTCGCAGCGGCTCGGTTCCACGGCAGGGATCCTCAAGTACACCTGGCTGAAGCCCGACGAGGCGTCGAAGGCCGCCGCCGCCGGAGTGGCGGGCGGGGCGAAGCGGGTCTGTCTGGTCGCGAGCGGCCGGGGGCCGACGGACCGGGACGTCGACCGGGTCTCGCGGACCATCGAGGCGATCAAGGAGGAGAACGAGGGCGTCGAGGTCTGCGCCTGTCTCGGGCTGCTCTCGAACGGGCAGGCGGAGCGGTTGCGGGCCGCGGGCGCCGACGCGTACAACCACAATCTCAACACCTCCGAGGCGACCTACGGCGCCATCACCACCACCCACACCTACGACGACCGCGTCGACACCGTGCGTCAGGCGCAGGCCGCCGGGCTCTCCGCCTGCTCGGGGCTGATCGCGGGCATGGGCGAGAGCGACGCGGACCTGGTCGACGTGGTCTTCTCGCTGCGCGAGCTGGACCCGGACTCGGTGCCGGTCAACTTCCTGATCCCGTTCGAGGGCACACCGCTCGCCAAGGAGTGGAACCTCACCCCGCAGCGCTGTCTGCGGATCCTCGCGATGACGCGGTTCGTCTGCCCGGACATCGAGGTCAGGCTCGCGGGCGGCCGTGAGGTGCATCTGCGCTCGATGCAGCCGCTCGCCCTCCACCTGGTCAACTCGATCTTCCTCGGCGACTACCTCACCAGCGAGGGCCAGGAGGGCCGGGCCGACCTGGACATGATCGCGGACGCCGGTTTCGAGGTGGAGGGCGCGGACACCACGACGCTGCCCGAGCACCGGGCCGGCGGGTGCGGAGGCGGCGGTGGCTGCGCCGACGCGGAGCCCGTACCGGCCGAATCCGCACCGGCCGAGCCCGTCGCCGCCGAGCTTCCCTCCCCCCGTACGGACCTGGTCTCCGTACGCCGGCGCGGCGCCGGCACCGATCTCGCCCCCAATGCCTGAGCGGGCCACCGCCGGACTGCTGGCCCTGGACCGGGCCCATGTCTGGCATCCGTACGGGCCCATGCCGGGCCGCGCCGAACCGCTGGTCGTCGAGTCCGCGTCCGGGGTACGGCTGCGGCTGGCCGAACCCGCCCACGGACACCGCGAGTTGATCGACGGCATGTCGTCCTGGTGGTCGGCGGTCCACGGCTACAACCACCCGGTGCTCAACGAGGCGGCGACCGACCAGCTCGGCCGGATGAGCCATGTGATGTTCGGCGGGCTCACCCATGAGCCCGCCGTACGGCTCGCGGCCCGGCTCGTCGAGATCACCCCCGAGCCGCTGCGCCATGTCTTCCTCTCCGACTCGGGCTCGGTCTCCGTCGAGGTCGCGGTCAAGATGTGCCTCCAGTACTGGCGCTCGGTCGGCCGCCCCGCCAAGCAGCGGCTGCTGACCTGGCGCGGCGGCTACCACGGCGACACCTGGCAGCCGATGTCGGTGTGCGACCCGGACGGCGGGATGCACGACCTGTGGTCGGGGGTGCTGCCGCGCCAGATCTTCGCGGACGCGCCGCCGGTCGCGTACGAGGAGACGTACGCGGACGGGCTGCGCGCCCTGATAGCCCGGCACGCCGACGAACTCGCGGCGGTCGTGGTCGAGCCGGTGGTCCAGGGCGCGGGCGGCATGCGCTTCCACTCCCCCGCGTATCTGCGGGTCCTGCGCGAGGCGTGCGACGCGTACGGCGTCCTGCTGATCTTCGACGAGATCGCCACCGGCTTCGGCCGTACGGGCACCCTGTTCGCGGCGGAGCACGCGGCGGTGGCGCCCGATGTGATGTGTATCGGCAAGGCCCTGACCGGCGGTTATCTCAGTATGGCGGCGACGCTGTGCACCTCGCGGGTCGCGGACGGCATCTCCCGGGGCGAGGTCCCCGTCCTCGCGCACGGGCCGACCTTCATGGGCAATCCGCTGGCCGCCGCGGTCGCCTGCGCCTCGATCGACCTGCTGCTCGACCAGGACTGGGCGCGGGAGATCGAGCGGATATCCGGTGGCCTGTCCCGGGGGCTCGCCGAGGCCGCCGGTCTGCCGGGGGTACGGGAGGTCCGGGTCCTGGGCGCCATCGGCGTCGTCCAGCTCGACCACGAGGTGGACATGGCGGCCGCGACCGCGGCGGCGGTGCGCGAGGGCGTCTGGCTGCGGCCGTTCCGCGACCTCGTCTACACGATGCCACCGTATGTGACGGGCGACGACGATCTCGCCGCCATCTGCCGCGCGGTCGTCGCCGCGTCGAGGGAGGGCTGAGATGCCGGTCATCGTGGTCACGGGCACCGGTACGGAGATCGGCAAGACCGTCGTCACGGCGGCGCTCGCCGCGACGGCGCTGGCCGGGGGCCGCAGCGTCGCCGTGCTCAAACCCGCCCAGACCGGGCTGGCCCCCGGCGAGCCCGGGGACGCGGCGGAAGCCGCGCGGCTGGCCGGTCCGGTGACCGCCGTCGAACTCGCCCGGTTCCCCGACCCGTTGGCGCCCGCGACGGCGGCGCGGCGGGCCGGGGCCGCGCCGGTGGGACCCGAGGAGATCGCGGACGCCGCCGGGAAGCTGGCCGCCGAACACGATCTGGTGCTGGTCGAGGGAGCGGGCGGGCTGCTCGTACGGTTCGACGACACCGGTGCCACCCTCGCGGACGCCGCGCGGCTGCTGGCGGCGCCGGTCCTGGTGGTGGCCCCCGCCGGACTCGGCACCCTCAACGCGACCGCGCTCACCGCCGAGGCCCTGCGCGCCCGGTCGCTGGCGCTCCTCGGCGTGGTGATCGGCAGCTGGCCCACCGCGCCGGACCTGGCCGCCCGCTGCAATCTGGCGGACCTTCCGGAGGCGGCGGGCGCGCCCCTGCTGGGCGCGGTCCCCGAGGGCGCGGGCGCGCTGGCGCCGGGGGTGTTCCGGGAGCGGGCGCCGGGCTGGACCGCGCCGTCGCTGGGCGGGCGGTGGGAGGTGGCGGCGCTGGGGTGAGCGGGTTCGCGGATGCCGTTCGCCGGTGCCGTACTCCTCGGCCCTTCGCCGGTGCCGGCCGGAAAACCGTTGGCCGAAGACGCCGCCGATCTGTTTGGCTCGTCCTCATGAGCGATCTCCCCATCCGCTGTGCCGAGCCCTCCGACATCGACGCCGTGCTGCGGTTCTGGCGCGAAGCCGCGGAAGGCACGAGCATCAGCGACGACCGCGAGGGGATGACCCTGCTCCTCTCCCGGGACCCCGGCGCCCTGCTGCTCGCGGAGCGGGACGGCCGTCCGGTGGGCACCGTCATCGCCGGTTTCGACGGCTGGCGGTGCTCCGCCTACCGGCTGGCCGTCCATCCGGACCACCGTCGCCGGGGCATCGCCTCGGCCCTGATGGAAGCGGCGGAGCAGCGGTTCGCCGCGCTGGGCGGGCGCCGGGTCGACGCCATGGTCCTGGAGGCCAACGAGCAGGCGCGCCACACCTGGGCCTCGGCCGGGTACCACCGCGAGGACCACTGGCGGCGCTGGGTGAAGTCCTTGCGTACGGGCGCGGCGGGGCGCTGAACACGACGCGGCGCCGGCCGATGCCGCGCGGTCCCGCCCCGGATGCCCGATCATGGGACCCGAGGTGAGCCGATGACCGAGGTGCTGCTGCTCGTCGTGGCGGTATTGCTGTCGCTCGTGTGCGGTGTCTTCGTCGCGGCGGAGTTCTCCCTGACCACCGTCGAGCGGGGCGAGCTGGAGCGGGCGGTCGAGCGCGGGGAACGGGGTGCCCCGAGCGCTCTGAAGGCGGTACGGAGTCTGACGTTCCAGCTCTCGGGGGCACAGCTCGGGATCACCGTGACCAATCTGGTCGTGGGCATGCTCTCCGAGCCGTCCATCGGGAAGCTGATCCGTGGCCCGGTGGAGGCGCTGGGGCTCTCGCCCTCCGTGGCGTCCTCGGTGGCGCTGGTGATCGGTACGGCGCTGTCGACCGTCGTACTGATGGTGGTGGGCGAGCTGGTGCCGAAGAACTGGGCGATCTCGTCACCGCTGGCCGTGGCCAAGGTGGTGGCGACGCCCCAGCGGTGGTTCACCGCGGCCTTCCGCCCGTTCATCGGCCATCTCAACAGCACGGCGAACCGGATCGTCCGCGGTCTCGGGCTGGAGCCCACCGAGGAGCTGGCGTCCGCGCGCGGTCCGCAGGAGCTGGTCGCGCTGGCACGCCACTCGGCGAAGGAGGGCGCGCTGGAGGCGGACACCGCCGAGCTGTTCGTCCGCACGCTGAGCCTGTCGGAGCTGACGGCGGAGAACGTGATGACGCCCCGGGTGCAGGTGATGGCCCTCGACGTACGGGCGACGGCCCAGGACGTCGCCAACGCCACCCGCGCCTCCGGGCTGTCGCGCTTCCCCGTGTACCGGGGCGGTCTCGACTCGGTCGTCGGTGTCGTGCACATCAAGGACGTCCTGGCGCTGCCCGCCGCGGAGCGGCTCCGGTATCCGGTGGCCTCGCTGCTGCGCGAACCACTGCTGGTGCCGGAGTCCCTGATGGTGGACGTGCTGCTGGACCGGCTGTCCGGCCGGTCCACGATGGCCGTCGTGATCGACGAGTACGGCGGTACGGCGGGGGTGGTGACGCTGGAGGACATCGTCGAGGAGGTCGTCGGCGAGGTACGGGACGAGCACGATCCGCACGAGATGTCCGATCTCGCCCCCGTGGGGACGGACGCGGCGGGCCGGGCGCTGTGGTCGGCGGACGGCGCCGCGCGCGCCGATCAGCTGCTGGCGGCGGGGGTGCGGATGCCCGAGGGGCCGTACGAGACGCTCGCCGGGCTGGTCGCCGCGCGGCTGGGCCGGATCCCCGTCGAGGGCGACCGGATCACCCTGGCCGGGTGGGAGCTGGAGGTCGTGGACGCCACGGGCCGGCGGGCGGCGCGGCTGCTGCTGCGGGCGCCCACCGGGCCCACCGGTTCCCCGGACCGGGGGGAGGCCGGATGATCATCGCGGTCCAGCTGTTCGTGGCGTTGCTGACCCTGGTCGTCAACGCGTTCTTCGTGGCGGCGGAGTTCGCGCTGATCTCGGTGCGCCGCAGCCAGATCGAGCCGGAGGCCGAGGCGGGCGACCGGCGGGCGCGCAGTGTGCTCTGGGGGCTTGAGCATGTGTCGGCGCTGCTGGCGGCGGCGCAGCTGGGTATCACCCTGTGCACGCTGGTGCTGGGGATCGTCGCCGAGCCGGCGCTCGCGCATCTGCTGGAGCCGCTGTTCGACGCCGTGGGGGTGGCGCGCGGGCTGGTGCATCCGATCTCCTTCGTGATCGCGCTGGCCGTGGCGACGTATCTGCACATGCTGCTGGGCGAGATGGTGCCGAAGAACGTGGCGCTGGCCGGTCCGGTCCGTACCGCGCTGCGGTTCGGGCCGCCGCTGGTGGCCGTGGCCCGCGCGCTGCGTCCGGTGATCTTCACGGTGAACGCCTTCGCCAACACGCTGCTGCGGCTGCTCCGGGTCGAGACGAAGGACGAGGTATCCGCCACGTTCTCCGACGACGAGCTGGCCCGGCTGGTCACGGACGCGGGCCACGCGGGGCTGCTCGACGACCGCGCGGCGGCGCGGCTGCACGACGCCCTGGAGCTGGGGCGCCGTCCGGTGCGCGATGTGGTGCTGCCGCTGGAACGGGTGGTGTCCACCGGGCTCGGGATCACCCCGGAGGGGCTGGAGCGGCTGTCGGCCGAGTCGGGTTTCTCGCGCTTCCCGGTGGTGGACCCGGCGCGCCGGATCCTGGGCTACCTCCATGTGAAGGACGCCCTGGACGCGCCGGGCCGCGAGGTACCGTTCCCGGTCTCCGGGATGCGGACGATCGCGCGGGTGCGGGCCGGGACGCCGATGGACGACGTACTGACCGCGATGCGCCGCGGCCGTACGCATCTGGCCGCCGTCCTGGACGAGGAGGGCCGGCTGGAGGGGCTGGTGACGATGGAGGACGTGCTGCGCGAGCTGGTGGGACGGCACGCGTAGGCGGTCCCGTACCGCCGCGTGGGCCGTCCCGTTACCACCACGTGGGCCGTCCCCGTAACCGCCGCGCGGGGCATGCCGTACCGCGCGGTACGATCGGCTCCGCCATGGAGATGAATGCCGAATACACCAGTTTCGTCGCGGTCGGTGACTCCTTCACCGAGGGCATGTCGGACCTCCTTCCCGACGGTTCCTACCGCGGCTGGGCCGATCTGCTCGCCGCGCGCCTGGCCGCCCGTACCCCCGGCTTCCGGTACGCGAATCTCGCCGTGCGCGGCAAGCTCATCGGCCAGATCGTCGAGGAGCAGGCCGGTGTGGCCGCCGCGATGCGGCCCGATGTGATCACGCTGGTCGGCGGGCTCAACGACACACTGCGGCCCAAGGTCGACATGGGCAGGGTGCGCGGGCTGTTCGAGGAGGCGGTGGAGCGGCTCGCGCCGGCCTGTGACCGGCTGGTGCTGATGCGCAGCCCCGGCCGTGACGGCCCGGTGATGGAGCGCTTCCGGCCCCGGATGGAGGAGCTGTTCCGGTACGTCGACGAACTGGCCGCGCGCCATGGCGCGCTGGTGGTCGACCTGTACGGGGCGCCCGTGCTCGGCGATCGGCGGATGTGGGACGCGGACCGGCTGCATCTGACCGCCGAGGGGCACCGCCGGGTCGCCGAGGCGGTGTGGCAGGCGCTGGGGCTCGCCCCGGAGGAGGACTGGCGCGCGGAGCCGGCGCCCGCCGTGCCCGCGCGCTGGCCGGCCCGGCGGCTGGACGACCTCCGGTTCGCGCGCCGGCATCTGGGGCCCTGGGTCGTACGCCGGGCGACGGGGCGTTCCTCCGGGGACGGACGGCCCGCGAAGCGCCCGGAACTGCTGCCGTACGAGACCTCGTAGGACGGCGGCGTGGGGCGCGCCACGGGGCACCCTTGGAGGAACGTACGAGGAAACGGGCGTAGCCCGGCTGCGTGAACCGCCAGTAGACTCCCCTCACGTGACTGAGAAGCCCCGTATCCCCAATGTCCTCGCCGGCCGCTACGCCTCGGCGGAACTCGCCGCCCTCTGGTCCCCCGAGCAGAAGGTGCGACTGGAGCGCAAGCTGTGGCTCGCCGTGCTCCGGGCGCAGAAGGACCTCGGGATCGAGGTGCCCGAGACGGCGCTCGCCGATTACGAGCGCGTCCTCGACCAGGTCGACCTGGCGTCGATCGCCGAGCGCGAGAAGGTCACCCGGCACGATGTGAAGGCCCGGATCGAGGAGTTCAACGCCCTCGCCGGTCATGAGCAGGTGCACAAGGGCATGACCTCGCGCGATCTGACCGAGAACGTCGAGCAGCTCCAGATCCGGCTCTCGCTGGAGCTGGTGCGCGACCGCACGGTCGCGGTGCTGGCCCGGCTCGGGAAGCTGGCCGGGGAGTACGGCGAGCTGGTCATGGCGGGCCGCTCCCACAATGTCGCCGCGCAGGCCACCACGCTCGGCAAGCGGTTCGCGACCGCCGCCGACGAGCAGCTCGTGGCGTACGGACGGCTGGAGGATCTGCTCGGCCGCTACCCGCTGCGCGGGATCAAGGGCCCGGTCGGCACCGCCCAGGACATGCTGGACCTGCTCGGCGGGGACACCGCGAAACTGGCCGAGCTGGAGAACCGGGTCGCGGGCCATCTGGGCTTCGCCCAGGCGTTCACCTCCGTCGGCCAGGTGTATCCGCGGTCGCTGGACTACGACGTGGTGACCGCGCTCGTCCAGCTCGCCGCCGCGCCCTCCTCGGTCGCGAAGACGATCCGGCTGATGGCCGGGCACGAGCTGGTGACCGAGGGCTTCAAGCCCGGCCAGGTCGGCTCCTCCGCCATGCCGCACAAGATGAACACGCGCTCCTGCGAGCGGGTCAACGGCCTCATGGTGATCCTGCGCGGCTACGCGTCGATGACCGGCGAGCTGGCGGGCGACCAGTGGAACGAGGGCGACGTCTCGTGCTCGGTGGTCCGCCGGGTGGCGCTCCCCGACGCGTTCTTCGCGCTGGACGGGCTGCTGGAGACCTTCCTGACAGTCCTCGACGAGTTCGGCGCGTTCCCCGCGGTCGTGGCGCGCGAGCTGGACCGCTACCTGCCGTTCCTCGCCACGACCAAGGTGCTGATGGGCGCGGTACGGGCGGGGGTGGGCCGGGAGGCGGCGCACGAGGTCATCAAGGAGCACGCGGTCGCCTCGGCCCTCGCGATGCGCGAGCAGGGCGCCGAGCGCAACGAGTTGCTCGACCGGCTGGCCGCCGACGAGCGGATGCCGCTGGACCGCGCCCAGCTGGACGCGCTGATGGCGGACAAGCTCTCCTTCACGGGCGCGGCGGCCGACCAGATCGCGACCGTACTGGCCCGGGTCGACGCGATCGTGAAGCAGCACCCCGCCGCCGCGGGCTACACCCCGGGCTCGATCCTCTGATCCCCGGATGACCCCCGAGGAACTCGCCGCCGCTCGCGGCCACGTCATCCCCGACGTGGCCGCGAGCGGTCTGCGCGTGCTGTTCTGCGGAATCAACCCCAGTCTGATGTCCGCCGCCACCGGCCACCACTTCGCCCGCCCGGGGAACCGCTTCTGGCCCGTGCTGCACCTCTCCGGCTTCACCCCACGACAGCTGCGCCCCGCCGAGCAGGGCGAGTTGCTCACGTACGGCCTGGGCATCACCAACGTCGTGGCGCGGGCCACGGCGCGCGCCGACGAACTGGACGACGAGGAGTTCCGCGAGGGCGGCAGGCTGCTCACCGCGAAGGTGGAGCTGCTGCGGCCGGCCTGGCTGGCGGTGGTCGGCATCACGGCGTACCGCACGGCCTTCGGCGAGCGAAAGGCCCGAATCGGCCCCCAGGAAAGGACGATCGGCGACGCCCGGGTGTGGGCACTGCCCAACCCCAGCGGCCTGAACGCGCACTGGACGGCGCGGACGATGGCGGACGAGTACGCCCGGCTGCGCGCCGAGCTCTGAGGGCCGGCGAAGCCCTCCGGGCCGCCCCGGGCACGTGCGCCGTCAAGGGCGTACCTCCGTTCAATGCCCTTTCGGGCAGGGTTGATCGACGGTACGTCTGTTTCGTGTGGTCTTCGGGGCATACAGCGGGGATGCGTCGCCGCCCGTCTCCTTCCGGGATCCGCCCGGCTCTCACGGGGACGCCTGGCACCCAGTAGCATCCGGCACACATACGCACGATCCGGGGGGACCTACGTGGGACGGCTGACCGGCGGGGACCCTTCGCTGTTACGGCGGATCAACTCCTCGGTGGTCCTGCGGGTCCTGCGGGACTCGCCGCCGCTCACGCTCACGGATCTGGCCCGGCTCGCCGGCCTGTCCCGGCCCACGGTCGAGGGGGTCGTGGAGGGGCTGATCGAGGTGGATCTGGTCGCGGAGTGCGCGCCGGAGGAGGGCGAGACCCGTAAACAGGGGCGCCCCGCGCGGCGGTTCAGGTTCCGGGCGGAGGCCGGGCATCTGCTGGGCATCGAGATCGGGCCGCACCGGGTGACCGCGCTGCTGTCGGGGCTGGACGGCAAGGTGCTGGCCGCCGGTTCGCGGGAGGTCGCGCAGACCGCCGACGCGGACGAGCGGCTGGAGCGGTTCTGGCTGGTCGTCGCCGATGTCCTGGAGGAGGCGGGGGTGGCCCGTGGCTCGTTGCGCGCGGTCGGTGTCGGCACCCCCGGGATCGTGGAGGCGGACGGGACCGTACGGCTGGGGACCGCGCTGCCCGAGTGGACGGGGTTACGGCTGGGGAAGCGGCTGCGGCGCTCGTTCGACTGTCCGGTGCTGGTGGAGAACGACGCCAACGCGGCGGCGGTCGCCGAGCACTGGCAGGGCGCCGCCACCGAGTCCGACGACGTCGTCTTCGTCCTGGCGGGGCTCAGCCCCGGCGCGGGCGCGCTGATCCGGGGGCGGCTGCACCGCGGTTTCGGCGGGGCGGCGGGCGAGATCGGCGCGCTGCATCTGCTGGGGCGCGGGGCGCCCCCGGAGCAGCTGCTGTCGACGACGGACAAGCCGCTCCAGCCGCTCGACCAGCGCGCCATGACGGCGGTCTTCGACCGGGCGGGCCAGGGTGACGTCCGCGCGCGGGAGGCCGTCGAGCGGTTCGTCGAGCGCCTGGTGCACGATGTGGCGGCGCTGGTGCTGGCGCTGGATCCGGAGCTGGTGGTGATCGGCGGCTGGGCGGCGGGCCTGGCCGGGGTCCTCGACCCGCTGCGCCGGGAGCTGACCCGGTTCTGTCTGCGTCCGCCGAGGGTGGTGCTCTCCCGGCTCGGCGAGGCGGCGGTGGCGACCGGCGCGCTGCGACTGGCTCTCGACCGGGTGGAGGAGCAGCTCTTCGCGGTGGAGGTGGAGGCGGCGGTACGGTGACGGCCCGCCGCCGGGCGGTGACGGCGGGCCGTCACCGTACCCCTCGTACCCCTCGCACCTCGCGTATCCCTCGTACCTCATGTGTCTCATGTGCCTCTGGCGCCAGGGGTGTTCAGGACGCGGGGCGCTCCCTCGGCGGGGTGTCGGCGGACGGGTCGCCGGACTCGCCGAAGGTGAGCCGGCAGGTGTCGGCGCGGTAGGTGGCCACCGCGACGGCGGCGATCCGGCCCGCCGCCGCGTAACGCGTCGTCACCACCAGGACCGGGGCGCCCGGGAGCCGGTCCAGCTCCTTGGCGTCGTCCGCGCGCGCCGAGCCCAGCTCCACCGAGCGGTCCTGGCTGTCGAGGGTGAGCCGCCGCAACTCCCGCAGGACGCCACGGGCGTCGACGGCCGACAGCTCGGGCACCGACGAGGGCGGTATGTAGATCAGCTCGGCGGCGACGGACTGGCCCTGGGCGACCCGGATCCGGCGGACCGTGTGCGCCGCCTCGCCCGCTTCCGTCTCCAGCAGCCGGGCCACCGCGGCGGGCGGGGGCGCGAGGACGGAGTCGAGGGGCTGCCAGACCTCCTGCTCCGCGCCGGGCCATTCGAGGCAGGGCGTGGAGACATCCACGCTCACGCGCGGCGGAGCGACGGTCGTGCCAACGCCCCGGCGGCGCTGGAGCCTGCCCTCCAGCTCCAGTTGTTCGAGCGCCTGCCGGAGGGTGGCGCGGGCGACCCCGAACCGGGCTGCCAGCTCACGCTCGTTGGGCAGGATCTCCCCCACCGCGAAGTCGGTGTCTATCGCTTCGGTGAGCACCGTCTTCAGATGCCAGTACTTGGGCTCCGGCACCGTTTCCAGCTGCGTGGTCCCCACCCTGCTCCTCCGCAATCGCCGGACGACCGGCGGCTCTTGCCTGCCTTGTTTATGAAAGGTTCCTGCACTAATAAGTGACGATAGGACGACTCTTCGTGTTGGTCAAGACCAACGAAGGCACCAAACGCCCACCACACGGTCATTCACCACTACAGAGAGTGGGCGAACGGGGCGACTCCACCGAGCTGGTCAGGGTTACGGATGAGATGGACCTATTCAACCCGTCCCGTCCCTCAGCTCCAGCTGGAGAACGGCATCCGGCGCTCCGCCGCTCAGGAACAGCACGGCGGGGGCTCCGTCGAACTCCACGAACTACGCCTCGCACAGCGCCCAAGCGATCGCAGCCCCGGCTCGGCGCCATGGGCGCTCGTCGCGGCCGATCGCGAGAAGGAGCCTGCCCGCCGCCTGTCCACGCCGTTGCCGCCGGAGCGGCCCGGACCGCAGTGCTACCACGGGGAGGGCGACCACAACGGCGACCGGCTGGGGGTGCTGCCCGGGGACCGGGAGATCCTCGTGGAGTGGCTGCTGCACGAGGTGGCGGACTGCGCGGTGCACGACGAGCGGGGCGGGGCGTGGTGGCTGCCACCGCTCGCCGAGAGCGGCGGGCCCGCGGGCCCTTCGCCGCGCCGGGCGCTGGCGTACGGCCTCGGGGCCCGGCATCCGCAGGACCGGCTGGCGTCCGTGGACGCGCTGTTGGTGCCGGCGGCGCGCGGGGAGCCGGCCGGGCCGGTGGTGGGCGAGGAGCCGGCCGGGCCGGTGGTGTCGGACGAGGTCAAGGTCGACCGGCCGGCCGACTCGGTCCGTACGGCGGCGGCGACCGGCGCGTACGCCACGGTCCGGTCGGTGCCGAGCGCGGCGCTGCCCGCCCTGCTGCCGACGGGGGGGCCGGTCGACGGCCGTCCGGGCCGGGCTCGGGGAGCCGCCGGCGGTGGCCGCCGACCGCGCGGAGCGCTGTGGCGCGACCGGGGAGATATCCGGCCTGCCGGAGCCGGCCGGGCGCGGCGGTACATCACGGGCGGTGGCGCAGGCCGTTCGGCTGCCGGCGGCGTTGCGCCGACGGCCTCTGGTCGCGTTGCGCCGACGGCTGTGGGGCACGACGGATGCCGGGGACGACGGGTGCTGGGCAGGTTGCGCTGACGCGGCGAACATTCCACGCCAAATCTGATCGAAAGTGGCTTAAAATCGAACAAAACTATCCTTAACCCATCAGTCACAAACCGTTCGTGATCACGCAACACCATTCCGTCAGAGTGAGGTCATGACCCATGTGACTCCCGCGAAGAGCGCCCGCCGTCCGCACCACTGGCGGCGGGACCTTGTCGAGCTGGCCGCCCTGTTCACCGCCGTGGCCGTCGCCGACGCCCTGGCGAACATGATCGCGCACGGACCCGACGGGGCGGTCCTGCTGGTCGGCTCGGCCGTCGCCCTGATCGCCACAACCGTGTTCCACACCTGGTGGGCGCGGAGGCACGGACACGCCCCACCGGCCCCCGGCGGCGGCCCCGTGGCCGCCGCCCCGGCCACGGGGCCGGACACCCGGGACAGCGCGGACCCCGGGGACACGGTCATCTGGCGGATGCGCACCACCGTCCGGGACGAGCCGGGGAGTCTGGCCGCGCTGTGCGTCGCCTTCGCGGCACACCGCGTGGACATCCTCACCCTCCAGACCCATCCGCTGGCGGACGGCACGGTCGACGAGTTCCTGCTCCGCGCCCCCGCCACGCTCCAGGCCAAGGACCTCACCCGTGAGGTCGCGGCGGCGGGCGGCAGCAGCACCTGGATCGAGCGCGCCGACGCGCACGACCTGGTGGACACGCCGACCCGGGTGCTGGGCCTCGCCACCCGTACCGCCCTGGACGCCGCCGAACTCCCGCTTGCGCTGCGCCAGTTGCTGGGCCGTTGCACAATCCGCTCGCGCCCCGCCGTATCGGTCACCGGCCGGTCCGCCGGGGAGGGCGCGCCCGTCGAGGGCGTGCTCGACGGTACGGAGATGCGGCTGCGCGACCCGAACGGCGGCAGCATCAGCGTCGAGCGCCCCTATCTCCCCTTCACCCCCACCGAGTTCGCCCGCGCCCGCGCCCTGGTCGAGCTGGACGCCCGGCTCGGTCCGCGTATCCCGCGCAGCCAGGACGTACTGACCCTCCCCGAGGGCGAGGAGATCACCGTCCGCCGCGCCGACGGCGACGACCTCGACGCCGCCCTCGCCATGCACGGCCGTTGCTCGGAGCGGACCCTCGGGCTGCGCTACCACGGCCCGGTCGATGACGCCGACCGCTATCTGACCCATCTGCTCAGCCCCCGCTTCGGACGCACCCTCGCCGTCCAGACCTCCTCCGGCCGGCTGATCGCGCTCGGGCATCTCCTCTGGGACGGTGACGAGACCGAGGTCGCGCTGATCGTCGAGGACGGCTGGCAGCGGCGCGGTATCGGCTCCGAGCTGCTGGGCCGGCTGGTCGCGCTCGCCGTCGAGGCCCGCTGCGGCAGCGTGTACGCGGTCACCCAGGCATCCAACACGGGCATGGTCGCCACCATGCGGGACCTCGGGCTGCCGCTGGACTACCAGATCGACGAGGGCACCCTCGTCATCACGGCCCGGCTGGAACAGGGTCCCGTGGGGGCGTCGCTCCCCTTCGGCCCCGGCCGCGCCGAAAGCTGACCCCTCCGCGCCGAGGCCGGTACGGGAAGCCCAGGTCATCCCGTACCAAGCCCAGACCCCCGGACCGGACCGCACCGGACCCAAAACCGCACCGCACCGCACCGCACCGCACCGCACCGCACCGGGAACGTACCGATTAGATCCGGCCAATCCCGGCCGTGGCACGCCGCCCCGCGCGCCACGGCCGTGCAGGCCCCTCCCCGGCCCGCGCCACCGCTCTCATCAGCCAACCCGGCGTCCCCCGCGCCGACATGGGTGTGACGGCAGCGGTACCCGTCGGTGAGGATGGCCGCATGTCAGACAGAGCCGGCAGTGCGCTGCCCCGTCAGGTCGCCGACGCCTACGTCGACGCGCTGATCCAACTCGACCCCATCACCGGCACCTATCTGGGCGTGGCGGAATCCTCCTCCCGCCTCCCCGACTTCTCCCCCGCCGGACAGCAGGCCCTCGCCGATCTCGGCCGCGCGACCCTCGCCCGGCTCGACGAGGCGGAGACCCGGCCCGGCGCCGACAGCGACGCCGAGCGCCGCTGCGGCAGGCTGCTGCGCGAGCGGCTCACGGCCGAACTCGCCGTCCACGACGCCGAGGAGGGGCTGCGTACGGTCAGTAACATCCACTCGCCCGCGCACGCGGTGCGCGACATCTTCAGCGTGACCCCGGCCGAGACCGACGAGGACTGGGCGGCCATCGCCGAGCGGCTGCGCGCCGTGCCCGGCGCTCTGGCCGGTTTCCGCGCCTCGCTCGCCCTGGGCCTGGAGCGCAAGCTGCCCGCGGGCCCCCGCCCCACCGCGACCTTCATCGAGCAGCTGACCGAGTGGGCGGGTGAGGAGCGGGGCTGGTTCGAGGAGTTCGCCGCCGCGGGCCCCGACTCCCTCCGTACCGAACTGGACAGTGCCTCCCGCGCCGCCACCGAGGCGGTCACCGGGCTGCGCGACTGGATGCGCGACGTGTACGCGCCCGCCGTCGAGGGCGCGCCCGACACCGTGGGCCGGGAGCGCTACGCGCGCTGGGCGCGGTATTTCAACGGCACCGATCTGGATCTGGACGAGGCGTACGCGTACGGCTGGTCCGAATACCACCGGCTGCTCGCCGAGATGCGCACCGAGGCCGCGAAGATCCTGCCGCACGCGGATCCTTGGGAGGCGCTCGCGCACCTCGATGTGCACGGCAAGCACATCGAGGGGGTCGACGAGGTGCGCGAGTGGCTCCAGTCCCTGATGGACGAGGCGATCGAGGCGCTGGACGGCACCCACTTCGAACTCGCCGAGCGGGTACGGAAGGTGGAGTCCCGGATCGCCCCGCCGGGCGGCGCCGCCGCCCCGTACTACACGGGCCCCTCCGAGGACTTCTCCCGCCCCGGCCGCACCTGGCTGCCGACCATGGGCGAGACCCGCTTCCCGGTGTACGACCTGGTGTCGACCTGGTACCACGAGGGCGTCCCGGGCCACCACCTCCAGATCGCGCAGTGGACGCATGTCGCCGATCAGCTCTCCCGCTACCAGGCGTCGGTCGGCCAGGTCAGCGCCAACGCCGAGGGCTGGGCGCTCTACGCGGAGCGGCTCATGGACGAGCTGGGCTTCCTGCCGGACGCGGAGCGCCGGCTCGGCTATCTGGACGCGCAGATGATGCGCGCCTGCCGGGTGATCGTGGACATCGGCATGCATCTGGAGCTGGAGATCCCGGCGGACTCGTCGTTCCACCCGGGCGAGCGCTGGACGCCGGAGCTGGCCGAGGAGTTCTTCGGCAACCACAGCGGCCGCCCGGCGGACTTCGTCCGCAGCGAGCTGACCCGCTATCTGTCGATGCCGGCCCAGGCCATCGGCTACAAGCTGGGCGAACGCGCCTGGCTGCTCGGCCGGGAGAACGCCCGCGCGGCACACGGCGACGCGTTCGACGCGAAGGCCTGGCACATGGCGGCCCTGTCCCAGGGCTCGCTGGGGCTGGACGATCTGGTGGACGAGCTGTCCAAGCTCTGACCCGGTGATACGGCACGACGGCGGCCAGGATCAGAGCCGGTTCACCCGGCGGGCTCCCGGCCGAGAGCCATCAACCCGGCCGCCGTCGGCCCGAAGCCGCAGCTCGCGCAGAACGGCGCGAGCCGGGCCTCGTAGTCCACCTGCGGCCACCGCGCCCCGCTCGCGCGCCCCGTCCACCGCCGTCCGTACGAGAAGACGGCCGGGCCGGGCGGCAGCGCTCATCGGGGCGCACGGTGGGGTTGAGCAGAAAAGCGTGGAGCCCGCCGCCCCCGGCGACATCGACGTACCCGATGAGCACATCGTCGCGCCGGGCCGCGACCCACAGCAGGCTGCGGGCGTGCACCGGCCCGAAAGAGGTCGCGCGACGGCCGGGCCGGGCGGCGGCGAAGAGCGCGTTGACCTCGTCGTCGGCCAGGGCCGGACTGACCTCAGATCGCGGCACGGCTCCGCCCGGGCGGGCGGTTCGGGGAGGGGCACCATGCGGACTGCGTCCTCGGGGGCGGCCGGGGAGTTCGGTGCGGCCGATGTCTACTGTTCCAGCATCTCGATCGTCGCCGCCATGAGTTTTTCGTGCAGCCGGGGCAGCTCGCCGTTGTCCGGTTCCAGGACTTCCTGGCTGGTCATGCCGTCCCGTACCGCGAGCATCGCGCGCACGGTCTGTTCCAGCCGCTCGTCGGTGGCCTCGTGGCCCAGACCGCGCAGCGCGGCCCTGACCACCGGGATCAGCGCCTCCCGCTGGGTGCGCCGGTGCGCGGTGAACGCCTCGGCGGCCTCGGGGTGGCGGATGGCGTGCGCGGTGAACTCCAGGTGGAGCAGATGGGCATCGCGGTCGATGGCGAGCGTGGCGACGACCCGGGTGACCGCCTCGACCAGCCGCGACATGCCCGGGGGCTGATCGGTGTCCGGTCCGGCGGCCGTCGTCAGCTCGGTCACCGCCGCCGCCGCGGCGGCCTCGATGGTACGGATCAGCTCGGCGCCCCGTACCGCGTACAGCGCCAGGATCAGCTCGTCGAGGGTCTTGAAGTTGGAGTAGAAGGCGCCACGCGTATACCCGGCGCGGGCGCACACATCGTCGATCGAGGCCCGGCCGAGCCCCTTCTCGGCGAACACCTCCGACGCGGCGGCGAAGAGCTGGGCGCGTGTCTCGGCCCGGCGCTTGGTGACGCGGGCCGGTTTCCCCGAGGTCTTGGGCGGCGAGGTCTTGGACGGCTTTCTCGGGGCTTCGGACGGCTTGGCGGAAGCAGGCATGGTCGCACTCCAACTTGCGATTCATTTTTGAATCGGATACATAATCGTATTCGATGATTGAACCCGGTCGGGCCGGTCATCCCCGCATCCCCCACCCGAAGGGTCCAGTCATGAGCGCGCCAGCCGAATCGAGCCTCCAGGAGACCGAGGAGCCACTGCCTGCGAAGCAGGGCTTCCTGTCCGAACTCCAGGACGCCGTGCAGCTCCGCACGGTGCTCCTGCTCGTCGGCGTCCTCGTCCTGCAATTCGGCTTTATTTTGTCCTACATAGGCGCGTTTCATTCCCCGAAGCCGCACAAGATCCCGATCGCCGTCGTCGCCCCCGCCCAGGTCTCCGCCCAGACCGTCAGCGGGCTCAACACGATCGCCTCCACCCCGGTCGAGGCCAAGCCCGTCGCCTCCCGGGCCGCCGCCGAGAAGCTGATCCGCTCCGGCGAGACCTCGGCCGCCCTCATCGTCGACGCGAAGAGCACAAAGGACACCCTGCTCGTCGCGTCCGGCGGCGGGGTCTCCGAGGTCACGGCGATCACCGAGGTGGTCACGGAGGCGGACGCGGCCCAGGACCGTACCGTCACCGTCCAGGACATCGTCCCGCTCCAGTCCGGCGACGGCCGGGGGCTGAGCGGGTTCTACCTGGTCATCGGCTGGATCGTCGGCGGATATCTGGTCGCGGCGCTGCTCGGGGTGGCCGCCGGGGCGCGGCCGGTCACCACGCGGCGCGCGATCTTCCGGGTCGGCGCGCTCGTCCCGTACGCGATCCTCTCCGGGCTGGGCGGCGCGATCATCGCCGATCCGGTGCTCGGGGCGCTGACCGGGCACTTCATGGCGCTCTGGGGCATCGGCGCACTGCTGGTCGTCTCGGCGGCGACGGTCACCATGGCCTTCCAGTCGCTCTTCGGGGTGATCGGGATCGGGATCACCGTCCTGGTCTTCGTCGTCCTCGGCAACCCGTCGGCGGGCGGCGCCTACCAGCCGTCCCTGCTGCCGGCGTTCTGGCGGACGATCTCGGGCGCCCTGCCCAACGGCGCGGGCACCGAGGCCGTGCGGCACATCGTCTACTTCGGCGGGCACGGCATCGGCGGGCACCTCGCGGTGATCATCGCGTATGTCGTGGCCGGTACGCTCGTCGCCGTTCTCGTCCCGGCGGTACGGGCACGCCGCACCGCGCCGGAAGCCGGCTGACTCCCCGGCCACCCCGCTCCCCCGGCGGTCCGTCAGCGCGTGTGATCCACCGCGCGCTGACGGACCGCCGAGCCGTGCCGGTCCTTGACGATCTCCAGCTGGGCCGGGATCCGGCGGCGCAGATCCCCGACATGGCTGACGATGCCGACGCTGCGGTCGCGTTCCCGCAGCGAGTCCAGCACATCCAGTACCTCGTCCAGCGTCTGGTCGTCCAGGCTGCCGAAGCCCTCGTCGATGAAGAGGGTGTCCAGCCGTACGCCCCCGGCCTCGTCCGTGACGACATCCGCGAGGCCGAGCGCGAGCGCGAGGGAGGCGAAGAACGTCTCGCCGCCCGAGAGCGTCGCGGTGTCGCGCGCCCGGCCGGTCCAGGCGTCGACGACCTGGAGCCCGAGCCCCGACCTGCCCCGCCCGCCGGCCCGCGCGTCGGAGTGCAGCAGCGCGTAGCGGCCGGACGACATGCGCTGGAGCCGTACGGTGGCCGCCGCCGCGACCTGTTCCAGCCGGGCCGCCAGGACGTACGACTCCAGGCGCATCCGGCGTTCGTTGTCACTGGAGGTCCCGGCGGTGAGCCCGGCGAGCCGGGCCACCCGGTCGTACTCCTCGCGCACCGGGCCGAGCCCGCGCACCTCCGCCTCGGCCTGCCGGGAGAGCCTGCCCAGTTCGGCGGCGCGCTCCCGGGCGGTGACGGCGGCGGACGAGGCGGCCCGCAGGACGCGTTCGGCGGTGTCATGGACGGTCCCGGCCACCTCGACCCCGGCGGGCGGCTGTCCGGCGGCAGCCCGCGCGTCCGGTTCGGCGAGGCGCTCGGCGACCGCGTGGGCCTCGGCCTGCCACGCGTCCGACCGCCGCTGGAGTTCGCGCCGTTCGGCGTCGGCGAGCAGCGCCCGCGACGCCTCCCGCGGGGTGTCGAAGCCCGCCCGGAAAGCGGCGGTCGCCAGCCGGTCGTCGGCCTCCTTCAGCCGGAGCGCGGTACGTTCCACGGCCTGGGCACTGTCCGCCGCCACGCCGAACCGCCGCGCCCTGCGCTCCAGTTCGCCCGCGCGCTCCGCGACGCTGGCCGCCGCCCCCCTGGCCCGTTCCAACTGCTCCCGGAGTCCTGCCTGTTCGCGTTCGAGCGCGTCCCGCCGCGAGGTACGGGCGGCCACCCGCTGTTCCGTACGCCCCCGTTCCGCGAGCCGGCTGTCGTGTTCGCGCTCGGCGCTCGCGAGGGCCTCGCGGGCCGCGTGCGTACCGGCGCCGATCCGGTGCGCCTCGGTGTGTTCGTCTTCCAACTGGCGTGCGATCGAGGCGAGTTCGGTGACAGCGTCGTCCCCGGCGCGGGCGCGGGCGGTCGCGTGCTCCTCCCGTACGGCCGTGTGCGCGTCCTCCGCCGCCCGGCGCGCCTCCTCCAGTCGCCGATACTCCGTCAGAGCCCTTTCCTCGGCGGCCCGGTCGACCTGTCCGGCCACCGTCCGCGCGGGCGCGGGGTGTTCCGCCGATCCGCAGACCGCGCAGGGCTCCCCGGCCGTGAGCCGGGACGCCAGCTCGGCCGCCATACCGTTCAGCCGTTGTTCGCGCAGGTCGAGCCAGTGTTCCCGGGCCGCGCCCGCCCGTACGGACGCGTCGTGCGCCCGCCCGGCGGCCGTGGCGAGCGCCGCTTCGTGGGTGTCGCGGAGCCGGGCCGCGTCCCGCCGCGCCCGCGCCGGTTCGAGCTGTACGGCGAGCCGCCCGGCGCGGGCGGCTCCCTCCTGGGCGCGCTCGACCGCGCCCAGGAGCGCGTGGCGCCGGGGCTCCCAGCCCGCGAGCCACTCCGCCGCCTCCGCCAGGATCTCCTGGTCGGCGCGGGCCTCTCGGTCCAGCCCGGCGCGCTCGGCGGTGATCGCGGCGTCGCGTTCCTCCGCGCGTCCGGCCGCGTCGAGGGCGCCCAGTTCCTGGCGCGTCCGCCGTTCCAGCGAGGCGAGTTGCTCGGCCCCGGCGTCCAGGAGGTCGCGCGGGAGCAGTTCGCGCGCGCGGTCCCTGTCGGCGACGGCCGCGCGCTGCGCGCCGTCCGCCTCGTCGCGCAGCGAGAGCGCCGGGGCGACCAGCTCCGCCCGGTGGTCCCGCTCCAGCGCTTCGCGGGCCCGTTCGTACGCGGGGCGGCGGGCTTCGAGTGCCTCGGCGCGCCGCCGGGTCTCCGCGAACCGCTGTTGCAGCCTGGCCAGTTCGCGCGCGTCGTCCAGCGCGCGCCGCGCGGCGGCCGTCCTGCTCTCGGCGGCGCCGAGCGCGGATTCCGCGACGGCGGCCCGCTCCCAGGCGTCCGAGCGCGCGAGCGCCGCCCACTCCAGGACGGCCGCCGCGAGCCCGGCGTCCCCGGGTTCGCGCGCGGGCGGGGTCAGGGCCGAACTGCCGCCCGCCGCCTGGGAGATGCGCTGCACGATGCCGAGAAGCCGGTCGTCCCCGGCGCGCACCCGGTGTTCGGCGGCGCGGCGCAGCTCCGCGAGCCGCTCCTCGACGGCGGCGAACCTGCGCGTGTCGAAGAGCCGGCCCAGCAGTTTGCCGCGCGCCTCCGCACCCGCCCGCAGGAAGTGCGCGAAGTCGCCCTGCGGCAACAGCACCACCTGGCAGAACTGGTCCCTGCTCATCCCGAGCAGCTGGCGGATCTCCTCGCCGATCTCCTGGTGGGACCGGCTCACCGCCCGCCAGGCCCCGTCCCTCGGGTCGTACTCGCGCAGTCCGCTCTGTGCCCGTTCGGTGGTGAAGCCGGTGCCGGTCTTCTTGCGACGGGGCTGTGCGGGCCGTCGGCTGATCTCCAACCGCCGTCCGGACACGGTCAGTTCGAGGGTGACCTCGGTGGTGGTGTCCTCCGCCGCGTAGTCGCTGCGCAGGGTGACCCCGGGACTCTGCCGGGCGCCCGGCACTTCGCCGTACAGCGCGTAACACACCGCGTCGAGCACCGAGGTCTTGCCCGCGCCGGTCGGGCCGTGCAGCAGGAAGAGCCCGGCGGTGGCGAGCACGTCGAAATCGACCCGCTGGGTGGTGGCGAAGGGACCGAAGGCCGTCATGGCCAGCCGGTGCAGCCTCACGGGGTCACCTCGCGCACCGCCGCGTCGGTACGTACGTCGTCGAACGCGCCCCGCAGCACGGCCCGTTCGCGCGCGTCGGGACCCGGCCCGCCGCGTACATGCGCCACGAAGTCCTCCGCGATCTGCTGGTCGCCCCGGCCCGCCAGCCGTTGGGCGTAGGAGGTGTGCGGACCGCCGTCCGCACGGTCGGGCTCGAAGACCAGGCTGAGTGTGTACGGGAACCGGGCGGCCAGCCGGGCCATCGGCTCGGGCGGGCGCACGGGGTCGGTGAGCGTCGCCTCGACCCAGGAGTCCTCGTGCGCCGCCAGCCCCGGATCGGCCAGCAGCTCGTCCAGCCGCCCCCGGATCCGGGCCAGCGCGCGCGGCACCGGGCAGTCGACGCGCTCGGCCTCGATCTCGCCCCCGGGACCGAGGTCCACCAGCCACATCGTCTTGCGGTGGGTGGTCTCGGAGAACGAGTACGCGAGCGGGGAGCCCGCGTACCGTACCCGCTCGGTCAGGGTCTGCGCGCCGTGCAGATGCCCCAGCGCCGCGTAGTCGACCCCGTCGAAGACCCCCGCCGGTACGGAGGCCACCCCGCCGACCGTGATGTCCCGCTCGCTCTCGCTGGCCCGGCCCCCGGCGACGAACGCGTGCGCCAGCACCACGGACCGGGTGCCCGGCGCGCGTCCCGCGAGATCCGCCCGCACCCGCGCCATCGCGGCCCCGAGCACCGACTCGTGCGCCGCCTTGGCCACCTTGAACTCGTCGCGTACCAGGGCCGGTTCGAGATACGGCAGCCCGTAGAACGCGACCTCGCCATGGGCGTCCGACAGCAGTACGGGGGTGGCGCAGCCCCGGGGATCGGTCCGCAGATGGATCCCCGCGCGCCCGATCAGTCCCGCGCCGACCCCGAGCCTGCGCGCCGAGTCGTGGTTCCCGGAGATCATCACCGTGGGGACGCGGGCCTCCGCCAGCCGGTGCAGCGCGCTGTCGAACAGCTCCACGGCGCTGAGCGGCGGTACGGCACGGTCGTAGACGTCCCCCGCGACCAGCACCGCGTCCACCTCGCGCGCCCGGACCGTCGCCACCAGATGGTCGAGGAACGCCGCCTGCGCGTCCAGCAGACTCACCCGGTGGAACGACCGGCCCAGATGCCAGTCCGACGTATGCAGAATCCTCACGCGCTCCCCCTGTCTCCGGCCGTCACGTCGTCGGCCGGCACGCTCACGCGCCTCACGCGAACGCCTCCCCGCCCAGCTCCAGCCGCGCCGTTCCCGCCGTACCGTCCGCGAGCCAGGCGCGGAACGCCGGGAGGTCGGCCTCCGGCAGCCCGAGCGAGATCGTCACCGCTTCCCCGTACCGCACCTCGCGCACCGCGCGGCCCGTGGTGCGCAGGTCGTTCTCCAGCCGGCCCGCGCGCTGGTGGTCGACGGTGACGGTGGCGAGCCTGAAGCGCCGGCGGGTCAGGGTGGGGATCGCGTCGAGTGCCTCGCCCACGGCGCCGCCGTACGCCCTGATCAGTCCGCCCGCGCCGAGCTTGACCCCGCCGTAGTAGCGGGTGACGACCGCGACGGTGTAGCGCATCTCACGGCGCAGCAGCATCTGGAGCATCGGCGCTCCGGCCGTGCCGCCGGGCTCGCCGTCGTCGCTCGCCCGCTGCACGGAGGCGTCGGCCCCGATGACGTAGGCGAAGCAGTGGTGGCTGGCGGCCGGGTGTTCCGCGCGGACGCCCGCGAGGAACTCCTGTGCCGCGCCCTCGGTCGCGGCGGGCGCCAGCGCGCAGAGGAAACGGGACCGGTTGATCTCGGTCTCGTGGACGCCCGCGCGGGCGACGGTCAGGTACTGGTCCGGCATCCGTCCACCCTATGCGGGGCCGCGGGCGGGAATGGCCGGGGCGGGCGGCCCGTTCTCCTGTGCATGGACGCAGACGAAGAGACGATCCGCACCATCCTGACCCGGTCCGGGGACACCTGGGCCGTGGTGGGGCTGTCCACCAACCCCTCCCGGGCGGCGTACGGCGTCGCCTCGGTGCTCCAGCGGTACGGCAAGCGGGTCGTACCGGTGCATCCCAAGGCGGAGACGGTCCACGGCGAGCGGGGGTACGCGACGCTGGCCGAGATCCCGTTCCCCGTCGATGTCGTGGACGTGTTCGTCAACAGCGAGCTGGCGGGTCCGGTCGCGGACCAGGCGGTGGAGATCGGCGCGAAGGCGGTGTGGTTCCAGCTCGGGGTGGTCGACGAGCAGGCGTACGAACGGACGCGCGCGGCCGGTCTCGACATGGTCATGAACCGGTGCCCCGCCATCGAGATCCCCCGCCTCGACGGCTGACCCGGAGCGAGTGCCGCCCCGGAGCGAAGAGCGGATCCGGAGCGGGGGCCGACCCGAGGCGGGAGCCGGCCCCCGCCTCGGGAACGGCCCGTCCCCGTCAGCCGTCCCTCGGCAGCACGCCGAGCCCCTCGACCACCACCGCGCACGGCAGGCTCCCGAGTGCCTTGCCGGGGACGATCAGCTTGCCCCGGCGGCGTCCGCTGCCGATCAGGACCCACTCGGTGTCGAGCACCGCGGCGTCGACGAGCAGCGGCCGGCCCGTGGGCAGTCCGATCGGCGTGATGCCGCCGTACTCCATGCCCGTCAGCTCGGCGGCATCGTCCGTCGAGGCGAACGAGACCGTACGGGCGGCGAGTTGACCACGGGCCACGCCGTCGAGGTCGATCCGGGTGCTGGAGAGCACCACACAGGCGGCGAGGGCGTGCGCGCCGCCGGTGACCGTCATGACCACGCAGTCGGCGGACCGGCCGAGCAGTTCGGGGCCGTACCGCGCGCGGAAGACCGCCGGGTCGGCGAGTGCCGGCTCCGTGTCCACGAAGACCAGCAGCCCCACGGGTACCTCGGCGCGCCAGGCGCGTACGGCGTCGGCGACAGGTGGTGTGAGCAGGTCGAGGCATTCGACAGCAGGGGTGGCGTTGTCGAAATCTCCGAGGGGAGCACGCATGCGCGTCACGCTAACAGCCTTGTGAGGGGCGGGAGTCGGCTGTCGCGGCGTTGTCTCGGCGGACGGGCGGGATCGAGACAGACATGATCATTTCCATGGTGCCGGTGCCGTCGTTGCGGTAGGTGTGCGCCACCGACGCCTCGAAGACGGCGGACGCTCCGGCCGCCACCCGGTGCTCGGCGCGGTCCATGACGAGGGTGAGTTCACCGGCGGTCACATGGAGCAGTTCGGTGGTGCCCGGCGGGTGCGGGTCGGAGGAGCTGGACTCACCGGGCAGCAGCGTCCAGGACCACAGTTCGAGCGGGCCCCTCGCCTCCGTACCGACCAGCAGGGTGGTGCGGCTGCCCGCCGGGGTGGACCACATCCGTACGGCCTGCTCCTCGGGGACGATCCCGACCCGGGGGCCCTGCTCGTAGTCGAGGAGCGTGGCGAGGGAGACGCCGAGCGCGTCGGCGAGCTTGACCGTGGTGCCGACGCTCGGATTGGTACGGGCCTGCTCGATCTGGATGATCATCCCGCGGCTGACGCCCGCCCCGCGCGGCCAGCACGTCGAGCGTGAAGCCGCGCTCCCCTCGCCAGCGCTTGAGATTGCGGGCGAGCGACTGGGTGAGCTGGTCGAGGTCCGACACGTTCCGTCCAATACCGTCAGCGGGGATCGCCAGTGAGCCGCGTACACGCGATCAGCGGGCACGCCGCGCTGTACTCACCACCCCCCGGTCACCAACGGCCCCCGCCGGGCTCACGCATCCGGTTCCGGCCCGGCCGGCGCCCGCAGCTGCTGCGGGGTGACACCGTCCGGGATCGGCACCGGCGCGGGGGTCCGCAGCGGCGGCTGCCAGCCCCGGGTCCGGTCCCAGCTGCGTACGATCCGGGCGGGCGCCCCGGCCACCACCGCGTGGTCGGGCACCTCCCCGCGGACGACGGCCCCGGCCGCCACCACCACGTTCCGGCCGAGCCGGGCACCGGGCAGGATGACCGCGCCGGTGCCGAGCCAGCAGCCGGGGCCGATCTCGACCGGTTCCGTGCGGGGCCACTGCTTGCCGATGGGCGTCTGCGGGTCGTCGTAGCTGTGGTTGGTCGAGGTGATGTAGACATAGGGCCCGCAGTAGGTGTCACGCCCTATCGTCACGGTGGTGTCGGCGATGACATGGCTGCCCCGGCCGAGGACGACCCCGTCGCCCAGGGTCAGGATCGTCCCCGCGCCGAGGTCGAGGTCGGGCATCATGCCCGCGGTCAGCGTGACCTGCTCGCCGATGACGCAGTGGTCGCCCAGCTCGATCCACGGTTCACCGAAGACGGTGCCCTGCGGGAAGGCGAGCCGGGTGCCGGTGCCGATCCGGCGGAAGCGCAGCCGCCCCGGGCGCTCGGCGCTGACCGCGCCCGCGTCCTGGACCCACTTCCAGCCGCGCTGGACGGCGCGGGAGGCGAGGGAGCGCCGCCAGGCGGTCAGCGAGGAGAGCGGCTCTCTGTTCTTCGGCACGCGCACACCGTAGTCCGCGCGGACCGCGCCGATCGTCGCCACGGGCTGTGACGTTCACCCCAACGCCGTTCCGGCCCCGCGTACCGACTACCACGACACCCCCACCCCACGGGCCGATTCGGCATGAAATCACCTGTTGTGTGGGCTCCGGCCGTTCAGCCGGTTCCGGCCCCCCGCTCCGTGGCAGCATGAGCGCCTCATGTGGTGCGGAAGCCCCCGTATCCACCCGCACCACCCGCACCACCCGCAGTCGAGATTCCCCCACCGCACTCAAGTACGAGGGACCGCGGAATGCCAGTGCCTGTCGCCCCCAGCCCGCGCCGCATACGCCGACCACGGCCGTTGCCGCTCACCGTCCCGCTGGCGCTGCTGGTCGTGGCGGGAGCGGTCGGCTGCGCGGTGGCCGCCGAGGCGCCCGCACCGGCCCGGACCTGGGTGGCCGTCACGATCGTGATCGCCTGGACCTGGGTGGCCGTCACCGCCGTCACCGCGGCGCTGCTGCTGCGGCGCGGCCGGCGCGGCGCGGTCATGACGGAGAGCGAGAGCAGAACGGCCAGGAGCCAGCTGACCCAGGTCGGCGCCGACTCCGCGCAGCTGCTCAACGTCACCCTGCCCGCGGTGGTCGCCCGACTCCGGGACGGGGTGAGCGCCGAGGACGCGCTCGCCGCCACGCCCTCGCCCACCGACGCCCAGCTCCGCCGCGTCCTGGAGGTCTTCGCCGCCGAGGTCGCGCACTCCGAGGAGCGGGCGGCGCGGGCGGTCGAGGACCGGGACGCCGCCGTCGCCCAGCTCACGAAGGCGGCCGACGATCTGGACCTGGTGACCACCAAGACGCTCCCCGGGGCGCTCCACGGGCTGCGCTCCGGCGGCTCCGCCGACACCGTGCTCGCCACCGTCGAACCGCCGGACGATCCCCGGCTGCGGGTCCTGGTGGACGCGGTGGTCAGGGACTTCGCGATCAGCGAGCGCCGGGCCACCGCCGCCCAGGTGGCCAGCGCCAAGGCGCTCAGCCGGGTGCAGGCCAAGGCCGTCAGCATGCTGGCGGACCTGCGCGAGATGCAGGACCGGCACGGCGAGGAGGTCTTCGGCGACCTGCTCAGGCTCGACCACAACACCTCGCAGCTGGGCCTGCTGACCGACCGGCTCGCCCTGCTGATGGGCGGCCGGGCCAGCCGCGCCTGGAACAAGCCGATCGGCATGGAGTCGATCCTGCGCGGCGCGGTGGGACGTATCGCCGCCTATCAGCGGGTACGCCTGCACTGCTCCAGCGGCGCGGCCATCGCCGGGTTCGCCGCCGAGCCCGTGATGCACCTCCTCGCCGAACTCATGGACAACGCGGCGAACTTCTCCCCGCCGATCGACGAGGTCCATGTCTATGTCGAGGAGCGCACCGCGGGCATCGTCGTGACCATCGAGGACAGCGGGCTGAAAATGGCCGCGGCGGCGATGCGGCGGGCCGAGGAGTCCGTGTCTGGCCGCGTCACCGACCTGGCGCACCTCCAGGGCACCCGGCTCGGTCTCGCCGTGGTCGGCCGGCTGGCCGCCAAGTACCACATCAGCGTCAACTACCGGCCCTCCTCGCGCGGAGGTACGGGCGTGGTGGTCCTCTTCCCGCCCCAGCTCCTCGCCCAGCAGCGCGGTATGGCCCCGGAACAGTCCCTGCGGCGCCCGGACCCGGAGACGACGATGCCCTCACCGCCCGTACCCCGGGTCAGCCCCGTCCCGCACCACACCCCGCCGCTCCCGTCGACCACCCCCGACCGGTCGCTGCCCGCCCCGTCGGCACCGGGCGGCGGGCCCCGGGTGGCCACCCCCGGCGGGCTGCCGGTACGGCCGCCGGGCCGCACGATGGCCGCCTCCGACCGGGGCAGGCCGCTCCCGGGTACGGAGCCGGAAGGCGGCGGGATAGCGGCCGGCAGTGACGCGGGCACCCAGTTCGGGGCCTTCCACCGGGCACGCCGCTCCCCCGAGGATCCGGCCGACGCGCCGGCGGAGTAGGGCCCGCCGGTGCCCGTCCCGTACGGCGCCCGGGGGATCGGCGTCCCACCACACCACGTACGCCAGATTGGAGAAACGGGCAGGTGACCTGTTTACCGGGTGCAACCCGCCCCACACACCATGCAGACCACTGACAACAGCCTGACCTGGCTCCTGGAGAGCCTGCTGGAACGCACCCCCGGCACCCGGCACGCCCTCGTCCTCTCCCGCGACGGGCTGAAGCTCTGCTGGAGCCGCCATCTCACCCTCGACCAGGCCGATCAGCTGGCCGCCATCTGTTCCGGCATCCAGGCGCTCGCGCAGGGCGCCTCGGTCGAGTTCGGCAACGGCACCGGTGGGGTGCGGCACTCGATGACCGAATTCCACGGTGGTCTGCTGTTCATCGTGGAGGCCGGTGACGGGGCGCATCTCGCGGTGGTGGCCGAGGACGGCGCCGACCCGGGGGTGGTCGGCCACCAGATGACGGAGCTGGTCGAGCAGATCGGCGAACATCTGCGGGCCGAACCGCGCACACCGCTCCAGGAGAGTTCTCCGTCATGACCCGGCGGCCCGTCGACACCGGGGATCCCGACCGGCTGTACACCGTCACGGGTGGCCGCAGCCGGGTCGATGACGACTCGTTCGACCTGGTCACCCTGATCGTCAGCGAGTGCGAGGCCACCCCGGGCATGCAGTCGGAGCATGTCCGGATCCTCGCGCTGTGCCGCCATCCCACCGCGGTCGTCGAGATCTCCGCGGAGCTGAACCTGCCGGTGACGGTGGTACGGATCCTGCTCGGCGACCTCCTCGCGACGGGCCGGATCACCGCGCGCCATCCACGCGCGGCACGGTCCGTCGCCACGCTCCCCGACTCCGCCCTCTTGAAGGAGGTGCTCCATGGACTCCGCAACCTCTGAACTCCCGGCCCGCCGGACCCCACTGCCCGATGCCGCGGAGACCGGTCTGAAGATCGTCATCGTGGGCGGGTTCGGGGTCGGCAAGACGACCCTCGTCCGCTCGGTCAGCGAGATCCGCCCGCTCAACACCGAGGAGGTCATGACCAAGGCCGGTATCGGCGTCGACGAGACAGTCGGGCTGACCACCAAGACCACCACCACCGTGGCCTTCGACTTCGGCCGGATCAGCCTCAACGACCGGATGGTCCTCTATCTGTTCGGGGCGCCGGGGCAGGAGCGGTTCTGGTTCCTGTGGAACCGGCTCTTCTCCGGCACGCTCGGCGCGGTCGTCCTGGTCGACACCCGGCGGATGAGCGAGTCGTGGTACGCCGTCGACCGGCTCGAACACCACCGGACACCGTTCGTGGTCGCGGTCAACCGCTTCGACGACGATGTCTCGGCGTTCTCCCTCGCGGAGATCCGCCAGGCGCTCTCGCTGCCCGAGCACGTACCGCTGATCGACTGTGACGCGCGGGTGCGCGCGTCCGGCAAGAACGTCCTGATCACCCTCGTGGACCACCTCTACGAACTGGCCGTGGCCAGGGAGCTGACACCATGACCGACCCCGCAGATACCGTCCCCGGCCCTCCGCCGGACTGTCCCTCGCATGTGGACGCGCCGCTGCTGAGCGGTCTGGAACACCAGCAGACCCCCTCCCAGCTCTACCGCTCGCTGCGCGGGCGGCACGGCGCCATCGCCCCCGTCGTCCTCGACGGCGGCATTCCCGCCTGGCTGGTGCTCGGCTACACCGAGGTCACCTATGTCACCAGCCACGACGAGCTGTTCGCCCGGGACTCCCGGCGGTGGAACCAGTGGTCCACCATCCCCGAGGACTGGCCGATGATGCCGTTCCTCGGCTACCAGCCGTCGGTGCTCTTCAAGGAGGGAGCCGAGCACCAGCGGCGGGCCGCCGTGATCACCGAGGCGCTGGAGACCGTCGACCAGTTCGAGCTGGCACACCTCTGCCGCGAGCTGGCCGAGGGGCTCATCGACACCTTCGCGGGCAGCGGCGAGGCCGAGCTGATGGCCGCGTACGCGACGGCGCTGCCGATGCGTGCCGTGGTCCAGCTCTGCGGGATGTCACCGGACAGCGAGGGAGTCGAGGAGCTGGTGCGGGATCTGCGGATCTCCCTGGACGCGGCGGAGACCGACGACCCGGTCGCCGCCTACCGCCGGGCCCAGGAGCGCATCGAACGACTGGTGAAGAACAAGCGCAACAGCCCGGGTCCCGACATCGCCTCCCGGATGCTGACCCATCCGGCCGGGCTGACGGACGAGGAGACCGTCCAGGACCTGATCGCCCTGATCGCCGCCGCGCAGCAGCCCACGACCAACTGGATCTGCAACACCCTGCGGCTGCTGCTGACCGACGACCGGTTCGCGCTGAACGTCTCCGGCGGCCGGATCGGCGTCGGCCAGGCGCTGAACGAGGTGCTGTGGCTGGACACCCCGATGCAGAACTACATCGGCCGGTGGGCGGTGCGCGACACCCGCCTCGGCGGCCAGCACATCAGGGCGGGCGACTGTCTGGTGCTGGGGCTGGCGGCGGCCAACACCGATCCGCAGATCTGGCCCGAGGGCCATATCGGCGCGGAGAACTCCGCCCACCTGTCGTTCGGCAACGGCGAGCATCGCTGCCCCTATCCGGCTCCGCTGCTGGCCGACGTCATCGCCAGGACCGCGGTGGAGACGCTGTTGGAGCGGCTGCCCGATGTGGTGCTGGCGGTGGAGCCGTACGAACTGACCTGGCGGCCTTCCATCCTGATGCGCGGACTGACCTCGCTGCCGGTGACGTTCACACCCGTCGTCCAGTGAGGCTCCGCCCGCCGTGATCCCCGGCGCGTCGCCTACGGTGCCTGTGTACGTACCAGCCGGTACGTACACGGCCACGCACCCAGGAGACGACATGACACCACCGGCACTGATCACCGGCGTGGGCGGCAAGGAGCCCCGGCTCCACCCCGGGGCGTTCACCGCGCCGACCTGCGTGGTCATCGGCGAGGTCACCGTGGCCGCCGGGGCCGGCATCTGGTACCACGCCGTGCTGCGGGCGGACGCGGCGCCGATCACGGTGGGCGCCGACAGCAACATCCAGGACAACTGCACCCTGCACGCCGACCCCGGGTTCCCGCTCACGGTGGGTGAGCGGGTCTCGGTCGGCCACAACGCGGTGCTGCACGGCTGCACGGTCGAGGACGACGTGCTGATCGGCATGGGGGCCACGGTCCTCAACGGCGCGCACATCGGCGCGGGTTCGCTGGTCGCGGCGCAGTCGCTCGTACCACAAGGGATGCGGGTACCGCCCGGCTCGCTGGTGGCGGGGGTGCCCGCCAAGGTCAAGCGGGAGCTGACCGAGGAGGAGCGGGCCGGGATCACCCGGAACGCGGTGGGCTATCTCGCACTGGCGAAGGCCCACCGCGCGGCGCACGGGCACTGAGCGCGCGGGACTGAGCACGACGGGCCCGAACGTGACGGGACCCGGTCGGCAGGGGCTCAGTCGACGACGACGGGCGCCGGTCCGTCCGTCGCCGTGGACCGCGCCGGGGCGGTCTCCGTACGCTCGGCGGCCTTCTTGGCGCGGTTCTTCACGATGAGCATCGAGGCGATCCCGAAGACCACGGCGAGCACCAGCCCGAGCCAGGAGAAGCGCTTGAGCCACGCCTCGGCGACCACACCCACCGTATAGATGACGGCCGTGGTGCCGCCCGCCCAGACGATGCCGCCCAGCACGTTGGCGATCAGGAACTTCCAGTACGGCATGCGCAGGACGCCCGCGAGCGGTCCGGCGAAGATACGCAGCAGCGCGACGAAACGGCCGAAGAAGACCGCCCACATGCCCCACTTCTCGAACGACCGCTCGGCCAGGGCGATCTGGCCCTCACCGAAGTGTTTGGGGAATTTCGCGCCGAGCCACGCGAGCAGCGGCCTGCCGCCCCGGCGGCCGATGGCGTAGCCGATCGAGTCCCCGATGATCGCGCCGGCCGTGGCACAGGCGCCGAGGATGTACGGGTTGATGTCGCCGTGCTGGGAGGCGAGCAGCGCCGAGCTGACGAGGACGATCTCGCCCGGCAGCGGGATACCGAGGCTTTCGAGCCCGATGACCACCCCCACCAGGAGATAAATACTGACCGGGGGGACGGTCTCTAGCCACTCCTGGACGTGCAACGCCGGTTCCTCCCGTACTGCCCTGAACCCTCGTACCGTTCTCCGGGCCACCGCCCGGCGGGTGCCCCGGGGCACCCGCCGGGCAGCCTACCCGCTGGACGGTACGGGTCGGTCCCGGCACGGTCAGCGGTGCGGGCGGAGCGTCCAGATCACGGTCATCCGCCCGGTGACGGCCCCGTCCTCGCGGGTGATGTCGATGGTGACGGGGAACTCGGGACGCCCGCCGGCCTCCAGTTCCGCGGCGACCTCGGCGGCGGGGCGGCCCAGCACCGCGGTGGCCGTGACGGGGCCCATCGCCACCTTCCGGTAGCCGATCTCCGCGCTGACGACCAGCGGAACGGCGCGGTCGACGAAGTGGCCGAAGGCGGCGATCACGATGACGCCGCTGGCGGACTCGGCGAGGGTGAACATCGCGCCGGCGTGCGGACCGCCGACATGGTTGTGGAAGTCCGGCCGATCGGGGAGCCGGACGACGGCCCGCTCGGCGGTGGCCTCCAGGTACTCCAGCCCGAGGGTCCTGGCCATGGGAACGGTGGCGGCGAGCATCTCGCCGATGGACTTCTGGTCTGCGCTCATGGGCCGTTACGTTACCTATGAGTAACGGAGCTTCACCATCCCCTGACAGAACAGAGGTCACAACCGACAGGTGTCCCCTCTATCGTTGATCGCCATGTGGCAAGGACAGCAGCCGCCCGGGGGCGAGCAGAACCCGCAGGACCAGACACCCGATCCGTACCAGCAGCCGGGGTATCAGCAGCCGAATCCCTACACGCAGCCCGGCTATCGGCAACAGCCCGGGTACCCGGCGCAGCCCGAGGCGCAGGGGCCGCCCGGATACCCGCCGCAGCAGGGGTACCCGCCGCAGCAGGGATACCCGCAGCCCAATCCGTACCAGCAGCCGACCGTGCCGCAGTACGCGATGCCGCCGGGTCAGCCGGGTCAGCCGGTTCCCGGGCCGGGCCGGAAGAGCACCACCGTCGTCGCGGTCGTCGCGGCGGCCGTGGTCGTGATCGCCGCGGCGGGCACCGCGTTCTTCGTGCTGGGCAAGGACGACGGGAAGAGCGACAAGGCGTCCGGCGACGCCAAGTCCTCCGCCTCCCCCTCCGAGGACCCGGCCACGGCCCCGTCCCTCGCCAACCCCAGGGACGGCGCGGCCGCCAAGCCGACCATCGCGGGGTGGAAGGTGGTCACCAACCCGAAGTACGGCACGCAGTTCGACGTACCGCCGGAGTGGGAGGTCGGCAAGCCCGGCACCATCTCCGGCTTCGAGGACGCCGCGAAGGGCGACGGCACCCCCGTCACCTCCTTCTCCGCGCCCGCCTTCCTCACGTCCGAGTGGTGCTCCCAGGACACCGACAAGGACGGCAAGCTGGAGTACACCGAGCTGGCCGGTACGGGGACGAAGGGCGCCCGGGGCGCCAAGGACACGGATATCGCCGCGACCAACGAGGCGGGCAACTGGGTCTGGGCGCCGTACGCGCAGGAGGAGCCCAAGGGCACCCTCAAGGAGAAGGTGAAGGTCAGCGAGGCCGAACCGTACACCACCGCCTCCGGGCTGAAGGGGAGCTTCGCGACGGCCAGGGCGACGGGGGTGACGAAGAAGAACAAGTGCGACACGGACGGAAAGTCGTTCACCTTCTCCTTCGCCAATGCCAAGGGCGACTTCTCGACCTGGGTCCTCTACGCCTGCACCGGTGTTCCCGATGAGATCCCGGACGCGACGATCAAGAAGATCATGAGCACCGTACGGCTGGCGGACAGCACGGAGAGCGCCTCCTGAGCCCTCCCGCGGCCAGGGCGCCCTGATCGCCTCGGCGCGGCGCTGTGGTGGTGGTCGTGGTGCTGACCTCCGCCGTCCTGTTCGTACCGGATGTACGACGGCTGAGGCGCCGCGCCTCCGGCCCGTCCGGCCCGGAGAAGGCTCCGGGTGGCGCCGTCTCAGCCGATGCTGAAGGCGCCGTCGGGCGGGCGGGGCGAGGGGACGGCTCCGCTGTCGCGTACCGGCGCCGCGTCCCGGATGAACCGCCGCAGCGTATCGCCGTGTTCGACCCGGGCGGGAAAGGCGTCGGAGGCGGTGCGGCGGGCCAGGGCCGCCGTGTCGACCGGGGTGTGCGAGGCGAGCAGCACGGCGTTTCCGAAGCGCCGGCCCCGCAGCACGGCGGGCTCCGCGATCAGGGCCAGCTCCCCGAAGACGGCCGCGAAGGTGGCCAGTTGGGAGCGGAGGAAGGCGAACGGCGCGCCGTCCGCGAGGTTGGCCGCGTAGACCCCGCCGGTACGGAGCACCCGCGCGGCCTGGGCCGCGTACTCGACGGAGGTGAGGTGCGCGGGGATCCGCGAGCCGCCGAAGACATCCCCGACGAGTACGTCCACGGAGCGGTCCGGCGCCGCTTCGAGCCAGCGGCGGGCGTCCGCGCGGTGCGCGGTGATCTCGGCGGCGGCCGGTATCGGCAGCCACTCGGCGACCAGGTCCAGCAGCCCGCCGTCCGCCTCGATCACCGACTGCGCGGACCCCGGCCGGGTGGCGGCGATGTAGCGGGGCAGGGTGAAGGCCCCGCCGCCCAGATGCAGGACGGTCAGCGGCTCGCCCTCCGGCGCGGCGAGGTCGACGGCGTGGGCGAGCCGTCGTACGTACTCGAACTCCAGGTGCGTCGGCTCGTCCAGGTCGACGTACGACTGGGGCGCCCCGTCGACCGTCAGCAGCCAGGCCCGCTCCCGGTCCACATCGGGCAGCAGCTTGGCGGTGCCGCTGTCCACGGCGCGGATGACGGGGATCGGCTCGTTCACCGTCCTATTGTGCGCCCGCCTCCCCGGTGCCGGGGAGGCGGGCGCACACCACGGCTCAGAGCAGCGCGGTGACCGTACCGGCGCCGACCGTACGGCCGCCCTCGCGGATGGCGAAGCCGAGGCCCGGCTCCAGCGGCAGGTCACGGCCCAGCTCCACGGTCAGGGTGACCGTGTCACCGGGGCGCGCGACGGCCGTCTCCCCGAGGTCGATGTCGCCGACCACATCCGCCGTACGGATGTAGAACTGTGGCCGGTAACCGGTGGCGACCGGGGTGCTACGGCCGCCCTCCCGCGCCGGGAGGACGTACACCTGCGCGGTGAAACGCCTGCTCGGTACGGTGCTGCCCGGCGCCGCGACCACATGGCCGCGGCGGACCGCGGCGCGGGGCAGCCCGCGCAGCAGCAGGGCGACGTTGTCGCCGGCCTCCGCGAACTCCATCGGCTTGCCGAAGGTCTCCAGACCCGTGACGACCGTCTCCAGCCCCGCGCCCAGCACCTCCACCCGGTCGCCGACGCGTACCGTGCCGCGCTCGACGGCTCCGGTGACGACGGTGCCGCGTCCGGTGATGGTGAGGACGTTCTCCACCGACAGCAGGAACGGCGCGTCCGTGTACCTGACGGGCATCGGCACATAGGTGTCGACGGCGTCCAGCAGCGCCTCCACGGCGGCGACCCAACGCGGGTCGCCCTCCAGGGCGCGCAGCCCCGAGACCCGGACGACGGGCACCTCGTCGCCCCCGTAGCCGTGCTCGGTGAGCAGCTCGCGCACCTCCAGCTCGACCAGGTCGGTCAGCTCGTCGTTGCCCGCGTCGGCCTTGTTCAGGGCCACGATGATGTGGTTGACCCCGACCTGCCGGGCGAGCAGGACGTGTTCGGCGGTCTGCGGCATGATCCCGTCGAGCGCGGAGACGACGAGGATCGCCCCGTCGAGCTGGGCCGCGCCGGTCACCATGTTCTTGATGTAGTCGGCGTGACCGGGCATGTCCACATGCGCGTAGTGCCGGGTGTCGGTCTCGTACTCGACGTGCGAGATGTTGATGGTGATCCCCCGCGCGGCCTCCCCCGGGGCGCGGTCGATCCGGTCGAAGGGCACGAACGTGCCGGTCCCCCGGTCGCTGAGGACCTTGGTGATGGCGGCGGTCAGAGTGGTCTTGCCGTGGTCGACGTGGCCCATGGTGCCGATGTTGACGTGGGGCTTGGTGCGTACGTATGCCGTCTTGGGCATGGCTGCTGTCCCTGTACTCGAAGCGAGTGGCTCGAAGCGAGTGGCTCGAGCGTGAGCGGGACCCCGGAATCCCTGCCGACCCTCCCCCTACGGGGTCCGCCGGACGTTCCGGGGAGGGTCAGCTTCGGGCGCCGCCGAAGGGCGCGGCCACGGCCTCTGCCGTGATGTGTGCGGCCGTCTCCACGAAGAACGCGGCAGCCTTCGGCGCGTCCGCGACTGCGGACGGCGCTGCGAGGAAGGCGTACCGGAACATGTCCCCGATCCTGGCGTACGGGCGTGGTGGCGTCGAATGGTTTTCGTGGCACGGGTTTCACACGCGTGGGCTAGCATCCCGAGCATGCTCGACACCGCCGACCCGCCCCTCGCCGAACCCTCCCCGGGCGCGCGCTGTTCCAGAGCGCTGCTCTCGCCGTGGTCGCGGCTGGCGCTGTTGGTGGCCGTGCTGGGGTCGGCGGGCGCGATGGTGCTGGTCTTCGAGCCGCAGCGGCTGCTGGTGGACGGCTGGCCGGGGTACGCGGGCGGGGGCGCGGCCGTGGTGCTGTTCGTGGTGGCGTACGGGCTGTGCGGCGTCGCGTTCGTACCACGGCCGCTGCTCAATCTCGCCGCGGGCGCGCTGCTGGGCTCGGTGTCCGGGCTGGTCGCGGCGGTGGCCGGGACGGTGCTGGCGGCGGGGATCTCCTTCGGGCTCGGCCGGCTGCTGGGGCAGGACGCGCTGCGTCCGCTGCTGCGGGGCCGCTGGCTCAGGGCGGCGGACGGGCAGCTGAGCGGGCACGGGTTCCGGTCGATGCTGGCGATCCGGCTCTTCCCCGGGGTGCCGTTCGCGGCGGGCAACTACGGCGCGGCCGTCTCCCGGATGGGGTGGACGCCGTTCCTGCTGGCGACGGCGCTCGGTTCGGTGCCCAACACCGCGGCCTATGTGATCGCGGGCGCCCGCGCGACCTCCCCGTCCTCGCCGGTGTTCCTGCTGGCGTCGGGGTTCATCGTGGTCACCGGGGTGGTCGCGGCGGTGGTGGCCTGGCGCAAGCGCCACCACCTCGCGCGTTAGCCGTACGGCCCGCCGAGCCCGAGGTCGCCGCCGGGCGGCGGCGCGGAGAACCGTCGTACGTCGGCGTCCGTCACCCCCGCGAGGTCCTTGGGCGACCAGCGCGGGTCGCGGTCCTTGTCGATGACCTGGGCGCGGATGCCCTCGACCAGGTCGGGGAAGGTGAGCGCGGCGCACGAGGCGCGGTACTCCTGGTCGAGCACCTGCTCCAGGGTGGCCGTCCGGCGGGCCCGGCGGACGGCGTCGAGGGTCGCCTTGAGGACGGTGGGCGAGCGGGTCAGCAGGGTCTCGGCGGTGTCCTGCGCGGCGGGGTGTCCGGTGGCGCGCAGCCGGTCGAGGATCTCCTCCACGGTGTCGGCCGCGTAGCACGCGTCGATCCACTCGCGGTCCGCCGCGAGCCGCCCTTCGGGCGCCGTCGTCGCGTACGTCTGTACGGTTTCGCGCAGCTCGGCCGCGCCGTTCGCCGCGCGCAGGTCGGGCAGCCGCCGCGAGGGTACGAAGTGGTCCGCGAGCCCGCACAGCAGCGCGTCGGCGGCGCCCACCGTGCGTCCGGTGAGGGCGAGATGGGTGCCGAGTTCGCCGGGGGCGCGGGAGAGCAGGAACGTTCCGCCGACGTCGGGGACGAGGCCGATGCCGGTCTCGGGCATGGCGACGGCGGAGCGTTCGGTGACGATCCGTACGGCGCCATGGGCCGAGACACCGACCCCGCCACCCATCACGATGCCGTCCATCAGCGCGACGTACGGCTTCGGGTAGCGGGCGATCCGGGCGTTGAGCCGGTACTCGTCGCGCCAGAAGGCGGGCGAGGCGCCGCCGCCGGAGCGGGCGTCGTCGTGGATCATCCGGATGTCGCCCCCGGCGCACAGCCCGCGCTCCCCGGCGCCGGAGATGACCACGGCCGTGATGTCCGGGTCCTGTTCCCACGCGGTGAGCGCCGCGCCGATGGCGCGCACCATGGGATGGGTCAGCGCGTTCAGCGCGCGGGGCCGGTTGAGGATGATGTGGGCCGTACCGCCCGCCTCGCGCAGCAGCACCGGTTCGTCGTCGTGGACCATGGAGCCCAGTATGCGGGCCCCTTGGTCCCGGGAGGGCGCCAGGGCCTGCCCTGCCGATCCCGCCGCGCCCGCGCGCGCCCCCGCCGGGAGGGGCGCGCGGGGGCGGGCGTTACCCGCCGTCCTTCGGCAGGTCGAGCGCCTCGATCAGCCGCTCCGCGGCGACGGTCGCGGTCAGCCGGCCGTCCCGTACCTCACGCTCCAGCGCGGGTGCCAACTCCCGTACGCCCGGGTGTTCCCTGAGCCGGTCCAGGAGGTGGTCGCGGACCATCGTCCAGACCCAGTCGACCTGCTGGCCGCTGCGCTTGCGGTCGAGGCGGCCGTCCGCCTCCAGGACGGCGCGGTGCTGTTCGAGGCGTTCCCACACGGCGTCGAGGCCGCTGCCCTCGCGGGCGCTGCAACTGAGGACGGGGGGCGTCCAGGCCGCGTCGACCGGGTGCATCAGGCGCAGCGCGCCCGCGAGTTCGCGGGCGGCGGAGCGCGCGTCGCGTTCGAAGGCGCCGTCCGCCTTGTTGACGGCGATGACGTCGGCCAGTTCGAGGACGCCCTTCTTGATGCCCTGGAGCTGGTCGCCGGTACGGGCGAGGGTGAGCAGCAGGAAGGTGTCGACCATGTTGGCGACGGCGGTCTCCGACTGGCCGACGCCCACGGTCTCGACGAGCACGACGTCGTACCCCGCGGCCTCCATCACGATGATGGTCTCGCGGGTGGCCTTGGCTACGCCGCCGAGCGTGCCGGCCGTGGGCGAGGGCCGTACGAAGGCGGCGGGGTCGACGGCGAGGCGCTCCATCCGGGTCTTGTCGCCGAGGATGGAGCCGCCGGTCCTGCTGGACGACGGGTCGACGGCGAGGACCGCGACCCGGTGGCCGAGGCCGGTCAGCAGGGTGCCCAGCGCGTCGATGAAGGTCGACTTGCCGACACCGGGAACCCCGCTGATCCCGATCCGGCGGGCCCTTCCGGCGTACGGGAGCAGCTCGGTCAGGAGCTGCTGGGCGAGCCTGCGGTGGTCGGGTCTGGTGGACTCCACGAGGGTGATGGCACGGGCGATGTACGAGCGGGAGCCGTCCAGGACGCCCTTGGCGTAGCTGTCGATGTCGATCCGTGGCGGCACCCGATCACCGCTCGTGGCCGAGGGCCGCGCCGAGCGCGTCCAGCAGTTCACGGGCGGCCTCCGGGATCACCGTGCCGGGCGGGAACACGGCCGCGGCGCCCATCTCCAGCAGGGTCGGGACATCCGCGGGCGGGATCACCCCGCCGACGACGATCATGATGTCGTCGCGCCCCTCGGCCGCGAGCTGCTCGCGCAGCGCCGGTACGAGGGTGAGGTGGCCCGCGGCCAGCGAGGAGACGCCGACGATGTGCGCGTCCGCCTCGACGGCCTGCCGGGCGACCTCGGCGGGCGTCTGGAAGAGCGGGCCGACGTCGACGTCGAAGCCCAGGTCGGCGAAGGCCGTGGCGATGACCTTCTGGCCCCGGTCATGGCCGTCCTGGCCCATCTTGGCGACCAGGATGCGCGGCCTGCGGCCCTCGGCGCGCTCGAATTCCTCGACGGCGGCGCGGGTGGACTCGACGGCCGGGGAGGTGCCTGCCTCGTTGCGGTACACACCGGAGATCGTACGGATCTGGCCGGAGTGGCGCCCGTACACCTGCTCCAGTGCGTCGGAGATCTCTCCGACGGTGGCCTTCGCGCGCGCGGCGTTGACGGCGAGGGCGAGCAGGTTGCCGTCGAGGCCGGTGCTCGATCCGGCCCGCGCCGAGGCGGTGAGCGCGCGCAGGGCGTCCTGACAGGCGTTCTCGTCGCGTTCGGCGCGCAGTCTGCGGAGCTTCTCGATCTGCTGGGTGCGGACGGAGGAGTTGTCGACCTTGAGCACGTCGATCTTCTCGTCGGTGCCGACCCGGTACTTGTTGACGCCGATGACGGGCTGGCGTCCGGAGTCGATCCGCGCCTGGGTGCGGGCGGCGGCCTCCTCGATCCGGAGTTTGGGGATGCCCTCGTCGATGGCGCGGGCCATGCCGCCCGCCGCCTCGACCTCCTCGATGTGCTGCCAGGCACGCCGGGCCAGGTCGTAGGTCAGCTTCTCGACGTACGCGCTGCCGCCCCAGGGGTCGGTCACCCGGCAGGTGCCGGACTCCTGCTGGATGAGCAGCTGGGTGTTGCGGGCGATGCGCGCGGAGAAGTCGGTGGGCAGGGCGAGCGCCTCGTCGAGGGCGTTGGTGTGCAGGGACTGGGTGTGGCCCTGGGTGGCGGCCATGGCCTCGACACAGGTGCGGGTGACGTTGTTGAAGACGTCCTGTGCGGTGAGCGACCAGCCGGAGGTCTGCGAATGGGTGCGCAGGGAGAGCGACTTGGGGTTCTTCGGATCGAATTTCTTGACGAGTTTCGCCCAGATCAGCCGGGCGGCCCGGAGTTTGGCGATCTCCATGAAGAAGTTCATGCCGATGGCCCAGAAGAAGGAGAGCCGGGGCGCGAACGCGTCGACGTCGAGGCCGACATCGAGTCCGGCGCGCAGATATTCGACGCCGTCGGCGAGGGTGTAGGCCAGCTCCAGATCGGCCGTCGCACCGGCTTCCTGGATGTGATAGCCGGAAATGGAGATGGAGTTGTAGCGCGGCATCTTCTGCGAGGTGTACGCGAAGATGTCGGAGATGATCCGCATCGAGGGTTTCGGCGGATAGATATAGGTGTTGCGGACCATGAACTCTTTGAGAATGTCGTTCTGGATGGTCCCGGCCAGCTTCTCCGGCGGTACGCCCTGTTCCTCGGCGGCCACGATGTAGAGGGCGAGTACGGGGAGCACCGCGCCGTTCATCGTCATCGACACGCTCATCCGGTCCAGCGGAATGCCGTCGAACAGCTGACGCATGTCGTAGATGGAGTCGATGGCCACGCCCGCCATGCCGACATCGCCGGTCACCCGGGGGTGGTCGCTGTCGTACCCCCGGTGGGTCGGCAGGTCGAAGGCGACCGACAGCCCCTTCTGCCCGGCGGCGAGGTTGCGCCGGTAGAAGGCATTGGACTCCTCGGCGGTGGAGAACCCGGCGTACTGCCGGATCGTCCACGGCTGGTTGACGTACATCGTCGGGTAGGGGCCGCGGAGATAGGGTGTGATGCCCGGGTACGTCCCGAGGAAGTCGAGGCCCGCCAAGTCCCGCTCGGTGTAGAGGGGTTTGACGGCGATGCCCTCGGGCGTGTCCCAGAACAGCTCGTGGTCGCTCCTGCCGGTCTGTTCCTTGACGGCGGTGCGCCAGTTGTCCTCGGTGACCCCGGCGCTGTCGCCGGAACCCAGGCCGATTTCGGAGAAGTCCGGAATCCGCATCACGCCACTCCCATCCGGTCGAGGACGGAGGTGAGGACGGCGACCGCGTCGCCGCCCGCGACGACGAACTCGTCGACTCCGGCCCGTAGATATGTCTCTCGCTGCTCGCCGGGGCGTCCGGCGAGGAAGACCCGCAGCGCCCCGGCTGCCTTGAGGGCCTCGGCGACGGGCGCCGCCCCCTCGGCGTAGAGCGCGTCGCTGGAACAGATACAGGCGACGGTGGCGCCGCTGCGCGTGAAGGCGTCGGCGGCGGTGGCCGCGTCGACCGACACCGGGTCGTGTACGGGTTCGACGCCGCCGGCCTGGAAGAGGCTGGCCGCAAAGGTGGCCCGCGCGGTGTGGGCGGCGGCCGGTCCGAGGGCGGCCAGGAAGACCCGGGGCCGGGCGCCGGTGGCCGCGAGGTGGGCGTCGGAACGGGCGCGCAGCGCCTCGTACGCCTCGTCGCGGTGGACGACCGGCAGCCCCCCGCCGGGTCCGGCCGGGGCGGGCTCGCGCTCGACCGGGGCCTGGGAGAGCTGCGGGAACTCGCTGACCCCGGTGATGGGTTCGCGGCGGCGGGCGATCCGGCCCGAGCGCTCCGCCCAGGTGGCGGCGATCCGCTCGCCGATCAGCCCGCCGCGCAGGGCGGCGCGCTGGCCCCCGGCGCGCTCGATCTCCTGGAACCACGCCCAGGCCGCGTGCGCGAGTTCGTCGGTGAGCCGCTCCACGTACCAGGAGCCGCCCGCCGGATCGATGACCCGGCCGAGGTGGGACTCCTCCAGCAGGATGGCCGAGGTGTTCCGGGCGATCCTGCGGGCGAAGGCGTCGGGCAGCCCGAGGGCGTGGTCGAAGGGCAGTACGGTGACGGCGTCGGCGCCGCCCACCCCGGCGGCCAGCGAGGCGACCGTGGTGCGCAGCATGTTCACCCAGGGGTCGCGGCGGGTCATCATCACCGGCGAGGTGACCGCGTGCTGGCGCTGTGCCGCGACGGACGCGGGGGCGCCGCAGACCTCGGCGACCCGGGCCCACAGCCGTCTGGCGGCCCGGAGCTTGGCGATGGTGAGGAACTGGTCGGCGGTGGCCGCGTACCGGAACTCCAGCTGTCCGCAGGCCGCTTCGACAGAGAGCCCGGCCTCGGTGAGGTCGCGCAGCCAGCCGACGCCGGTGGCCAGCGAGCAGCCCAGCTCCTGGGCGTCGGAGGCGCCCGCCTCGTGGTACGGCAGCGCGTCCACGGTGAGGGCGCGCAGGCCGGGATACTCCCGGTCGCAGAGCGCGGCGAGTTCGGCGGCCGTCTCCGTACCGTCGGCGGATTCGCGTCCGGTGCGGGCGAGTTGCCCGACCGGGTCGGCGCCGAGGGTGCCGCGCGCCTCCCCGCGCGCCAGGCCGCGTGCGTCGTGGATCCGCAGCAGCTCCCGGGCGGCGGGGCCGAACGCGTCGCCCGCGTCGAGGGCGACGGGCGCGAGGTCGAGATGGACGCCGTCGAGCGCGGCGGCCAGCCCGGACACCGGGATTCCGGCGGGTCCCACGACCAACCACAGCGAGGTGACCCCGTGCTCCAGGTCGGACAGGACGGCCTCGTTGGCCCGCGCGGGGTCGGGACCGGCGTGCCGCTGCCGTACGTCCCAGCCGGAGACCACGCCCCCTTCCGGCCGGCCGCCCCGGGTGAAGGGCGCGAACCCCGGATACCCGGGGTCCCCTGCGAAAGTGTCCTCGGCCGTGTAGAGCGGACGGGTGACAAGACCGTCCTGGAGCGCCGTGGAGAGCGCGTCCTCGGCGTCCTGGCCCGAGACATCTCGGCCGGACTTGCGCAGAACGCCTGCTACCAGGCTCTGCCACTGTTCACGGGTCGGATCTGGGAACTCGGCTGCGAGGGATAGCCCGTCATCAGGCAGGACCGTCATGCCCAGATGTTAGGGCAGCTCACGGAGGGCGCAGGAGAGGTGATCCATGTGACCTTGCCCTCCCCCAATACCTCTTCTCTAGAACTTTCATGACGCCCGAAAGGGTAGGGACGACGCGCCCGACCCTCGTGGCGTTCAGCTTCCTGCCACTGTCCCGTAACCCTCAGCGGCTAGTCTGGCCCCACCGGGACGTGATCGCCGTCACATCGGCGCCCTGTCCATGAAGAGCCGGCAGGACGAGGTCGCCCTATACATTCCGCTTTCCCTCCCCCTTCCCCTTCCCCTTTTTCCCGTGACGCTCGCACCCGCCACGCTTCTCCCCGGTGCACAAAACATTCCTTGGACGGCGTAGTACCTCATGTCTTGGTTCGAATCTTTTATTCTCGGGCTCGTTCAGGGACTGACCGAGTTCCTGCCCATCTCCTCCAGCGCCCATCTGCGGCTCACCGCCGCGTTCGCCGGCTGGGAGGACCCGGGGGCGGCATTCACCGCGATCACCCAGATCGGCACGGAAGCGGCCGTTCTGATCTATTTCCGCAAGGACATCGTCCGCATTATCTCCGCGTGGTTCCGCTCCTTGACGGACAAAGCGATGCGCGGCGACCACGACGCGCAGATGGGCTGGCTGGTGATCGTCGGCTCGATCCCGATCGGGGTCCTCGGCGTGACACTGAAGGACCAGATCAACGGCCCGTTCCGCGATCTGCGGCTGATCGCCGTCACCTTGATCGTGATGGGCATCGTCCTCGGCATCGCCGACCGACTGGCAGCCCGGGACGAGACCGGCGCCCGGCACCGCGCGATCAAGGAGCGCAAGTCGCTGAAGGACCTGAGCGTCAGGGACGGTCTGATCTTCGGCTTCTGCCAGGCGATGGCCCTGGTCCCCGGCGTCTCCCGCTCCGGCGCGACCATCAGCGGCGGCCTGCTGATGGGCTACACCCGCGAGGCGGCGGCGCGTTACTCGTTCCTACTGGCGATTCCGGCGGTACTCGCCTCGGGCGCGTACGAGCTGAAGGACGTGGGCGAGGGGCATGTGTCGTGGGGGCCGACGTTCTTCGCCACGGTGATCGCATTCGCCGTCGGATATGCGGTTATCGCATGGTTTATGAAGTTCATCTCCACCAAAAGCTTCATGCCGTTCGTGATCTACCGAGTCATCCTGGGCCTGACCTTGCTCTTCCTGGTCACGACGGGGGCTTTGAGCCCTCACGCGGGTGAAATCTCAGGCTAGCAAATCCGATCCAGTTAGCCTGAGATAGCACTTGCTAGCCCTAGGCGGGAGAGATCATCTCCCACTCATCTCCCAGCCTGGGCAGCGATCAGGGGCGGGGTAAGCATCACCTGGGGAGGCGGGACGAGCCCCGCCCCTGATCGCTGCACCAGCATTCGACAGGCCAGAGTGTTGCACGAAATAGTCAAACTGTCGAACTAAACGGTCACATATCCGCCCCCGAGGTCTGCGGTGACGTAGCCTCGGGGGCGATCTGACCCTGGAGTGCTGGAGTAGCTGGATGGCTCATGAGGCGAGGACCGACCTGTCCGACCTTACGAAGGAGCGCCGCAAGGTGCTGGCTCTCAGCCTGCGCGGGCTGGCGGCCCGATGCATCGACCCGGAGGAGCCGGAAGCCGGCTCGAAGTGGAAATACACCACGATCGACCGCCTGGAAAAAGGACTACCCATTGAGGCTCCCGACGCCTCCCAACTAGAAGCGCTGGCAGCAGGACTCGAAGTACCGTCCAGCCTGGCGAAAGAAGCAGCTGCGGGTCAGTTCTTCGGTATCGACATGATCTACTCCGAAGATCGTGAGGCACGGACGCTGATCCACAATTATAGATCGCTTAGCGCGGACGACCGGGCGAAAGTGCAAGCTCTGCTGGAGGTCTGGCGGACCCCTCCGGCGACGTGTGATTAACTATCTTCTGATACACCTGTCATTTCTTGCGCAGTATTAGTCTCGGGGTTAGCAAAGAAATCCGCCCTGCGGCAAGGGAATGAAATGATCATTAGAATCAAGAAGATCACCTTCGCTACGGTCCCGTCCAGTGAACTTAACGGGCGAGCATGCCATGTCGCCGAGGGACCCGGCTGGCTTGCGGCGCGCGTCGGTCTGGGTGAAATGAGAGACGAGCTGCTGCGCGACCTAACACGCCTCTACGAATCCCTCCTTGTGCAGCAGGCTCTCTGGGTGCAGAACTGGGATGGCGACATCGGAAGATTGGACCGCCCTTCCGAGAATCGCGGTATCGCCGAAGCGTTCTGGAGACCTGTTCCCGGGGACGATCTACCAACTGGTCTCCTGTGCGCTCCTCTCGCGGTCCCAGGGCGCCTCGGGTGGGGCGTGCATGAGGATTACGTCAGTGCCAAGCTGCTCGCCGAGGCAAACGTCTACCTGCACCGCATGGTGAGCGACGGGCTGTACCTCGAACGATGGGAATAACGACGGAGCCCCGGCTCGCACCTGGCGGACAGGTACTGGCCGGGGCAATCGGGGCTCAGTGGCGTACGGGCATCGGGGCGTATACCCACCGCAAGCACCAGCAGATGGCGGGTGGGCGACGCCTCGGAGCCAAGACTGCCTAGGTGTGGTGTCCCGCGAGGTTGGTGCCACCCACTCGAGTACCTGACCGAAAAGGTAGAGCCAGCTCCATGTTCTGGGACAGCAGGCGTTCAGGCAGGCATCGTCGCCAGTGCGGCGGCTGCTGCACGGGCAATTTCGGGATTGCCCCGGATCGCCGCGGCGACCTCCTCGGCGGTCGGGCTGGCGCCTTGAGCGGGCACAGCGCAGCACACGCGGTCTGCCAGCTCGCTCAGGAACTCGATGGCGGGGGTGCACTCGGCAGCCCCCTCCTCGTCGTGACCAGCGACGAGATCGGCGCACACCAACTCCAGGGCGGTCCGCAGGCTGGCCAGGGCCGTCCTCATCTGCTGGGGACATCGGGCCCTGGCCAGGCCGGGGTACTTCCGGGTCGGTGTGTACGTCTTGCCCAAGGTATCGGCGACCGCCTGGAGAAGTTCCGCAGCCTCGAAGAGCGTCTCACTGGGGTCCCCAAGGGCGTTCAACGGGCTGTAGTCGCGGCCATTGCCGTCCTTGGAGAACTGCCTCTCAATACCCAGTCCCCTCAGCCCGTGGACAGTGGCCAGCAGGTTGACGGTGTGGTGCAGGATGTGGGCGGCTTGGGCGATGCGCTCGACCATGCGGTTGACGGTGCCACGGCGCTCCGTCGCGGTGATCTTCTCTGCTTCGGCGGCCAGCGCCTGATGCTCGGCCCCGATCTGCTCGAAGACGATCACGAGCTGAGCTGCCGCGCGGGGCAGGAGGTCGCCGTCAGTTGCGGGGTGCCCGGTCATCGCCACCCTCTCCTCGTTCGATGGCGCGGCGGTTGGTCGCAGTGCCGCGTGCGGAGACGCGCCAACGGTTCGCCTCTCCGCATACAACGGCGGCGGCTCCACCTGGATACGGGCAACATCCCGGTCCGTTCCCGCTTCCATCCTCCCTGGCGCGGTACCAACCTCACGAGATAGCACACTAGGTGTCTTCGTAGAACAGATGGAGGCCGGGGTGTCCTCCGAACGAGGAGCATGCGTCCATGCCGTCGGTGGTGACGGCAGGGCAGTCGGGCAGTCTGACGAGGACTGCTGGTGTGCTGTCTGTCCACGGCGCCCAGAAACCGCCCGCCTCCTCCGTCTCCCCCGCCTCTGTCAGCTCGCATACGAATCCGTAGTGCTCGCCGCTATGGTCTGCGGCCAGGCCACATTCCAGGTCTTGCACGATCAGGGCCACACGGCTCGGGGCGGGAGAACCCATGCGCATGATCTCCCGTACGAGCGTGTGGGGAAGCCAGGCACGGTGCCGACAGGAAGCCACGACGCACCTCAGCTCTGCGTCCGGTCTTGGTGGTCTCCCCCATGCCCGGCGTACAGGATGCACCCGCCCTCCTCGGCGCCGAGGTAGGGGCAGTCCGGCAAGGTGACGATTGCGGTCGGCGGCATGGAGCCCGTCCAGGGAGCCCAGATCGCACCCGTGCCCGCTCCGTCCAGCTCGCAGACCAGCGCGTAGTGCTGCTCGCCGTGACCGCTCGGCAGAGAACATTCCAGAGTCCTCAGGATCCCGTCGCCTGCACCAGGCGCGGGCGTCGCCGCGGCCAGTGTTCCGTGCAGCAGAGGGCGCGGGAGCCACTGGAATTCCGCGCATCGTTCGGTCACCGAGATTCCATTCCGTTGATCGGGGCATGCCCCGTGTTGCCTGGGCTCGGCGCCCTGGCAACACGGGTTCAGAGTGCGACCCTTAACCCGATTCGGTCGCCATGGGTGTGCTGCGGGCCCCGTTGGGCTTCAGTTCTAGTGGTCGTTGCAACACCCCAGTTCAAGGGGTGTTATGGACTTCGAGATCCGCAAGGACAGGAAGTCGCAGGGGCGCAAGCCGTTGACCCGCGAGTGGTCAGCGGCGCGCGGGGGTCAGAGCGTTATGTCGGCGATGCTGCACAGGAGCAGCATCAGTCCGATGAACGCGAGGAAGCCGAAACACGAGGGCTGCGAGAGAGTGGTCAGGCACCCGGGCTGCTCCCTGTTCGGATCATTCGTCACTGGGGATCGTCCTCGGCAGATCCCCAGGTAGCCCCGGTGATGTACTCGGACAGCAGCCAGGCGCACTCCTCTCGGAGGATGGCCACGTACTTGTGAGCAGGCAGCGTGCTGTCGACCAGGTCGGCGCCGATGTGTGGCTGAATGCTTCTCACGCGTGACCGGCGGATCTCCTGCCTTGGGTCATCGGGAGGCACATCGTCCAGTACGGCCACGATCGGGAGCATCGTGCGGATGTGCGCCCGCATGCGGGCGGCCACCTCGGTCAGTTCCTCGGGGGCGGCCCTCGCCCGAACCAGCCTGTCCGCCTCGGCGAGGTCTGCCCGGATGCCGAGGTCGGCGGTCGGTTTCGGTGTCGGCTTCCCGCTGCACGGGCACGGGCACGGGCAGGGTTGCGGATCGGCCTCCAGGAGCGCGTCGCCGATGCTGCTGAGGGTCGTGATTCCATCGCAGCCGTGCGGGGAGACGAGACGGAGCATCTCGGCAGCCAGGCAAGCCGCGCAGAAGCTGGGTACCCCGAGGCCGTCGTCGGGGAGATCTTCCGAGGTGATGGGGTCGCCGTGGAACAGGGTGATCACCCCGTGGTCCCTGCACCGGGCGCCACCGGTCCGTTCGTCGGGGTAATCATGGTCGCCGTCGCCGGCAGGGCAGAGTGTCACCAGGTCCTCCGGGCGGCGCGCCGAAGGGCGGTACCGGTCTCGCAGATGGACCCGCCGCCGCGCGGGCGGCAGACGTCCGCCAGGGTGCGGGTCACGCGTGCGAGCGCCCGCATTTGTACCCATGCCCGCATGCGGTCTTCTGGTGGGGCCTCGGCCAGCAGCTGGGCCGCGTCCTGCAGTACCTGGTCCGCGCGTACCTCGTCGGTACTGTGCACGCCCATCGGCACCAGCATGGCCAGATGCCGTCGTAGCAGGGCCGCCCGGTCGGTGAGCGCTGCATGAGACGCGGTGGACAGATGCCCGGAGAGCGCGTTGTCGCAGTCGTCGGCAATGGCCCGCAGGTTCGAGCCGGCCCGGCAGGCGGGGCACGCGTCCACGTGGTCCAGCAGATCCCGGTATGCCGTTTGCCCTTGCGCCTCCAGCCGATCACAGCCGGTCCGCAGGAACGCCGCCACGTTTGCGGCATCGCACAGGAAGCCGGGGCAGGCCGGAGGCACAGACCAGTACGGCAACACATCTCCGGGCGTCCTACGGTCAACCCTCGGCACGCTGAGCCACGCGCCGTATCCCCAGACAACCGCGTGCGGGGACTTCCACGTCTCACATGTTCCCGGGGGCACCAGAGCCCAGTACCAGACGCGCGGGCGGCAGATCACCGGCCCGCGGAGAGTGTCAGCCAGGACGGCGGACACCTCGGCCGGGACGGTACTGCCTACCGCAGCCTCCACCACGGCCGGATGCATTTTCACAGCGTCGAAACGGATCCCGCCCCGGAGCATGGCTGTTCCCTCACGCCACTCTCTTCGAGCCGCTTCGGGATCGCAGATCGATGATGCGAGCCACCGGGAGACGGCGGTGTCGGAGACGATCACTGGGTGCTCCTGCCTGAGTGTGGGCGGAAGGGACGTCTCCAGACTCCGTATCAACCAAGTGGTAGGCATAGGACACTTGAACCCGCGTTACTGCATGAGGTGAGGACAGGTTTCTCCGGACAGGCGGTTGGACAGCCGTTATCGTGAGAAATGAGCAGGGGGTTTTCCATGCCGGGGACCGGGCATAACGACGTACTGCGCAGCCTCATGGCGCAACACGGATTCAGTCACAACGGGCTGGCTGACGCGATCTGTACCACCTCTCAGTGGATCACCGCACAGCCTGTCTCCTGTACCGGCAGGCAGGTCCGCAGACTCTTATCCGGGGAAATCGCGTGGCCCGGAGACGCATACCGCGCGGCGTTGGAAAAGATTTTCGGACTTCCGGCTGAGGCGATGGGGTTCGTTCCGACGGCCAGCTACCGGAGTAAGGTCCGGGCCCAAAATCCACAGCAGTCGCCGGATCAGGATCAGCAGCCCATGCTTCGCCGCCAGTTCGTCCTCGGCATGACCGGGGCCGCCCTCTCTCTTCCGTCCCTGCCCACTGCGGGCCGCCTCGGCATGAGCGACATCGAGCGCATCCAGGCCACCGCCGGGCGACTTCACCAGCTTGATAACGCTCACGGGGGCGTGGAGATCGCGCAGATCGCAGCACGCTACATCGAATACGTGGAGCACGCGGCGCGGCGCTGTGCCTACGGCGGAAATGTGCAGACAGCTCTTCACCGGACACTCGGTGAGCTGTGTGCCAGCTGCGCATGGTTCAGTTTCGATGCCGGCCACCAGGATACCGCCCGCCGCTGGTGGGACACTGGCCTGCGGTATGCCCTGCTCGGCCGGGACCGGCTGCTCCAAGCACGCATCTGGTCGTCGATGTCCCATCAGGCATCCCAGCTGGGCCACGGTGCAGAGGCCGTAGCGATTGCACGGGCAGCCCTGGACGACACCCGAGGCGTACGGGACGGAGAACTGTCCTCTCTGCTCCACACCCGAGTGGCGCGAGGGCATGCCGTCCAGGGAGAGAGAGGGTGGTGCGGGAGGTCGCTCCACCAAGCGGAGCAGACGTACGACCAGGAGCCCGCCGACCCGCTGAAGTGGCTCGGCTTCTACTCGGCCGGCGAAGTCGCCAGCACTACCGCCCTGTGTCACCTCGATCTAGGGCTCTACGACGACGCAGTACGACACGCCCACGCGGCGCTCGCCGCTGTCGAGCCCACGCCGTTCCGCCGAAACCGTCTGGCGGGACACGTACGTCTTGCCCGGTGCCTGGCAGCAGCAGGTGAACTGGACGCAGCGATCGCAGCCGGGACCGACGCGCTCGACCTGGTCCCCCACGTGAGCAGCCCACGCGTCATGGCGGGCCTGACAGGATTCCGCGATGATCTGCTAATCCGCCGCCCAGCGGGGGCAGCGGATTTCCTAGAGCGATACGAGGCGGTAGTGCCATGTCCGTAGACCTGCTGACCACCAGCCATTACAACGAGCTTCTGCCTGGGATCCGACGCACCCTCTTGGACGTGTATGCAAACGTGTACGCCGCCGAGATCGTATCGAATCCGTTCTTCTCCCTGGAGCGGTTCGAAGAGCGCCTCGGCTGGCACTCCTCCACACCAGGCTGGGGATGCGTCGTTGCGGAAATCGAAGGCGTCGCAGCCGGGTTCACGTATGGGCGACCGGAACGCGATACCGACACATTTGGGCTATGCGAGATCATGGTGCGGGAAGAGTGGCGCGGCCGTGGCGTTGCTCAGCTGATGCACACCGAGCTGATGAGCCAGCGCCCCGAGGAACGCGCCCAACTCCTGGTGCGCCGCGAACGCCCCCGCATCCGGGCACACTACGAGAGCTGGGGATACAAGCACGTCGGTGAGAAGCTCCCGTTCCCGGACTCGCCGTTGTACGACGTGATGGTCCTTGACCTCAGCTGACAGATCCGTACCTGCATGTTCCCGAACATGACGAAGCGCCCCTCTGCCCGCCCCGGTGAAGGGGCGGGCAGAGGGGCGCGGTTACTGCTGATCGAGGAATTGTCGGTCGGCGGTGGGTGGTTCGGGGACTGGGAGGCCGGCCTGGCGGATGGTGTCCTGGAGTACGCGGATGTAGCGGCCGAGCGCGGCGAGGCGATCCCGTGTTCCGGCCTGTTCGCCCTCCAGATCGCGGATCTTGTGTTCCTGGGCGGTGAGTTTCTGGGACTGGCGGGACACCACAGTGGCGATGCCCGCGATCGTGGACAGGTCCGCACCGGCCAGTTCGGGCGGCGACTCCTCCGACACGGTGATCTCCGAGCGTCGGCCCCGGCCGATCCACGCGGTCAGAACTCCGCCCGCCGTGGTGATGGCGAGTGCGATCACCGCGTACCAACTGCTGGGGCTATCCATGCGTCACCACCAGGCACCGGGGCCGGGTCACCCGGGCGATGATCGCGATCAGGAGCGCGTGCGACCCCCACGGAGCCACCACACCCCACGCCGTCGGGCTCGCTCCCAGCGCGCCGCCCATCGCATAGGCGACCGACCACAACAATGCGGGTGTCATCGCGGCGGCCAGGCCGAGGAGGTCCCGGCCCGGCACCGCCCAGCAGTACACCAGGCACAGCACCCCGCAGCCGATCCAGCCCCACCCCCACGCGTGCACAGGCATCAGGTCCAAGAGCACCGCGACCCCCAGCGTCGTCCCGTACCGGGGCTGGACAACCAGAGACGCGCCGTACGAGATCCAGGCCGCCCCGGAGATGGCGAGGGCGAGGCCGCGCCAGCCCAGCCGCGCCCACAACTGTGCTGGCGCGGCCCGCATCAGATGCCCCGGGCCAGGCTGGGCGGGGTGGCGGGGTCGTGTGTTTCGGGGAGCGTCGACCCGGTGCCCCGGCGGCCGATCCGTCCGGCGACCCAGCTCTTCGCCGAGGCGAGGCCCAGTGCGGCCGGGGCGGCCCACCACAGTGAGATGTCGGCCAGGTCGGTGATCAGGACGCCGAGGGCGGCCTCGACTCCGGTCCAGCCGGAGCGCTCGAGGATGTCGTACGGCAGCTTGTTGGACATGGGGTTCCCTTCTTAGATGCAGATCAGGTCAAGAGCGCCCTCCTGGCGGGCGCACATCCCCGGCCGACGGCCGGGGGCGTTTCAGACGGGGAGCGCCAGCTGGTCCTCTGCGATGAGCCGGTGTACGTTCACGCCTCCGCCCAGGCGCCGGTGGAGGTACGCCAGACCCTCCGTCGTCACCCGTATCTGTGGCGCGGCAGCCATCTCCACCCGTGTTGCGGGGTTGGTGTACGAACGGGGGCGGAGCCGCACATGGCGGGCGTGCCGCTGATAGGGGCGGTCGCGCCGGTCGACCATGCCCATCCCGCGCAGGACAGCGAACAGGCGCCGCTCGCCGGTGTCAATCAGCGGGTCGCGGTTGAGGATGTGTGCCGCTTCCCGTACCGAGTAGTCACCGGCGGCCGATGCCAGGGTGTCCCACGCGCCGGCGGACGGCTCCAGATCGGCGGCCCGGGACTCCGCCGCGTCCGCGCGGGCCCGCTCGCTTTTGGCGATCTCGATGGCCTGCGCGGTCCGCGCGACCTGCTCCTCGAGCGCGAGCAGCGGATCACCGAGCGGTTCGAGCGGCTCGTAGCGGCCGGTACGGCGGATCTGGGGAATGACCTCGCTGGTGATCCACCGACGGAACAGACGGGCCTCGGGCTTGCGGCTGTCCAGGATGAGGTCGTACAGGCCGGACTCGTTGACGATGGCCCGGTTCGGGTTGCCCGGGGTTCCATCCGCGATACGGATGGAACCCGCATCCGCAGTGTCCAGTCGGGAGACGACGTTGCCGATGTTGGTGATGCCGAGCACCGCGCACACGTCGTTGGTGATCCACCAGGGCTCGCCGTCGATCGTGACGGTACGTACGGCCTGGCCCGTGTCGGGGAAGGTGAATGGCATGATGTCCAATGGCGTTCCAGTTCTTCGAGTTGGGTGGAATGTCGAAGGGCCGCACCGATGAGTGCGGCCCTTCGTGCGTGCGGTGCCCCCGTCGAGCAGGAGCGGGTGTCCTGTCAGGCGATGACGGTGAAGCCGTGTGCGCGGCCGAGGCGGGTCATGCTGGCGAGGCCGGGCGTGCCGTCGGCGTCACCGCCGGGCTGCGTACCCCGGTACCCGTAGCGAAGCTGGAGCAGGGAGATCGCGGAGAGGGTGGCCATGCCGAGATGCCCGTCCGCGTACCCCTTCGACAAGAGCCCCTCGGCGACCAAAGCGTCCTCCAAGATCCGCACACCCGCGTACGAGACCGGGGTGCCCTTCTGCGGCGGGTCGGTCTTCGCCGCGGTGAGCAGTTTGGACAGCGACACCACCCGTTGCACGACCGCGTCCGCCGGCAGCTTGAGGACCTGGCCCTCGCGGATCTTGTCCGGGTCCTTGATGCTGTTCAGCTTCGCCAGTGCCGCGGCGGTGGTCTTGTGGGCGGCGGCGATGGTCGAGAGGGAGTCCCCGGCCTTCACCTTGTACATACCGGTCCCGGTCGCTGGCGGCGCTGTCGGTTCGGGCTTGTACTTCGGCCGGCCGAACCCGGCGATCTGCCCGACCGTCCTGACCCTGCGCGCGCAGACCGCCGCGGTGTTCCCCTCGATCGTGTAGACGAACTCACCGGAGACGGCTGTGACGATGCCGACGTGGTCGATCGCGCCGATGCTCGAGGATCCTGCCCAGTCGAAGAACACGATGTCCCCGCGGCGGATGCCGGACTTGGTGATGCCCATGGTCATCGCCGTCCACTGCCCGGCCGTCTTGAACCGCTGCGCGTGGGCGACGGTGTACGCGTAGTCGGTGCCGAACAGCACGGCGTCGCGTTCCCCTGCCTGGGTCGCCCAGTACGTGATCGCTGCGTTGCACCACGGAAAGTTGTAGTTGAACGTGGGCCCGTTTCGCTCCCGGTACCACTGCTGTATCGCGTTCGGTGTGCCGAGTCCTATGGACTTCTCGGCCTGCGTGATCATCGCCTCGAGGCTCATGCCGACGTACCTCCGTCCATGGCATCGTCGACAGCCGGACCGGTCTCGGCGGCGGGCGCCTGGTGCTCGCCATCGAGCACCGCCCCGGGCCAGGTGTAGAACCCGGCCATGTCCGGAGCGCCGTACAGCTCGGCGAGCAACTGCTCCTCGTCCTGGACCGTCGGGCCGTTGCCGGTGGCGATCAGGTGCTGCGCTTGTTCGGCCTGGTCCTCGGGCCGGTCGGGGACCGGTCGTTCGGTGTCACCCATGGGTGAGCCTCCTTCGGGCATGAAAAAACGCCCCGGGCCGGATGGCTCGGGGCATGCGGAGCGACGGCTGGTCAGGTGGCGCTGATGCTGATGATGTTGACCAGGCCGACAGCAGACGCGTTGTAGTTGCGGCCGACGTAGACGTACCAGGGCACGCGGTACGTTGCGTCCGTCACGGTGGTGGTGAGCCCGGATACCTCGGGGATGCTGAGGATGATCTGCGTGGCGGTGATGACGATCCGCAGCGTGTACGTGGTGTTCGCCGACAAGACTGTTCCGGTGGCGGTGTTGGCGAGCTGTGTGGACGTGTTGCTCGCCTGGTCGTCCCTGTAGACCCGCAGCGAGGAGTTGTTGCTGACCTGGCAGGTGTATCCGTTGTGCTTGATGTCGGTGCCGGACAGGACGGTTTCCGCGTCATCGGCTCCGACGTGTACGGAGAACAGGGACCATCCGGTGCTGCCCGCGACGGGGAAGGAGAACGGGACGTTGATCGTGGTCGATGCCGAGGCCGGGGAGACCTCGCCTGCGTAGAGCACGACGGCGTCGGTTGCGGCGGCCGAGACCGGCGCGGGCAGCGGGATACGGCCCTGGCTGTCGAGCACGGGACGTACCCCGGCTGACGGTACGTACCCGGGTCCCCAGGTGCCGGCCGCGCCGAACGTGGACACGCTGCGGCGAGGAACGGCACCGCTGACGTAGGCCGGGTAATCGGTGATGATCCCCCGGCAACCGAGCGCGAGCGCGCGGTCCCGCTGTATCCGACGCGTCAGGGTGTGCGCCCACACGCCCAGCGGGTACGCCTGGGCAATCGCCGCGGTGATCTGCGTGTCCGTGCCGTTGATGTCGATGTCGAGCAGGTCCGCACCGCTGTTCCTGATCGTGACCGGGTTGTCGCTCGCCATCTGTGAGGCGCTCCGCCACAAATGCGCCAGGCACCCGGCGGACTTGATCGTGGCCATGTGCGTGGGAGTGTTGCTGTTGATGAGGACACTGCGTTCCAGTCGCCTGGCCCTGATCATCGCAGCGAGGATCGGAATGGACGCCGCGTCCTTGGCCTCTACGGTGAGGACGTACCGGCCGCCCAGGCGGTCGAGGATGTCCTCCACCGCTGGTACCGGGAGGTCCGGGTATGAGGCCGCGAACCACGTAGAGGGATCGATCCGGACGCTGGCGAGTTGCGCGGCCGTGACCGCGTTCGCGTTGCCCGTCCGGTTGGTTGTCCGGTCGAGCGTCGCATCGTGCATGCTGACCAGAGTGCCGTCGCTGAGGAGCCGTGCGTCGATGTCGAGTACCTGAGCGTATTGCCGGGAGGCGAGCAGCGCTTCCATGCTGTTCTCGGGCGCCTCGCCGGCGCCCCCGCGGTGCGCGTCGTAAATGACGGGTGGCAGGTCATCAACTGTTACTGCTGCGCCGAGCCGCGACTGTACGGCGGCGATCGCCGCGGCGGCATCCGTGCTCGCGTTATCGGCCCTGGTCACCGCGGTGGTGGCGAGCGCGGACGCGTTGGTCGCGATGGTGAGTGCCCTTGCGGCTTCCTCCGCCGCTGTGGTGGCGAGGGCTGCGGCGCCGGTGGCAGCCTGGAGGGCCTCGGTGGCGACCTCCCGGCCAGTGGCGTACCAGCGCACGGTCCGGCCCCCGCTCGCGTTGTACTCGTACTCGATCTGCGGCCAGGCGCACAGCCAGACTCGGATCGCGCCGGGGGCGGTCGAGGCGAGGCCGTTGGAGCGGAGCTGGCCGATCGGTGTGACGCCGTCCGCCTCGTACAGGGCGGTGACCAACTCGCCGGACCCGGCAACGCGGATGTTGAGCGGGTAGTCGGGGACGACGTCGCCCTGGAGGTTGGTGAGGACGTCGGCGGGGCTGCCGCCGTAGGTGTACAGGGGCATGGTGACCTCTTTCAGTCGAGCCAGTAGGAGCCGGACAGGTCGACCCAGGGCACGCCGGTGCCGTCCTGGGAGTACCAGATGATGTCGCCGACCACTCCGGCGGATGTGGACGAGGCGTTGCCGAGGACTTCGAGGCGGCCGACGCCGTTGACGGGGTCGCCGGTCAGGCCCGCGCCGCCTGCCCAGGAGCCGTACTTGGCGGGTCGGCAGTCGGCCGGTACCGATCCGATTTTGATCCCGGAGACGGGGAACACACCGCCGTCGATTCTCTGCAACCTGCCCTGGAGGTGGACTTGTCCGCCGACGGTGCGGGCCAGGGGCGCGAACTCGCCGGCCTGGTAGCCGGTCGCGGGGGTGACGGCGCGCCAGGCCGGTGTCGGTTCCCACCATGTGACCCAGGTGTTCGAGCTGCTGGAGGTCTTTTTCCAGACCGTGCCGTCCGTAGCGGTGACGATGGTGTGGATGGGGGCGCCGGAGTAAAGGGTGTCGCGCTCCGCCCGGTTGGCGACGGTCTGGACCAAGTGGGGGTCGACCGCCATGGCGAGCATGGCGAAAGCGGCCGGGCCCAGTGGCCCGTCGCCGCCGCCCGGTACGGGCAGGTCGGCGTATCCGATGGTCGCCATCGGGGCCTCCTTCAGGCTGAGAAGCGGATGGTGAGGGTGCCGCCGGTAACGGCCATGTAGTCGGTGCGGCCCTGGGCGTAGATGGCCAGGCCCCGGGCGGTGCCGGAGGCCAGGGCGGAGCGCCAAGGCGCGGGCAGGGCGGCTGTGCCGCGCGCTCCGACGGACAGGGAGAGCAGTTCCTCGGGGCCGTCGCCGAGGGTGAGCTGTCCGGACGGTTCGCTCTGGTGACTGTGCAGGTACAGGTGCATGGGGCGCTTGGCATTGACGCCGGAGCCGCGCGCCCGGGTGAGGGCGACGCTCATGCCGGAGACCGTCTTTCCCGCGCACGCCTGCGCGATCTTCGCACCGTAGAACCAGGCGCCGCGGCGGTCGCCGCTGCCCGTCCAGTCGCCCTGGATAGGGTTCGACGCGTAGTCGTCCGGTCTGCCCGACCGCCAGGAGCCGGAGCTGCTGGGGGTGACGGTGACGGGGCTCGGTGCGCGTGCCGGCGGGGCGGGCGGCGACGGTTCGGTGACCGTGCCAAGTTGCACGTACAGCTCGACCTTGCCCTGCGAGTTCTTGCGGGCGTGGACGGTGGTGCCCGCCTGCCAGCCCGTACCGGCGGGGGCCGCGGTGCCCCAGGTGACGGCGCGGACGACCTGGAGGTCGGCGGCGGTGTCGGCGGCGATCTCCCGGATCTCGTCCTCGGTCGCCTCCCCGGGATCGTCACCCAGGCGCCAGACCACCACCGGGCGGCTGCTCTTGGTGATCGCCACCCAGTCGCCGGCCTGCCGCCGTCGGTAGCCCTCGGAGCACGGGATGTCCAGCAGCAGTTCATCGCCGATCCGCACGTTGACGCCCTTGTCGGTGACGCCGTCGACCTGCGCGCTCCTGGTCTGAAGTCCGCCCGGTGCGGAGACGGAGCGGGCGAGGTCCGCGCCGAGGGCGTTGGCGGCGTCGGTCACGTCAGCCTCCGGGCGGTCGTGCGGGTGGTGCAGGACTGGGTGGCGCTCCCAAGGGAGTACGGGCATGAATCGATGATGTGGAGCTGCCATTCGTCCGGTCGGACCTCTACTTCGACGACGTCACCCGGCTCCAACGCGGGGTTGCACGCGGAGGTGAAGCTGAGGGACGCCTGGATGCCGAGGGAGTCGGCGAGGCGGGCCCGGCCGACGTCGTACGCCTGGCCGGTGCTGGTGATAAGGGGGGACGCGTAGCGCTCGGAGCGGATCCGTACCCCGGTCAGGCCCTGGCGCTGCGGGGCTAGGGGATCACCGACCGGGTCTGGTCCGGCGTAGGTGAGGGATCCGGGGTCGTCGTCCCAGATGTAGACGGGGCCGACGGCCTCGGATCCGTCGCCGCCGTCGCCCGACACCGACCACAGGTTCACCAGACCCTCGGCGTTCTCCTGTTCTGCGGGTTCGACGAGGGCGGTGCCGTAGGGGATGCGCCAGACGACGAGGTCGGCGAGAGTGGGCACCGGCGCGAAAGTCAGCACACCGCGGGCGTCGGCGTACAGTTCGGCGGCGATCGCCGCGGCGATCCCGGTGTCCGTACCGCCGCTGTCCTTTCCGCCGGACAGGGCGCCCCACCGGTCCTCCTCGATGACGATCGCCGGGAGGGACGTGTCCGGGGCGAGGCCGTCCAGCCAGGCGACGGGCACACCGGGCAGGGCCTCGGCGATGAGGGTGTGGGCGAGAGGGCGGGCGTTGTCCGGGCCGATGGTGCGGGGCACGGGGAGTTTCGCGGCGCGCAGGGCATCCTCGCGTCCGAGGAGACTGACGGTTGCACCGTGCCGGGTACTGGCGAGCTGGTCGACGAGGTAGACACCGGCCGGGATCCACTCGACGCCCATGCGGGGCGCCTGGATGCCCTGCCACATGCGGATCTGGCTGGTCACCGCGTTGATACCGAGGGCGCCGCGGGGGATGCCGAGCAGCTCGGCGGAGCCCGAGTAGCGGCACTCCGCCGTACGGTCCGGCTTCACCTCGGCGGCAGCCACCTCGGGTACGGGGGTCCAGGTCTGTCCGCCGTCGCCGGACCATTCGGCCCGGATCGGCCGGTGGGCAGCCTGGGTGAGCGAGTACAGGGCCCGCTCCGAGATAGGCAGCACTACAGGACTCCGTTCGTGGAGAGCGACGCCCAGGAGGAGTACGAGGCGGCGACCGCGTCCCAGGTCGCGAACTGCCGGGCAACGTGGTCCCAGGACCAGCCGGGCAGCCGCATGGTGGCCCCGGCGGTGGCGGGCCGGGCAGTGGGCTCGATCGCGAAGGTGAACTGGTAGCCCTCGCTGGAGCCGAGCTTGCCTGTGGGGTTCGGGCCGGAAATGGAGTCGGGCACGAAGTAGGCGTCAGGCCACAGGTAGCCGGGGCGTACCTGGGCGAGGAGGACACCCGAGCGCAGCAGGTCGCGCATCTGGTCGACGTCCTCGGGCGGCACGTCGACCGTGACGCTGCGGGCCTCGGCTGCGTGCGTGCCGTAGGCGACGACCCTGTACGGCGAGCCGTACGGTTCGGCGACGTCCTGGCGGCCGGCGGACGTCGGGCCGGGCGCGTCGACGAGCATCGCCCGGATCGACAGGCCGGGCTGGTCGATGCTCTTGATCCACAGGTCGCGGTCTTCTCCGGGCTCCGGCGCGGGCGCTGTGACCGCCAGGCTGGAGGACGGCCCGATACTGCCGTCCTTGTAGACCGGCACGGCCGTGTAGATGACTGCGACCCCGAGCGGTGGCTCATGGTCATACGCGGTGCCGACGCCGCCGAGCGCCCATGCCGGATCGGCGGAGCGGACCGGCACGGGGACGGGCGTACCGGGGTCGCGGCGGGTGATACGTACCCACTGGACGTTCCCGGCCCTGGGTAGGCCCGCGCCCGCGCGGTAGTCCACGGCCAGGACGACGCCCGACCATGCGTGGTCGACGATGGCGGCCAGCCACTGATCCGGGCTGGTGACCCGTGCGGTCGGTTCCACCAGCGGTGCGGACGGGTCGACGATCAGCGGCATCTCTACCTCGCTCCTGCGCGCTTGCGGTTGATGACCTTGGTCAGGCCCTTGTCGACCCGCAGGTCGATACGGGTGTCGAGCTGGGTGCCGTCCTCCAGGACCAGCGCGAGGGCGCGGCCGTCGAGCGCGGCCAGCACGGCGGCAACCACATCGGCGGTCGTGCTTCGTCCTGCCGACACCGGCACCACTGCCACAGAGGGAACCGCGGCCGCGCCCAGGCGGGTTGCTGCCCGGTCGATGCCGGGGAGGCTCTGCACCATGCCGTTGACGACTCCGGCCCCGACGTCGTCGCCGGCCACCTCGCCCTTGCGGCTCGGGCTGTGGGCGTCGATGCCCTTCTTGGAGCGGATGGCTTTGATCGCTTTGTTGCCGATCTCGGCCATGGCGTCCTGGATCGCCTTCTCCTGGCCGAGCAACCCGGTCAGGAACCCACGCCCGGCATCCTTCCCAGCGTCGAACATGTAGTCCGCCATGCTCTTGCCGTAGCTGCTTGCGAGCGCCCCACCCGACTTGACCAGCGAGTTGAGCTGCTTCATGTCGGAGCCGGTTGCCCGGGAGACCAGCCCAGCAAGCTGGGAGTCGAGCCCCATCTCGATCAGCTGGCTGATCAAATCCTTTGACGCGCCGCGCTTGGTGGCCAACTCGATGGACTTCTGGAAGTCCTTCACGGTCGACTGCCGGTCCCGCAGGCCGCTAATCAGCTCGCCGACCGACGCGGCCTCGCCGAAGTCGGAAACGCCGATGAAGTCCCGCACACCATCCGCCTTAGCCTCGATCCACCGGTCGGTTCTGAAGCCGGTTTTTGAGGCTCGCTGGGCCGGGCGTGGGATTGCCGACTGGATGCAGGCATGGGGTATTTGCC
>NZ_JBIVMF010000006.1:146240-304901 GCF_044752945.1 Streptomyces sp. NPDC088554 | reverse complement strand
GGGGAGATTATCTGGCCGCCACCAGGGACACCCACGAGGCCACCAGCGGGGAAGATCACTGGCCGCCCACGGGGAGCACTACGAGGCCGTTGACAGCGCAGGAGCGCGTTGAGCGCGATCTGTGTCTCGAGACGGGCGAGCGGGGCACCGAAACAGTTGTGGACGCCACCGCCGAAGCCGAAGTGCTGGTTGTCCTCGCGCAGCGGGTCGAAGCGGTCGGGGGCGTCGAACCGATAAGGGTCCCGGTTGCCGGAAGCGAGTACGAGGATCAGCGGGGCGCCCCGCGGGACCGTGACACCGGCGACTTCGATATCGACGAGCGGCGAGCGCTGGGGCAGGAAGTGGACGGGGGGCTCGTAGCGCAGCAGCTCCTCCACCGCCCGCGGCATGAGCGCGGGCTCGGCGCGCAGCCGCTCCAGGACGCCGGGGTGGCGGAGGAAGGTGAGCATGCCGTTGGTGATCAGATTGACGGTGGTCTCGTGTCCGGCGATGAGCAGCAGCACCGCCGTGGCCATCAACTCGGCATGGCTGAGGCCGCCTTCGGGGCCCTCGTCGTTGACGAGGGCGGAGAGCATGTCGGCGGAGGGCCGGCCGCGGCGCTCCTCGGCCAGTTCCCCGAGGTACACGGCCATCGCGGTCCGGGCTTCCTGCGCCGCCCGCCGACGCTGCTCCGGGTCATGGCCGGGGGTGAGATCGATACCGGTGATGATGGCGTTCGTCCAGGCGCGGACGCGCGGCACGTCCTCGTGGGGCACCCCGAGCAGCCGACAGATCACGGTGACGGGGAGCGGATACGCGAAGTCGTCGACGAGGCCGGGTCGACCCGCTCGGCGCGCACCCCGAGCTTCCACCGGGCGTCGGCGACGCGGCGACGCGGCAGCCCGACATCGCCCGCGCGGACCCGGCCGAGCAGTACCTGCTTGGACAGCGGTGGCCTGTCGTACGGAGGGTGGGGCTCCTCCCCGACGAGGGTCAGCGATCCGCCGAAGCCCTCCTCGCGCAGGGTCTCGGCGGCCCGCAGACCGGCCAGCGAGGCGCCGACGACGACGATGCGGTCGCCACTGTTCATCCGGCACCGGGACCCGCCGGCTCACCGACGAGGATGGCCTGCACCGGGCAGGCCGCCGCCGCTCTGCGGACCTCCTCGTACTGACCGTCGGGAACGGCAGGTGTGAACATCAGGGACTCCTCGCCATGCAGCTCGAACACCTCGGGGGCGAGGAACACGCACTGCGCGTAACCCTGACAACGATTGAGATCGACAACGATCTGCATCCCGGTACACCCCTCCGCGCCGCCCGCCGTCTCCGTCCTATGCCCTGCGGGCGCGCGGCGCGAGCGGGGCTGCTCCGGCGGTGTGACCGGCGGCGGCCCGCCGGTCGGGTCAACCGTGGCGGGCGTCCCCGAACAGCAGCTCCGCCAGGGGGTCACCGTTCAGGAACGCGGCGAGCCGGTCGCGGTCGGGCGCGGTGGCGGGGCCACGGCGGGTCACCGCGTAGGCCGCCGCCGCGTTGGCGCCACGGGCGGCTGTGAGGGGATCCCGGCCCTGGGCGAGCAGCGCCAGGAACGAGCCCACATGGGCATCGCCCGCTCCGTTGCTGTCGACCGGCCGGACCGGGAAGCCCGGCACATGACGGACGGGTTCCCCGGGTGCGGCCAGCCAGCAGCCGTCCTTGTCGGCCCGTACGATCACCCCCGCGCCCGGCGCCAGCCGGGCCCGCAGCGCCGTGGCGGCCGCCGAGGGGTCGTGGTGGCCGGACATCAGCCGGGCCTCGCGCGCATTGGCACTGAGCCAGTCCGTCCGGGCCAGCACCGGGGCCAGTACCGCGTCGGGGATGTCGGCGACCAGCGGCGCCGGATCGAGACAGACCGTGACGTCCGGGCCCAGTGCGGCGGTGAAGCGGGACAGCAGCGGGCCGTTGCCGGGCATCACCAGGCCGTATCCGGAGAGCTGCACCATGTCTCCCGGCCGAAGCCGGGCGGCGACGGTCACGATGTCCGCCTCCGTGAGCCGCGCGTCGACTCCGAAACTCGTGACGAACGTACGCTCGCCGCCCGCGTCGACGAGTGCGACGGCGAAACCGGTGTCCCCGTCGGTACGGACCGGCAGCAGGACCTCGATCCCCTCGGCGGCGAGGGCCGCGCGGACGAGGTCTCCGTACGGGCCGGTGCCGTGCAGTCCCGCGAAGACCGCTTCCGTACCGAGGCGTCGGGCCGCGGTGAGCGTGTTGAAACCGCCGCCCGCCGTCAGTTCGGTACGCGAGCCGATGACGTCTCCGCCGCGCTCGGGAAGTTCGGGGACCTCGATCACCAGATCCGCGATGACGTTCCCGGCGAGGACCAGACGGCCGCTCATCGGCCGGCCTTGTCGAGCACGGGCGCCGCGGCGGCGTCGCGCGGACTTCCGCCGAGGCGGCCGCAGAGCGCGTACACACCGGCGCCGACGGCCATCGAGATCGCCCAGCCCAGACCGTTCGTACCGAGCCAGGTACCGGCGAGGGGACCGGAGAACCACAGGTGCTTCTCGTCGGTCCCCGCCTCGGTGAACAGCAGGCCGGCCACGATGGCCACGCCCCAGCCGACGACGGCGGGCAGATGGAAACCGCCCGTGTACCAGTACCGGCTGCCGCGCGCGGTGTCCATCAGCGCCGCGGCGTCGTAGTCGCGACCGCGCACGGAGTCGACCGCGACCACCCCGATCCACGCGGAGACGGGCACCGCCAGGAGGGTCAGGAAGGTCGTGAAGGGACCGTAGAAGTCCTTCGCGATCAGCATGAAGTAGATGCCGCCAGCGAACATCAGCACGACATCGAGGGCCACCGCCACCGGGCGCGGTACGCGCAGACCCAGTGTGATCATGGTCAGTCCGGCGGAGTAGGTGGAGAGATGGTTCGACATCAGCAGTCCGCCGAAGGCCGCGACGAGGTACGGGACGGCCATCCAGGACGGCAGCATGGCGTTGATGGCCGAGACCGGGTCGGACGCGGTGGCGAGCGTCGGGTCACCGGCGGAGAGCAGCGATCCGAGCGAGATCAGCAGTACCAGCGGGATGCCCGCGCCGAACGCGGAGGCAACGACGAGCCGCCGTGCCGGAATCGCGCGCGGCAGATAACGGGCGTAGTCGGCGCCCGCGTTCGCCCAGCCGATACCCGTGCCCGCGGCGATGAACCCGATCCCCGCCACCACCGAGCTGGCCGGTCCGGCCGGCGCGTCGAGCACCTTGGCCCAGTCGACGGTCGAGACCAGGAAGCCCATCACGACCAGATTGAGGACGCCGAACACAATGGTCGCCCACTTGTTGATCCACATGATGGTGGCGTGTCCGAGACCGCTGATCAGCAACGTGCAGACGATGAAGACCAGCAGACAGACCAAGGTGAGCAGGGTGTTCCGGCCGACATCGAACACGAGGGCCAGCAGCGCCAGCAGGGCGTACGCCGCGGTGGTCGTCGTGATCGTCTCCCAGCCGATCCTGCTGAGCCAGCTGATCAGCGTCGGCCCGGCGTTGCCCCGCTGCCCGAAAACGGCGCGGGAGAGGGTGAGCGCGGGCGCGCCGCCCTTCTTGCCCGCCAGGCTCAACGCGCCGACCAGCGCGAAGGAGCCGAACGAACCGACCAGGGCGACCAGCGCGGCCTGCCAGATGCTCAGCCCCCGGAAGGCGACGAGCGTGGCACCGAGCGGAAGCCCGAGGATGCTGATGTTGGCGGCGAACCAGGTCCAGAACATCTGACCGGCGTGGCCGTGCCGTTCGGCATCCGGTACCGGTTCGATCCCCCGGGTCTCCACGGAACCGACAACGTCGTGGGTTCTCGATGCGGTCATGACGGACTTCCTTGCTTGGTGCGAAGGGATGGTACGGGGTGGGTACGGGCGATGGCGCCCTGGGAGCGGCCGGCGGGCCGGGCCGCGCCGACCGGTCCTGCGGTTCAGGAGGTCGGCGCGGACGCGGGACCGGGCCCGCGGAGAGCGAGCAGACGTACGGTCAACGGCTCCAGCTCCAGCGCGTTGACGGTCCGCAGGGTCCGGACGGCCTCGGCGGGCAGCGCCGAGAGCCCGGTCACCGAGCCCGCGACCGCCCCGGCGATGGCACCGATGGTGTCGCTGTCGCCGCCGAGACCGGCGGCCAGCAGCGCGCTGCGCCACGGATCGCCGTCGGCCACCGCGAGCACCGCGAAGGCCGCGGGCACCGATTCCTGGCTGGCGACGCTGGTGCCGACGAGTGCGCAGATCCGGTCCAGGGCCTCGGCCTCCGGCAGGCCCGCCACCAGGTTCCGGGCCCACTCGATCCGGGCCGCGATGTCCGCCCCGGCGATCCAGTGCCCGCGCCGGGCCCCGGCCCGCGCGGCGGCGACCGCCGCGGCGACGGCCTCGTCCAGCGTGCCACCGCCGACCCCGGTGCTCACGGCGGCGGCGACGGCCGCGGCCCCCGCGATCCCCACCGTCGTGTCATGGGTGACCTGGCAGGACTCCACGACACGGTCCAGGAAAACGGCCGACGGCTCGGCAGCGAAGGCGATCCCGACCGGGGTGACGCGCATCGCGGCGCCGTTGGTCGAACCGTACCTGCCGGCCTCCCGGGGCGGCACGCCCCGGGAGACAGCGTCCAGCGCGGCCTTGGTGGAGGGGCCGAGGAGATCGAGGGAGCCCTTGGCCTTCATCTCCTTCTCCCAGTCGAGGAGTCTCCGGGCGAACCGGAGCGGATCTATCCGGCCCTGCCCCTCGTCGAGCAGCCGTCCGACGATGACCGCCTGGTCGGTGTCGTCGGTGACCGACCCGGCCGGCATGCCCGCGCTGACCGGGTTGTCGGGCCGCGCGGGTTCGAAGCCGGTGACGGTTCCGTAGACCCGTACGACCTCTTCCCGGGACATGACCTGGGTCGGCATGCCCATCGCGTCGCCGAGCGCGAGTCCGTAGAAGGCGCCCAGGGCGCGGTCGAGCTGGTCGTTCATGGTTGGCCTCCTTGGCCCGAGCGGACGTGCAGTTGGAACCTGACCGGGTCCAGCAGGCTGGTGACCTGCTCGACGACCGAACCGTCGGCGGCCCGGAACACCTGGGCGAGATGGAGAAACGATTCCCCCGGGGAGCGGCTCAGCAGGGCGGCCTCCGCCGCCTCCAGCCCGCGGACCGAGACCAACCCCTCACCGGAGTCGGTCACCCGCCCCGCGGCGACGAGAGCCGTGTTCAGCGAACCGCCGCCGAGGCCGCGTCTCGCCAGCCCGGCCAGTTCCCCGACGGCGGGTACCCGGCTGCGTTCGAGGGAGACGCCCCGCCCGTCGGGCAGACGCCTGACCCGGTCGAGGGCGATGAACGTACTCGACTCCAGCCCCAGCTCCCCGGCCAGCTCCTGATCGGTCACCTCTTCGAAGCACAGAACTTCCACGGGCAGTGCGATGCCCTGCTCGGCCAGTGCCTGGGCCCAGCCGAGGCGGTTGTCCAGGGGCGTTCCGTCGAAGGTGATGAACGAGCCGATCCCGGCGTGTGTGGAGATCAGTCCCTGCTCGCCGAGGACCTGCAGGGCCTGCCGCAGTGTGGTGCGACTGACACCGAACCGCTGGGTGAGCGCGTGTTCCCCGGGCAGCTTGCTGCCGACCGAGTGCACTCCCGAGCGGATCTCGTCGGCGAGCACGCGAGCGATTCGATGAAATTTCTGTACCTGTCCAGGCATGTCCAGAAGATATGCGGGCCATCCCCGCCGTGTCCATGGGCGTGGGCGATTTTTTGGAGGGTCGACCCGCTCTTCGGTCCATCGACCGCCGTGCGGCAGGATGAGGCCATGAGTGTCGTCAAGATCAATGAAGGCGTCAACATACTCACATATGCTGCTGGAGGGCATCCGCACCAGCGACGGCCAGCATAAGAGCCCCGCCCGGCTGTCTTGCTCCTCCGGACGGGGCCGTATGGGGGGCGCTACGCGCGCTTCACGCCATCAGGCGGGACCAGCCCACTCACGGCCCCCGCCCTCGGGCCACAGGAACGCCGTAGGACGCTTCCGGCGCTCGCCCGGCAGTTCGGCGGGGTCCTCATAGTTCGGGATCACGTCACGCAGGACGCCGACCTGTCCCGCGCCGTCTTCTACTCGTCGCCCGATGTCCTCCGTACTGACCATCAGTGCCCCTCGCGGTGCCGCCTCATGAAGACGTTGCAGTCAGACACCGTGGTCATGTCACCCCCAGCACGGGCGCGGGCGCGCACGTTGGCCAATTCAGTGCACCCCGCATACCCCTCCACCGGGGCCGGTTCCGGGTCCAGCCGTAAAAGCAGTTCCACCGGTTTCATGCTGTATCGCGTGGGTTCGGTCATGACGTTCATGATCGGTCCGCCGATAGCTCACGCGGGAGTTGACCAGCATTGACTACTCTGGACATCCATCGGTCAACCCCTGCGTGATGAGGCACGATGCGTAACGACTTCGCTGATCTTGCCCGCCGTCTCCTCCACGAGAGCGGCTATTCAATGAAGGCCGCCGCACGCGCCACCAACTACGACCCCGCCTTTCTGTCCCGTGTGCTCAACGGGAAGCAGCGCCCGTCACTCGCCCTGGCTAAAGCCCTAGACGATCTTCTGGGAACCAGCGGAGCACTGGTGGACACGTTGCTGGACCCTGACGACGACTCCCGGGCGTCCCGCAGCGCTGAGAACCCCTCACGACTGGACGCCGGGACCGTGGATGCACTGGCCGGTATCCTCGCTGCCTACCGACGACTTGATGACACGGCGCAACCCAAGTCGATCATCCCGGCAACTCTCGCCCAAATGAAGGAAGTTACCCGGATGCTGAAGGGTGCCCGGGGTCCCCACCGCGACAGGCTCGCGGGGGTGGCGTCAGAGTTCGTCCAGTTCGGCGGATGGATGCTCGCCCAGGACCGACAGGACGCCCTGGCTGTCCGACTCCTCAATGATGCCGTGGAGTTGGCCGACGAAATCGGGAACGGCACGCTCGCCGCTCAGGCCCTCAACTTCAAGGGCTACCTAGCCCGCCAGCAAGGCAGGCCCGAAGGTGTCGCCCGCTGGTATGCAGCGGCAGCATTCACACCGGGTGCCCACCCCGCTCAACGTCTCGGAGACATGCTCCAGGCGGCAGCCGGCTTGGCGGAGCTAGGGGAGAGAGACAACGCCCTACGCCTGGTCGAGAACGCGGAGAGGCTGACTGACACCGCCGCAGCACTGCCACCCCCAGAGACGGCCTACTGGCTCACGCCCGAGTTCAACCGCTTGAACATGGGTCTCGCGAACCTGGGGCTTGCCCGCTACGCGGACGCTGCGGACCACATCGGGGCGGGGCTCGCAGGGTTGCCCAATGAGCTGCGGGACGCCCCATGGACTTGGGAACATCGTGACGCGCTGAAGAGGGCGTTGGCGGCGCGCTGAACTGACGGCTGCCAAGCCCGTACACGGACACGGCTGCCACCACGCTCCGGTCTCTGATCAGGGCGTTCCGGGGCACCCCCCCACCCCTTCACGTGGCTATCCTCCGGTGCCGTCCAGTACGTTCCCGCTGGTCAGGTACCGATTAGCATCCGAAAAATGGGATCACACCTAGCGCGCGTACGCCGTGCTGGGGCCGGGGTCGCCAGCGAGGGTGTCACCTGAACTTTGATCAGGCATACCCGTGGGTCTGAACATGAGAAAGACCGTCCACCACCAGGGACAGACGGTCTCTCAAGTCGGGTCGGGCTACTCGGCTTCGCTCAATGCCCGGTACAGAGTCGCACGGGACACCCCGAGAGCCTTGGCAACGGCCGTGACGCTCTCGCCCTTGGCACGGCGAGCCTTGGCCGCAGCGAGCTTGTCAGCGTCCATCACCGCCGGACGCCCGCCCGTACACCCCTGAGCCCTGGCAGCAGCGAGACCCGCCCGCGTACGGTCCTTGATCAAGTCCCGCTCGAACTCCGCCATGGCACCCACTACCTGAAGCATCAGCCGCCCGTCCGGCGTGTTCGGGTCGATGCTCGCCAGCGCCCCCGTGAGCACCTTGAAGCCGATACCCCGAGCCGCAAGCGAGTCCACCATCGTCACAAGGTCGATCAGCGAACGGGCGAACCGGTCCAGCTTCCACACGCACACCGTGTCACCGGGACACGCGTAGTCGAGAGCGGCGGCAAGCTCCGGGCGGTCGGCGTTCTTCCCGCTCGCCTTGTCCGTGAAGATCCGGGCGCAGCCTGCCTCCGTCAGCGCGTCGTTCTGCAACTGCGCTTCCTGGTCGTCCGTGCTGACGCGTGCGTACCCGATCATGTGCCCCGTGGTCGTGTTCATGACGAGGTCGTCTCATAACTCGTCTCATAACATCAAGAGGTTTGAGCAAGTTCTGAGACGGGTTTTGCTACGGGGTTTCAGGGGCCTGGAGTGGTCGGCGGGGCCGTCTCGATAACCATCGTTTGAGAGACGTCCACCAACGATCACGGAGCGCAACGGGCGACCCGCAGAAACACCCTGATGAGCCATCGGAAAGTTTCTCCTCCCACACGCTCTGGCGTAAGGCGGGAGGGGAGCACCCCCCTGGGGTCAGCTCAGCGTCAGGAGAGGCGGAGACCACTCGTCCATCGACTTGTCCTTCTTCGACGCGTTGCAGAGCACGCAGACCACCCGCAGATTGGCGATCTGGACAGGCCGCCCCTCGATATCGGGATCAGGTGATCGATCACGCCGCCTTCGGGCAGCGGAGCCGAACAGTGGAAGCACCCCGCATCCCCGTGCGCCTCACGCACCTTGCGCTGAACCGTCACCCGGCGCGTCACTGTGCGCTGTACCTTCTGGCACGACCGGCACACCCCGTCACGGAACTTGAGCACCACGGGCTTACCGCACCGCCGGCACGGCACCGGCTCAGGCTTCGTGCGAGCACGTTTACGGACGTACTCAGCGGCACGGCTGCACTCCTCGGAGCAGTACAGGCGACCCCGGCCGCCCGACACGCCCACGAGGTTCGAACACCTCGGGCCCTGGCACGGCATTGCGGCAGCCTCTTGCCGCCTCTGTTCCACCCGCTTACGGCGCTCCGCCCGGCGCGACTTGTCCACTTCCTCAGCGCACCGCAAGCAGGACAGCGCCCAGGACTCCCGACCGTGCGGCTCATCACACCGATGGCAGCGCGGAGCACCAACGGCAGCCCGCGCCGCCTCACGCGCCTTACGGGCAGCGATCTGCAACCGTGCCGACTCGACACACAGCGGCGCACCACACGTCCCACGGTCGGAACGTGGACGCGAACCAAGGCACTCCGAACGCGTGGCGCGAGACTCGTCAAGGGCCGTCAAGCGACACCCCACCTCTTTCGTTTTTGTTGATCATGAAGCATTGCTGCAGGGGCACTGCAAGCCAGTAGCCGCAAGGGTTGGGACCGGGTGCCGGGCAGGGCCCAAAGAAGCAAAACAGCGGAAACCGAGACCCACCCCGTGAACGTCGTTCCACCACTCCCCCGACGAAACCGTGACCGAAGTCCGACGTCGTCCCCGACCCTAGCCGGACCCGCTGACAGCAATCCCGCAGGTCACACACGCTGCCAGGAACGCCGAACGGCCCGCCACCGGGTTTCCCCAGCAACGGGCCGCGAACAGCGCGCAGGCAGGCTCAGGCACTCGCAGGTTCCGGAGACTCAGCCCACCGCAGGATCACGCGGTCAAGGGTGTTCGCGTTCCGGCCCCTGCCCACGGACTTGGCGATCCTCACGGAGTCGATGAACAGCGCCAGGAACTCCCGCTTCGTTTTGAGGTCCCACGCTGCCCACGTGGACCCCTCGCCGATCGGGTCTCCGTCCACACCGGTCCACTCATTGGGAATCTCGATCGTCTGGCTTTCCGTCGCGTCCAGTTGGGCAAGTCGTTCGGCCGTGCGTTCCTCGTGGGCCGACAGACGCGCCATGGACTCGTGGAACATCTGCGTGCCCGTCTTGTCGTCGTAGACACCGGCCAACCGGTCCATGTGCAGGATGCGGCGTGACTCCCGTACGTGGTCCAGTTCGGCGCGCACTGCCGCTCGTTCAGCGTCCCGCTGGGACGTGTCCCGCTGCCTGGCGAATCGACGTGCCGCCTCAGCAAGCCATTCGAGGTCTTCCGGGTCGTCCGGGTCCATAGCGGTGAGGCGCGCCCACACTCGGCGTGCCGTTTGGTCGTCCGCCGCTTCCTGGCCGATGACGAGACCGCCATGGCCGACTACGACTCCCCCGGCACGGTTGCACTTGTAGTAGAGCTTCCCCGCCCGGCGGTCAGTGACCATGACGGAGCCGCACACGTCACAGAACAGCAGCCCGTGACCGGCAAGCAGCGTGGGCACGCGTCGCCCGGCGTGCACGACGGTCTGTGTGCGGCCGTTAAGCACGTCCTGTAGCTGCCACCACTCCTCGGCGGGGATCAGCGCGTCGTGCGTCTGGATGGGCTGCCCATCTTCGTCACGGAGGATGACGCGCTTGCCCGTCTTCCCCGGAACCGGGTTGCCTTCAGCATCCTTGGTCGGCTGTACCCGCCCCTGCCATTCGATCGCGTACCCGGCAAGGCGCGGATCCCGCAGGATGCGAAGCACGGTGGAGGACACCCACGCGGGCCGGTCCACAGCTTCCGAGATCGCCCGAGCACGCCGCGCGGCGAGCCGCTTTATGCCCGCCTCTCCCAGGGACTCAGCCTTGGTGGGCACACCCTCTTCGTTGAGCCGCTTGGCGATTTGCGAGGCGGACAGGCCGTCCGCCGCCCACGCGGCCATGTCGCGGACGTGCGGGGCCTCTACCGGATCCGGAACGAGCCGGATGACGGACAGCTTGCCGCTGGTTCCCCGCTCCGTCGTGAAGCCGTACGGGGCGACGCCGGACACGTGGCTACCGGCTCGCCGGAGTGTGTCCTTCGTGGCGGAGACGTAGGCCGACTTCATGTCGGATTCCTGCTGCGCCAGACCCGCGATGATGGCCAGGATGCCGACACCGACAGGGGTGGACGTGTCAAGGTACGGCTCTTCCACGCTGACCAGCCGGACGCCGTGCGATTCCAACTCTTCGATGATCCGCATGGCTTCCAGCGCGCCCCGACGCGTGAGGCGGGACAGCGAGAAGACGACCACCGCGTCCACATGCCCGCCACGTACGGCATCCATCATCTCTTCGAACCCCGGACGGTGAATGCTGGGGTCCCATCCGGACTTGCCGACGTCCTCGAAGTGGCCCGCGTCGTTCCACCCTTTCGAGCTAATGAGTGACGCGCACCGGTCGCGCTGCGCCACGGGTGACGCCTGCGAATCGTCCTCACGGCGCTTTGACTGACGGATGTAGGAGACTGCTCGCACGTGGTCAAGGCTAGGTGCGGTGCCCGGCCTGTACTTCCTGAGAGGTGTCATGTGCCTAGTGTGGTAAAGATCAACGTACTGACCGTTCCCTCCGAGCAGCGGGAGACGCTGGAGAAGCGCTTCGCCTCCCGTGCCCATGCCGTAGAGGGCTCCGACGGGTTCGAGTGGTTCGAACTCCTCCGCCCCGTCGAAGGCACCGACAACTATCTCGTCTACACGCGGTGGCAGGACGAGGAGTCCTTCCAGGCATGGATGGAGGGCCCCATGAAGGCGGCCCATCAGGGCGGCAACGCGGAGGGCGGCGACCGCCCCAAGCCGGCGGCGAGCGGGTCCACGCTGTGGTCCTTCGAGGTCGTGCAGCAGGCGGCACCCCAGAAGTAGGCGGACAGTCCGCCACGCGCACGCGCGGCACCGGCGGATGAAGGACCCCGGCCCCCGGCAGCGCGGGCCGGGGCAACGCTCCGCCCGGGCCGGACCGCTTCCGGCGCACCGCCGCCGTGCGGTGCGCACGGTCCCCGAGGCGCGCGACGATCACCCGAAGGAGACGGCCGCTCTCCGCACCTTGTCCTCAAGGCTGAGCGGCTGACGCTCCGCCTTCGGAGAGGCGGCCCCCTCGGTGATGCGCACGGCGTCATGCGCCGACCGGCGAACCAGGGGGGGAAGGCGGCCGTCAGCGTCTCTTCCGGGATCGTCTCCGAGCACTCGGACGCCGCCGGACAGGCCGCGGCCCTGAGCGTCTGCGCTGCGGTCCGCTCGATGAAACGGCTTGCCCCTCCGGCAGGGGCTCACCCAGGATGCGCGTACCGCCGTACGATCCGCCACAGCGACCGGGCCGGCAGGCTCACGCGGTCGTCATCGAGCATCGGCACCGACCCGAGCGGAAACGGCAGGATGCGGTTGTACGAGCCTCCGGCCGCTTCCGACTCACCCACCTACCGGGGCGACGACAACGCGCTGATCTTCGTGGATCAGTCCGTGATCAACATTCTGAAGCGGCAGAAGGAGCGGCGGGATTCCGAGCGTCAGCGTCTCGGGGCGGCGTGGGTCGATCATGACCTTGTGTTCGCCCCGTGACGGGTGCAAGTTCCACCGGGGTGGGACAGGCCGGCCCCGGGGCCCGGAGAAGGTGTCGGCGCGATGACGCACCCTGCGCCGCGAATGTCCGGGCATCACTCGCCGGGCCGCACCATGGTCCGGTACGGCCACTCACGTAAGGACGGAGCGCGCCGACCGGCCGCTTCCGGTGCGGGCCGTCCCGGCCTGTCTTCCCTGATCCGACAGGGGATTCGCTGGGCTGTTGGTCGCGTGGTTGGTCACGCCACAGCCCAGAAAAGCAGAAAACCCCTGATCAACAGGGGTTCCAGCTGGTGTCCGAGGGGGGACTTGAACCCCCACGCCCGATAAAGGGCACTAGCACCTCAAGCTAGCGCGTCTGCCATTCCGCCACCCGGACAAGGTGTCTGCCGGGCTGCCCTGGGGCGTTCCGACGTGGAAAACCATAGCAAACATTCGAGGGTGCCCGATCACGCCCCCGTTCGGCCGGACCGCCGTTCGGGCCGGGGCGTGTGGTGGGTGTATGCCGGGGTGGGGGCCGTCTTGGGTGTGGGGGTGGGGCGCGGGAGTATGGGGGGAGCAGCAGCCCGTACCGGGCCGTGGACCAGTAGTAACGACCGTGGGAGTGAGCAGCGTGAGCGAGCCGAACGCGGGCAGGACCGTCTCGGGCGAGGACGAGGTCGTCGATCTCTGCCGTGATCTGATCCGGATCGACACCAGCAACTACGGCGACCACTCGGGGCCGGGGGAGCGGGCCGCCGCCGAGTACGTCGCGGAGAAGCTCGCCGAGGTGGGCCTCGAACCGCAGATCTTCGAGTCGCACAAGGGGCGTGCCTCCACCGTCGCCCGGATCGAGGGCGAGGACCCCTCCAGGCCCGCGCTGCTCATCCACGGCCACACCGATGTCGTACCGGCCAACGCCGAGGACTGGACGCACCACCCGTTCTCGGGCGAGATCGCGGACGGCTGTGTCTGGGGCCGGGGCGCGGTCGACATGAAGGACATGGACGCGATGACCCTCGCGGTCGTACGGGACCGGATGCGCAGCGGGCGCAAGCCGCCGCGCGACATCGTGCTGGCCTTCCTCGCGGACGAGGAGGCGGGGGGCACGTACGGCGCGCGGTATCTCGTCGACAAGCACCCGGGGCTCTTCGAGGGGGTCACGGAGGCGATCAGCGAGGTCGGCGGCTTCTCCTTCACCGTCAACGAGAACCTGCGGCTGTATCTCGTCGAGACGGCGCAGAAGGGCATGCACTGGATGCGGCTGACGGTGGAGGGCACCGCCGGGCACGGCTCGATGACCAACAACGACAACGCCATCACGGAGCTGTGCGAGGCCGTGGGCCGGCTCGGCCGCCATCAGTGGCCGGTGAGGGTGACCAAGACCGTACGGTCGTTCCTCGACGAGCTGTCCGACGCGCTGGGCACCCCGCTGGACCCCGAGGACATGGACGCCACGCTCGCCAAGCTCGGTGGGATCGCGAAGATGGTGGGGGCCACCCTGCGCAACTCCGCCGCCCCCACCATGCTCGGCGCCGGCTACAAGGTGAACGTGATCCCCGGCCAGGCGACCGCGCATGTCGACGGCCGTTTCCTGCCCGGGTACGAGCAGGAGTTCCTGGCCGACCTCGACCGGATCCTCGGTCCCCGGGTCAAGCGCGAGGACGTGCACGGCGACAAGGCGCTGGAGACCAGCTTCGACGGGAAGCTGGTGGACGCCATGCAGACCGCGCTGGTGGCCGAGGACCCGATCGCGCGGGCCGTGCCGTACATGCTCTCGGGGGGTACGGACGCCAAGTCGTTCGACGATCTCGGGATCCGCGGCTTCGGGTTCGCGCCGCTCAAGCTGCCGCCCGAGCTGGATTTCGCGGGGATGTTCCACGGGGTCGACGAACGGGTGCCGGTGGAGGGTCTCCAGTTCGGGGTGCGCGTACTCGATCGCTTCATCGACCACAGCTGACACATCCTGCACATATTCGTCCGCGTGTGCGTATGCGACTGAGAAGAGTGAACGCGCTCATACGGTCGTAGCCTCATTAATTCCCCCTCGTTACAGGTGGTGCGGTCCGCGGCTGGGACCGCATGTGCCTACAAGGAGGAACAAATGCTCAAGAAGGTCGTCGCTGCTGCGGCTGTCACCGGTGGTCTCGTGCTCGCGGGTGCGGGTATGGCCGTTGCCGACTCGGGCGCTCAGGCCGCCGCCGTCGGTTCCCCCGGCGTGCTCTCGGGCAATGTGATCCAGGTTCCGGTGCACATCCCGGTCAACCTGTGCGGCAACACGATCAACGTGATCGGGCTGCTGAACCCCGCCTTCGGCAACGTCTGCGTCAACCAGTGACGTCGTAGCTCTCACTCATGAGAGCCCGAGCCCGGTCGGCCCCGGAGCGCGCCCAGCGCTCCGGGGCCGCTGGGCATCCTGCCCCGGCACCGATGCCCAGGGGCAGTCCCCAAGGCAGAAGGCAGGGATCGAAGCAATGAGGCAGGTCACGCGCAAAAGCCTGATCACCGTGGCGGCAGCGGGCGGAGTGCTCGCGCTCGGTGGCGGCTACGCGCAGGCGGACGCGGGCGCCAGTGGCACCGCGGCGAACTCCCCGGGCGTGCTGTCCGGCAACAACGTCCAGGTTCCGGTGCACGTCCCGGTCAACGTGTGCGGCAACACCGTCGACGTCATCGGCGTGCTCAACCCGGCCTTCGGCAACAGCTGCGCCAACGTGTCGGCCAAGCCCTCCGGCGGCGGGCACGGCGGCGGTTACGGCGAGGACGGGTACGGAGGCGAGTACGGCGGCGGCGGGCACACCGCCCCCTCGTACGGCGGCTCGCACACCGGCGGTGGCTACGGGGAGTCGCACCCCGGTGCCACCCACACCGTCCCGGCCGGCGGCTCGCACGGCGGCGGCGCCCACGCCGGCGGCGGCGCGGTCAACTCGCCCGGTGTCGGCTCGGGCAACTCCATCGAGGTGCCGATCGACATCCCCGTGAACGCCTGCGGGAACAGCATCGACATCGTCGGGCTCCTCAACCCCACCTTCGGCAACGGCTGTGAGAACGTCGAGGCGCCCGTCGCCCCGCCGGTCGGGCCCGAGGAGCCCGTCGTGGAGCCGAACCCGCCGGGCAGGCCCGGCAAGCCGACCGAGGTCCGTACGGTCACCACGACCCCGGAGAAGCCGAACACCCCCGAGACGCAGAACGTCGCGAAGCCCGAGTCGCCCGACGTCCTCGCCTCGACCGGTGCCGGTGGGCTCGGGGTCGCCATCCCGGTGGGCGCCGGACTGCTGCTGGCGGGCACCATCCTCTACCGCCGCGCCCGCGCTTCGGCGTAGTCGGGCGGTACACGGACGGCTCGCGGGAGCCGTCCGGTACGGGACCGGGGCGGGCCTCGCGTCAGCGGGGCCCGTTCCGCCGTACTCACCAGGTGGCGCGCACCTGGCGGATGATGCGCCGGCGCAGCCGCACCCTGCGGCTGCCGTCCCGGTGCAGGCTCAGACGGTCCAATTCCCAGTGCCCGTACTCGGCATGGTCGGTCAGCAGACGGGCCGCCTCCCTGCGGGAAACCGCGCGCGGCACGTACACGTCGACAAATTCGTATTCCGGCATCGCATCTATTGTGCGGGCAGAGGCCCGGTACGGATAGCGTCTGCACTATGTCTGATGCTGCGCAGCCCACCGCTGCCGAGGTACGTGCTGCCGCCGAGGCGGTCAAGGTCGCTCTGGACCGTCATCTGGCAGCGGTCGAACACCGCACGGGTGAGGACGACCCGGCTGTCTCCGACGCGTTCAACGCCCTCGCCGTCGCGGCCGAGGTCTACGACGAGCGGCTCTACAACCGATACGACGAGGTCACCCCCTTCGAGATCCCCGACCCGGACGACTCGCTGCCGCCCTACAACGGTCCCGAGGAACCCAACGCCCTCAGCGTGCTGATCCGGCGCGACTACGCGGTGGCGGAGCCGCAGCGGCTGCTCGCCCAGGCACAGCGCATCGCCGATGTGGAGGCGGACACCGACACCGGATCCGTGGTGGGCAGCAGTGTGCACGCCGCCCTCGGGGTGCTCTTCGGGGAGTACGAACCGGACGAGATCGCCTCCCGGCACAAGGAGTTCGGCCTTGAGGAGGGCGATTCCACGCTCTGGGTGTCGGCCGCCGAGGATCTCCCCGAACCGGGGGAGTGGCTGGCGGCCCCCTTCGAACAGGCCGACCCCCAGCAGGTGGTCTGCCGGTTCGACGTCAGCGCGGTCTTCGACGAGGACGACCTCGACGCGGACCTGGACGATCTGGAAGAACAGGACGCCTGATCCCGGCGCGCGCCCCGACGGCGGGCGCCCGGATCATCCCGTCACCCCGGCAGGTCCGCCGGAGCCAGCAGGGCCTCCAGCAGCGGACCCAGCCGGGTCGTGCGGTCCTGCGCCGGTACGTCGGCCACCGCGCGTGCCAGCGCCTGGTCGACACCGTGGACCACGGACAGATGACGGTCGCCCCGGCCGAAGGCCGTATAGACCCAGGGACGGCTCAGCCCGCCCGCCGCGTCCCCGGGGAGCACCACGACCGCCGCGGGCCACCGCATCCCCGCCGCCTGGTGCGCCGTGAGCGCCCAGCCGTGGCGTACGGCCGACTCGACCCGCTCCCGGGGCACCAGCACCGGCGTACCCCCGCAGTCGAGCCGCAGCCCCTCGGCGTCCGCCGAGACCACCACGCCCTGGAGCGTCCGGCCGGGCGCGGGGACGTGGGCGACCCTGTCCCCCGGGTCGAAGCCGCCGAACGCGCCGGGGCCCGGGTTGAGCCGCTGCTTGAGCGCCGCGTTGAGCGCGCGCGTACCGGCCGGGCCGCCGTGGCCCACGGTGATCACCTGGGTCTCCCCGGCGGTCACCCCGAAGGCGCGCGGCACGGACTCGGCCACCAGCTGCACCGCGCGGTGCACGGCCTCGCCCGCGTCCCGTACCGGAACGATCACGACCTCCTTGCCGGGCGCCGCCACCTGGTGCAGCTCGCCGACGCCGATCCCGGAGACCAGCTCGCCGACCGGCCCCGGATCGGGGGTACGGGACGCGACGCGCGGGCACACCCGGGCCGCCAGCAGATCGCCGAACACCCGGCCCGCGCCGGCCGACGCGAGCACCCCGGGGTCACCGCTGAGCACCAGCCTCGCCCCGTCCGGCAGCGACTCCACGAGCATCGCCGCCGTCTCCACATCCAGCTGCGGCGCGTCCAGCACCACCAGGAGGTCGAGCGCGAACAGCCCGTCCGCGTCCCGCCCCGGGCCCGCCGCACCGGAGAGCAGACCGGCCACCGTGACCGCGTCCGGCTCCGGGCCCGCCGCCAGCCGGTCGCGGCCGTTCTCGCTGTGGACCGCGACCGCCGCGCGCATCCCGAGCGCGCGGACCGCCCCGGCCAGGGCCACCGGCTCGGCCCGCGCGGCCTCACCGCCCGTGTGCGCGACGAGCCCATGACCGGCGGCCGCGCGGATCAGCTCGGCGGCGGAGGACGAGGCCGCGCCCGCCGCGGCCTCCTCCCAGGACGTCTCCGAGCAGGTCTTCAGCAGCCGTGCGAGCCCGTCGGCCAGGCTCTCCTCCGCGAGCGCGTACCGGTCGAGCGCCAGCAGCACCGGCGCTGCCGCTGTCTCCGCGCCGGGCTCGTCGGGATCAGTGTCCGCCTCGTCCTCCTCCGGGCCGTCCCGGAACTCCAGCACCACGGCCTCGGCCACCGCGTGCCGTACGGCCCCGGCGGGGTCCGGCACCGCGTGCCCCGCCAGCGCGGTACGCACCGATGCCTCCGCCAGCGCCGTGTGGCCCCGGAGCGCGGCCTGCTCCAGCAGCCATCCGGCCAGCGCGGCGGCCCTGCGCTCGTCCCCGGGGCCGCACGCGGCCCCCAGCAGCGCCCGCGCGAACCCGTCCGCCTGCTCGGGCCGCACCCCCGCCACGGCGAGCAGCCGCCACGGGTCCTCCCGCAGGGCCTCGGCGGCCCGCTCCCCGAGCACGTCCGAGACCTGCCCCGCGAGCGCGGGCGGCGCCCCGCCCTCGGCGAGCACGGCCCGTACGGCGGCGACGGTCCCGGGATCGGGGGCGGGGGCGGGGGCGGGGGCGGACGAGGGCGCCGACGAGGGCCGGGTGGCGCGCGCGGCGGGCCGTGGATCCGGCGACGGCGCGACCGGCGGGGGCGGCGCGACGGCCGGGGCCACCGCCTTCAGCAGCGCCGGGTCGACCGGCGCTCCGCTCTCCACGGCCCGTACGGCCGCGAGCAGATCCGCGGCCCGGCCGCTCAGCTTGGCGCCGGCGGCGATGGGTCCGGCCTTCTCCGCCTTCCGCTGCTCGATCCGGGCCCGCAGTTCCCGCTGCGCGGCCAGCTCGGCCGCCGCCTCGGACAGCTCCGCCTCCGCCTCCGCCTCCGCCGCCTCCGCCTCCGCCGCCTCCGCCTCCGCCGCCTCCGCCTCCGCCGCCTCCGCCGCCTCGGCTTCCGCCGTCGCCTCGGAGCTCAGGCGCTCGGCCCCGGCTTCAACCGCTACCTCGGCCGCTACCTCGGGCTCGGCAACAGCCTCGGCCTCAACAAGCTCGGCCTCGGCCCCGGCCTCGGCCTCGGCCCCGGCCTCGGCCCCGGCCGTGGGCTCCTCCGTGACAGCGGTGTCGCGGTCCGTACTCACAGCGTGCTCCAGTCCTGGTCGGGATAGCGGTGCACGGGCGCCGACACATCGTCGAGCGCCTGGCAGATCTCGTCAGGAAGACTAAGGCTCTCCACTGACAAAGCGGCCGTGAGCTGCTGTGCGTTGCGCGCGCCGATGATCGGCGCGACCACTCCGGGGCGGTCCCTGACCCAGGCGAGCGCGACCTCCAGCGGGGTGGTCGCCAGCCCGTCCGCGGCGGTCGCCACGGCGTCCACGATCCGGCGCGCGGCCTCGTCGAGATACGGCTCGACGAAGGGCGCCATCTGCTCGGACGCGCCCCGTGAATCGGGCGGGGTGGTGTGCCGGTACTTGCCGGTGAGGACCCCGCGACCGAGCGGGGACGAGGGCAGCAGCCCCACCCCCAGGTCGTTCGCGGCGGGCAGCACCTCCCGCTCCACCCCGCGCTGGAGCAGGGAGTACTCCATCTGCGTACTGGCCAGCCGGGTCCGTATCCCGGGCGCCGCGAGCTGCCAGGTGGCGGCCTTGGCGAGCTGCCAGCCGCAGTAGTTCGACACCCCCGCGTATCTGGCCCGGCCGCTGCTGACGGCGATGTCCAGCGCGTGGAGCGTCTCCTCCAGCGGGGTGTCGGTGTCGTAGGCGTGTATCTGCCACAGGTCGACATAGTCCGTGCCGAGCCGCTCCAGCGACGCGTCCAGCGCGGCGAGCAGATGCCCCCGCGACCCGTCGAAGCGGCGGTACGGATCGGGGACGCTCCCGGCTTTTGTCGCGATGATCAGGTCGCGCCGTGGCACAAGCCGTTCGACGAGCTGACCGAGCAGATATTCCGCCTCCCCACCCCCGTACACATCCGCGGTGTCGATCAGCGTTCCGCCCGCTTCCCAGAATGTCTTCAACTGGTCGGCGGCGTCGTGCTCGTCGGTGTCCCGTCCCCAGGTCAGGGTGCCGAGCCCGATCCGGGACACACGCAGGCCGGTACGGCCGAGATGCCTCTGCTCCATGGCGCTTGAGATTACTGGCCACGGCCCCGGGCGGAGAGAGCCTGTGGACAACGGGGCGCCTGACGAATGTCGGAGCGGCGCGCTAGAGTCCCCCGGAACAGGGACGTTACTCATCGGTAAGGGAGTGGTTATGCGGCTCGGCATCAACCTCGGGTACTGGGGTGCGGGGATGGACGGCGACAACCTCGCCGTCGCACAGGAGGCCGACCGGCTCGGCTATGACGTCTGCTGGGTCGCCGAGGCGTACGGCTCCGACGCCCCGACCGTGCTGAGCTGGGTCGCCGCGCACACGGAGAACATCGACGTCGGCTCCGCGATCCTCCAGATCCCGGCGCGCCAGCCCGCGATGACCGCGATGACCGCGGCCACCCTCGACTCGCTCTCCGGCGGCCGCTTCCGGCTCGGCCTCGGTGTCTCGGGACCGCAGGTCTCCGAGGGCTGGTACGGCGTGAAGTTCGACAAGCCGCTGGCCCGCACCCGGGAGTACGTCGAGATCGTCCGCCGCGCGATGACCCGTGAGCGGCTGTCGTACGAGGGCGAGCACTGGACGCTGCCGCTGCCCGGCGGGCCCGGCAAGCCGCTGAAGCTCACCGTGCACCCGGAGCGCGAGCGCATCCCGCTCTACATCGCCGCGATCGGCCCGAAGAACCTGGAGCAGACCGGCGAGATCGCCGACGGCGCGCTGCTGATCTTCGCGTCCGCCGGTCAGCTGGAGTCCACGGCGATCGCCCCGCTGCGGGCGGGCCGCGAGAAGGCGGGGCTGACCATGGACGGCTTCGACGTCTGTCCCACCGTGCCGATCGCGGTCGGCGACGACATCCACGCGTTGGCCGACACGTTCCGCCCGTACACCGCGCTCTATGTGGGGGGCATGGGCAGCCGCAAGCAGAACTTCTACAACCAGCTCGCGCGGCGCATGGGGTACGAGAAGGAGGCCGTCGAGGTCCAGGACAAGTACCTCGCGGGCGACAAGGACGGGGCGGCGGCGGCCCTGCCGCACGACCTGATCGACTCGACCACGCTGCTCGGCCGGGTCGACCGGATCGCGGACCGGATGCGGGAGTACGCCGCCGCCGGGGTCACCACCCTGACCCTCGCGCCGTCCGGCTTCACGCTCGACGAGCGGGTCGAGGCGCTGCGCGTCGGCTCGGCGGCGCTGGAGCGCGCCGGGCTGGCGTCGTAACGCGCGGTCCCGGCCGGGCCGGGTCCGCGGCCGGGGTGGGGCCCGGGGCTCCTCCCGGCCAGGGCCGGCGCATACCGCGACGCCTGCGGACGTCCCTGGTCAACGCGCCGTACGGGACGTCGTCCTCAGTCTTTCGGTCCAGTGGACCGGCGTACCTGTTGCCCGCCGACCCGCATCCGCTTTGACTCGTCTTCTACGGGTGGCGATGTCCGGATGTGCCCAGGAGGTGGCAGTGATGCTCTCGGCCCGAAGCCTGTTCCAGGAGATCCTGGACGACGACCGTTCCTTCCGGCTCTTCTGTTCCATCGCGGCGGGCGGCGAGGCCCAGGGCGGCTGGGAGAACGGCAGGATCGCCGCGCTGGTGCCCGACTCCATGCGGGATCTCGCCCCGAAGATCACCCGGCACGGCACCGACGAGGACAAGCACGGACGGATCTTCAACGCCCTGCTGCGCAAGCGCGGTCTCGACCCGGTCGAGGTCCCGCCGGAGACCGACTACACCGGACTGCTGGAGCGGCGGGGCATCGGGCTCACCCACGCCAGGCTGCACGGGGAGAGACGGCTGTCCGAGGAGGACATCGTCGTCTATCTCGCCCACAGCCGGGTCACCGAGCAGCGCGCCTCCGAGCAGATGGCGATGCTGGTCAAGCACTTCGGCCGGGACCCGCAGATCGGCCGGGCCGTCAAGATGATCAGCAACGACGAGGACAACCACCTCGCCTACTGCCACGAGGAGCTGCTGCGGCTGGCACGGGCGGGCCACGGCCGTACGATCCACCGCGCCCTGCGCGCGTGCGCCCTCGCCGAGATCCGGGTCTACCGCGAGGTGAGCCTCGCCGTGATGGACCGGATGGGCCGGATCCTCGGCTGGCCCGCGCCCAAGGCCGCGGCGCTGGCGGCCGGCATCCACGCCGTGTACGCGTACGAACGGGCCACCGGATGGCGCCGGATGACCGGTCTCGCGATGCCCGAGCGGCGCGACGCCCTCGGCGGGCCCGCCACCGCGGCGCCCGCCTTCTGAGGGCTCCGGCTCGAAGCCCTCAGAGCCAGCCGCGCCGTTTGAAGGCCCGGTGCAGCCCGAAGACGGTGACGGCCATGAAACACAGCACGGCCGGATACGCCCACACGTACCGCAGCTCCGGCATGTGCTTGAAGTTCATGCCGTAGATCCCCGCGACCATCGTCGGGACGGCGGCCATGGCGGCCCATGCCGAGATCTTCCGCATGTCGTCGTTCTGGCGTACGCCCATCTGCGCGAGATGCGCCGACAGGATGTCGGAGAGCAGCCGGTCCAACCCCTCCACCTGCTCGTTGGCGTGCAGCAGATGGTCGTTGACATCGCGGAAGAACGGCTGCGCGTGGTCATGGACGAACGGCACCCCGGCGCCCGCGAGCCGGGCCATCGGCCCCGCCAGCGGCCCGGTGGCCCGGCGGAACTCCAGCACCTGGCGCTTGAAGTTGTAGATCCGCGCGGCGGTCGGGGGCCGGGTGCCCGCGTCGGGCGCGCCCTCGCCGCCGTTGGGTGCGAAGACCTCCTCCTCCAGCTCCTCCAGATCGATCTGGAGCTCCCCGGCCACCTCGATGTAGTTGTCGACGATCGCGTCGCTGACCGCGTACAGCACGGCGGTGGGGCCGTGTTTGAGCACCTCGGGCTCGGCCTCCAGCCGTTGCCGTACGGCGGCCAGCGGGGCGCCCTCGCCGTGCCGTACGGTCACCACGAACGAGTCTCCTATGAAGACCATCAGCTCGCCGGTGGTGACGACATCGCTGACGGTGTCGTACCGGACCGGCTTGAGGACGACGAACAGCGAGCCGTCGTACACCTCCAGTTTGGGCCGCTGATGCGCGGTGAGCGCGTCCTCCACGGCCAGCGGATGCAGCCCGAACTCGCTGCTCACGAGGGCGAACTCCTTCTCCGTGGCCTCGTGCAGCCCGAGCCAGAGGAACGCGTCCCCCTCGGCCCGCGCCTCGGCGAGGGCATCGGAGAAATCGGCGGGCCCGTCGGTGCGGCGCCCGTCGCGGTAGATGGCACAGTCCACGATCACGGCGGGCATTCTTCCCTTTCCGGCCCGCGACCGCACCCCCGGGCCGTGGAGCGCGCGCCCACCGAACGCCTAGGCTGCACGCATGGCCACGTTGATCCTCGTACGTCATGGACGGTCCACCGCCAACACCGCGGGGCTGCTCGCCGGCTGGACACCGGGTGTCGCGCTCGACGAGCGGGGCGCCGCGCAGGCCGCCGCGCTGCCGGGGCGGCTGGCGGACGTGCCGCTCGCCGCGGTGGTCTCCAGCCCGTTGCAGCGCTGCCGCGAGACCCTGCGTCCGCTGCTCGACGCCCGGCCGGAGCTGGAGCTGCGCACCGACGACCGGATGGGGGAGTGCGACTACGGCGACTGGTCGGGCCGCAAACTCGCGGAGCTGATGGACGAGCCGCTGATGACGGTGGTCCAGCAGCATCCGTCCGCCGCCGCGTTCCCCGGTGGCGAGTCGATGCGCGCGATGCAGGCGCGCGCCGTCGACGCCGTACGGGAGTGGACCGCGCGGGTGGACGAGGAGCACGGTGAGGACGCCGTGCTGCTGATGTGCTCGCACGGGGACATCATCAAGGCGATCGTGGCCGATGCCCTCGGGATGCATCTCGACCTCTTCCAGCGGATCCAGGTGGACCCCTGCTCGCTCACCGCCATCCGTTACACCCGGTTGCGCCCGTTTCTGCTGCGGCTCGGCGACACCGGTGACCTCGCCGGGCTGGCTCCGAGGGAACACCCGGGAGGCGAGGCCGGTGTGGTGGGGGGCGGTGCGGGAGCACCGTGATCCATCGGCGCAGTAGGGTGGACGCGCCGTCCGAGCGATTCCGGACAGCCCTTCTGATCTGATGATCCGATTCTGATATCCGACGATTTCCAAGGGAGACAGGACGTGTCCCGTCAGGTGTTCCTCTACGACCCACCGGACCGTTTCGTGGCCGGTACGGTCGGGCTGCCTGGACGCCGTACGTTCTTCCTCCAGGCTTCCGCCGCCGGGCGCGTCACCAGCGTCGCCCTGGAGAAGACCCAGGTGGCCGCGCTCGCCGAGCGGATCGACGAACTGCTGGACGAGGTGGTACGCCGTACCGGGGGCAACGCTCCCGTACCGGCCGCGGCGCCCTCCGGGATCTTCGACTCGGCCCCCCTCGACGCCCCCGTCGAGGAGGAGTTCCGGGTCGGGACCATGGCGCTGGCCTGGGACGGCGACGAGCAGCGCATGATCATCGAGGCACAGGCCCTCGTCGAGCTGGACGCCGACACCGACGAGGACCTCGCCGAGGCCGAGGAGCGGCTGCTCCAGGACGAGGAGAACGGCCCGCCGATGCTCCGCGTCCGGCTCTCCGGCGCCCAGGCCAGAGCCTTCGCCAAACGCGCCCTGGACGTGGTCAACGCCGGCCGGCCGCCGTGCCCGCTGTGCAGCCTGCCGCTCGACCCGGAAGGACACGTATGCCCGCGCCAGAACGGATACCGCCGCGGAGCGTGACCGAGGTGGATCTGCTCGCCCGGGGCGAGCTGACGGTGCGCGGCCGGATCCGTGAGGCGTCCAACGGGGTGCTCTACTGCTCGGTCGCGTACGAGGGCAGGGAGGCCGGCTGCGTCTACAAGCCGGTCGCGGGGGAGCGCCCGCTGTGGGACTTCCCGGACGGGACGCTCGCCCGGCGCGAGGTGGCCGCCTACGAGGTCTCCGAGGCGACCGGCTGGAGTCTCGTACCGCCGACCGTGCTGCGGGACGGGCCGTACGGCGAGGGCATGTGCCAGCTGTGGATCGACCCGGAGCCGGAGGACGCCCCCGCCGGGGCGCCGCTGCTGGCCCTCATCGAGGAGGAGGAGCCGGGCGAGGGCTGGAAGGCCGTCGGCCGCGCCGAGGTCGGCGAGGGGCGCACCGCCCTGCTGGTGCACGCCGACGACGAACGGCTGCGCCGGCTCGCCGTACTCGACGCGGTGATCAACAACGGCGACCGCAAGGGCGGCCATCTGCTGCCCGCGTCCGGGGGGCGGCTGTACGCCATCGACCACGGCGTCACGTTCAACGTGGACGACAAGCTGCGCACCCTGCTCTGGGGCTGGGCGGGCGAGCCCCTGACCGAGGAGGCGCGCGCGATGCTGGACGGGCTGGCGGAGGTCCTCGCGCCGGGCGGCCCGCTCGCCACCCGGCTGGCCGAACTCATCACCCCGGCCGAGACCGACGCCCTGCGGGCCCGGGTCGGTGAGCTGCGCCACACCGGTCTGCACCCGCGCCCCTCGGGGGAGTGGCCGCCGATCCCCTGGCCCCCGGTGTGAGCACCGACCAGTGAACCGCCGCGCCGGTCCCGCCGGGACCGGCGCAGCAGTTTTCGGCGGATCGCGCAAGAGTGCCCAATGGGACAGGATCGCCCCTCCGGTTCGTATCCGGAACCTCCATCCGGTTACGCTCATGACATGCATGCCTGGCCCGCTTCCGAGGTCCCCGCCCTTCCTGGCAAGGGCCGCGACCTCAGGATTCACGACACCTCGACCAATGGCCGAGTCTCCCTAGAGCCCGGTCCCGTCGCCCGTATCTACGTCTGCGGCATCACGCCGTACGACGCCACCCACATGGGTCACGCGGCGACCTACAACGCGTTCGACCTCGTGCAGCGCGTGTGGCTCGATACGAAGCGGCAGGTTCACTACGTCCAGAACGTGACCGATGTCGACGATCCCCTGCTGGAGCGTGCGGTGCGCGACGGAGAGGACTGGACCGCGCTCGCCGAGCGCGAGACGGCGCTCTTCCGGGAGGACATGACCGCCCTGCGCATGCTGCCGCCCCAGCACTACATCGGCGCCGTCGAGGCGATACCGGGGATCATCCCGCTGGTGGAGCGGCTGCGCGAGGCCGGCGCCGCGTACGAACTCGAAGGCGACATCTACTTCTCCGTGGCGGCCGATCCGCACTTCGGAGCGGTCTCGGGGCTCGACGCCGAGGCCATGCGGCTGCTCTCCGCCGAGCGCGGTGGCGACCCCGAGCGGCCCGGCAAGAAGAACCCGCTCGACCCGATCCTCTGGCTGGCGGCCCGCCCCGGCGAGCCGAGCTGGGACGGCGGCAGCCTCGGACAGGGCCGGCCGGGCTGGCACATCGAATGTGTCGCCATCGCCCTCGAACACCTGGGCATGGGCTTCGACGTCCAGGGCGGCGGCAGCGACCTGGCCTTCCCGCACCACGAGATGGGCGCCTCGCACGCCCAGGCGCTGACCGGCGAGCACCCGTTCGCCCGTGCCTATGTGCACGCCGGCATGGTCGGGCTGGACGGCGAGAAGATGTCCAAGTCCAAGGGCAATCTCGTCTTCGTGTCGACGCTGCGCAGGTCCGGTGTGGACCCGGCGGCGATCCGCCTCGCGCTCCTCGCGCATCACTACCGCTCCGACTGGGAGTGGACGGACCAGGTCCTCCAGGACGCCGTCGACCGGCTGGCCCGCTGGCGGGCCGCGGTGTCGCGGCCCGACGGCCCGTCGGCCGAGGCGCTGGTCGACGAGGTACGCGAGGCGCTGGCCGACGACCTGGACGCGCCGGCCGCCCTCGCGGCCGTCGACCGCTGGGCCGCGCTCCAGGACACCGCGGGCGGTACGGAGGAGGGCGCGCCCGGCGTGGTGTCCCGCACGGTCGACGCGCTGCTCGGCGTCGCGCTGTAGGACCCGGACGCGGGCCGTGCCCGTACCCGACCGGACACATGGCTGAGGGGCGGCGCCCGATGGCACCGCCCCTCAGCCATGTCCGCCCGCGCTCAGTCGTCCTCGTCGTCCGGGGCGCCCGATTCGTCGGCCGGTCCCGGTCCGGAGCCCTGGTCGGGGTCCTTGTCGGTGCCGGGGCCGCCGCGCGGCGGCTTCGGCGGGCGCGTACGTCCGCCGGACGCGTCGCGCAGATACGCCGTGCCCTCACCGCTCTCCGTGGCATGGCCGCCCGGTGTCTGACCGGGGCCGCCGTCCCGCCGGCGCAGATACCGCTCGAACTCCCGGGCGATGGCCTCGCCCGTCGCCTCCGGCAGCTCGGCCGTGTCCCTGGCCTCCTCCAGCGACTGGACGTACTCCGCCACCTCGCTGTCCTCGGCGGCCAGTTGGTCCACGCCCAGCTGCCAGGCCCTGGCGTCCTCGGCCAGCTCACCCAGCGGGATCCGCAGACCGATCAGGTCCTCCAGGCGGTTGAGGAGCGCCAGCGTCGCCTTCGGGTTGGGCGGCTGCGAGACGTAGTGCGGCACCGCCGCCCACAGGCTCACCGCCGGTACGCCCGCGTGGGTGCAGGCTTCCTGGAGGATGCCGACGATGCCGGTCGGCCCCTCGTACCGCGACTCCTCCAGGTCCATCGTCCTGGCCAGGTCCCCGTCCGAGGTGACCCCGCTGACCGGCACCGGCCGGGTGTGCGGGGTGTCGCCGAGCAGCGCGCCCAGGATGACCACCATCTCGACGCCCAGCTCATGGGCGAAGCCCAGCAGCTCGTTGCAGAACGAGCGCCAGCGCATGGACGGTTCGATACCGCGGACCAGGACCAGGTCGCGGGGTTTCTCCCCGCCGACGCGCACCACGGAGAGCCGGGTGGTCGGCCAGGTGACCTTCCGCTGGCCGCCCTCCAGATAGACCGTGGGCCGGTTGACCTGGAAGTCGTAGTAGTCCTCGGCGTCCAGCGCCGCGAACACCTCGCCCTTCCACTCCCGGTTCAGATGCGCCACCGCTGTGGAGGCCGCGTCGCCCGCGTCGTTCCAGCCCTCGAACGCGGCCACCATGACCGGGTCGATCAGCTCGGGAACCCCCTCGAGCTCGATCACCCAGTGCCTCCTTCCGAAGTTCCCTCTCGTACCGCACCAACCTTACGGCTTCGCCCCTGCCCGCCCGCAGCCCGTGCACGGCCGGGTGAACTTCCCCGTACGGGCGGACGGGCCACGGCGGGTACCCCCACTCTCTGTCCATTCCCCCGGGGATTCATCCGAGCTGTTTCCCTATTTTTCGGTCAGGTCCTGTTCGGTCGCGCTCCCACGAGCCGATACATCGGATGACAGGGAGAGGTCCGATGTTCTTCCCGAGGGCGGAGGGCGGAGGGCGGAGGGCGGAGGGCGGAGGGCGGCGCCGGACGCCGGGATCGTCCCCGTACTCAGAGGGTGGATCTGAGCCACATCTCCACACTCGCGATATGGACCGTCGCCCAGGACCTGGCCGCCTCCGCGTCGCGGTCGCGGAGCGCCGAGAGAATCGCCCGGTGCTCGTGGAGGGTACGGGCGACCGCGTCCTCCTGGGTCAGACCGCGCCAGACCCTGGCCCGGGTGGTCGGCCCCGAGAGCCCGTCCAGCAGGGAGCAGAGCACCGAGTTGCCGCAGTGCCGCACGATCTCCCGGTGGAACTCCAGATCGGCCGCGACGAGCTGGTCCACCGAGGGCCGCGGCCCGAGTGCGTCGAGGCGCTCGTCGAGCGCGTCGAGCGCGGCGGTGTCGATCCGGGCGCTCGCCATCGCGGTGGCGGCCGGCTCCAGGATGCGGCGTACGGCCAGGAACTCCAGCACGGTGTCGTCCCGGTGGAAGTCGACGACGAAGCTCAGTGCCTCCAGGAGCAGCCGGGGGGCGAGGCTGGTGACGTAGGTGCCGTCGCCCTGCCGTACGTCGAGGATGCGGATCAGTGAGAGCGCCCGTACCGCCTCGCGCAGCGAGTTGCGGGAGAGGCCCAGCTCGGCGGCGAGTTCGCTCTCCTTGGGGAGCCGGTCCCCCGGGCGCAGCGCACCCGAGACGATCATCCCCTTGATCTTCTCGATGGCCTCGTCGGTGACAGCCATGGGCGACCTCCAGACATCCGATCTATCGGCTCTCATTATGTGCCTCGGAGGAGCGGAACAGGGAAACGGAGCGGGGAAACGGAGAGGGGCGCCCCCGGCCGGGGGCGCCCCTCGATGCGTACATCAGTCCGATACGGATCCGGGCGGCCGTCGGCCGCCCGGATCCCCGTCAGCCGAGCCGGCCGCGCTTGGCGAGCAGCTCCTCGACCTTGGCGCGGATCGGGTCCGTGTCCAGGCCGCGGATCGTCAGGGTCGTACGGCGGCGCAGTACGTCGTCCGCGGTCTCGGCCCACTCGTGGTCGCGGGCGTAGACGACCTGCGCCCAGATCTCCGGGGCGTCCGGGTGGATCCGCTCGCCCAGCTCCGGGAACTCGTTGGCCAGCCGCACGATGTCGAAGGCCAGCGAGCCGTAGTGGGTGGCGAGGTGGCGGGCGGTGTCGACGGCCATGGACGGGCCCGTACCGCCGCCGTCGATCAGCAGCCGGTGGGCGACCGCGTTCGGGTTGGAGATACCGGGCAGCGGAAGCTTCTTGGGCAGCTGGGAGACGGGCTCCATGCCCTGGCCGAGCGGGTGGCCCGGCAGGGACTCCAGCTTCTTGAGCACGGTGCGGCCGATGTGGCGGAAGGTCGTCCACTTGCCGCCGGCGATCGACAGCATGCCGCCGCGGCCCTCGGTCACCACGGTCTCGCGCTTGGCCCTGGAGGTATCGCCGGGGCCGCCGGGCAGGACGCGCAGTCCGGCGAAGGAGTAGGTGATCAGATCGCGGGACAGCTGCTGGTCGCGTACGGAGAACGCGGCCTCGTCCAGGATCTGGTGGATGTCCTTCTCGTTGACCGCGACGTCGGCGGGCTCGCCCTCGTACTCCTCGTCCGTCGTACCGAGCAGCAGCATGTCCTCCCAGGGGAGGGCGAAGGTGATCCGGTACTTGTCGATGGGGGTCGCGAGCGCGGCCTTCCACGGGGAGGTCCGCTTGAGGACCAGGTGGGCGCCCTTGGAGAGCCGGATGGAGGGCGCCGCGGCGGGGTCCTCCAGCTTCCGCAGGTGGTCGACCCAGGGGCCGGTGGCGTTGAGGACCAGCCGGGCGTCGACGCCGAACTCCGTACCGTCGAGCGCGTCCTTCAGCTCGGCGCCCGTCACCCGGCCCTGGGTGAAGCGCAGCCCGGTGACGGAGGCGTGGTTGAGGACGGTGGCGCCCGAGTCGACGGCCGCGCGGACGGTCATCAGCGCCATGCGCGCGTCGTTCATCTGGTCGTCGTGGTAGACGGCCACGGCCTGGAGATTGTCCGTACGCAGCTCGGGGACGCCCTGCCGGGCCTTGGCCGGGCTGATCACATGGCCGACGCCGTCACCGAACGCGGAGAGCGCGGAGTAGGCGAAGACGCCCGCGCCGAGCTTGGCCGCGCTGTGCGGGCCGCCCTTGTAGACCGGCAGATAGAAGGTGAGGGGGTTGGCCAGATGCGGTGCCACCTGCCGGGACACCGCACGGCGCTCGAAGTGGTTCTCCGCCACCAGCTTCACCGCGCCGGTCTGCAGATAGCGCAGACCGCCGTGGAGCAGCTTGGAGGAGGCGGAGGAAGTGGCGCCGGCGAAGTCGCCGCCGTCCACCAGTGCCACCCGCAGTCCCGACTGAGAGGCATGCCAGGCGGTGGAGATGCCCAGGATGCCGCCGCCTATCACCAGCAGGTCGTATGTCGCGTGGGACAACTGGTCGCGGGTTTCGGCGCGGCTCGGCAGGGAACCGCCGGCCGGGTGCGTCCCCAGTGCGGGGACGCAGCGCAGGGTGCTCATTCTTCACTCCTCTTCAGCGGTCCCGGCCTCCGTGGCCGGTCGGCTGTCGGTTGGTCAGCTGTCCGGGTTCAGCTGTCGTCGTCATCGGTGTCGAGCCAGCCCATGGTCCGCTCGACGGCCTTGAGCCAGTTCTTGTACTCGCGGTCACGGACCGCCGCGTCCATCCGGGGCGTCCACTCGGCGGCCCGGCGCCAGTTGGCGCGCAGCGCGTCGGTGTCCGGCCAGAAGCCCACGGCCAGCCCCGCGGCGTAGGCGGCGCCGAGGCAGGTGGTCTCGGCGACCATCGGGCGCACCACGGGTGCGTCGAGGACGTCGGAGAGCGTCTGCATCAGCAGATTGTTGGAGGTCATCCCGCCGTCGACCTTGAGCGAGGCCAGCTCGACACCGGAGTCCTTGGTCATGGCGTCGCTGATCTCGCGCGTCTGCCAGGCCGTGGCCTCCAGCACCGCGCGGGCGATGTGCGCCTTGGTGACGTAACCGGTCAGACCGGCGATGACACCACGCGCGTCGGGGCGCCAGTGCGGTGCGAAGAGACCGGAGAACGCGGGGACGAAGTACGCGCCGCCGTTGTCCTCGACCGAGGACGCCAGGGTCTCGATCTCGGCCGCGGACTTGATCAGCCCCATCTGGTCGCGCATCCACTGGACCAGCGAGCCGGTGACGGCGATGGAGCCCTCCAGGGCGTACACCGCCTTCTGGTCCCCGATGCGGTACCCGACCGTGGTCAGCAGGCCGTTGTACGAGTTGACGGGCTTGTCGCCGGTGTTCATCAGCATGAAGGTGCCGGTGCCGTACGTCGACTTGGCCTCGCCCTCGGCGAAACAGGTCTGGCCGAACAGGGCCGCCTGCTGGTCACCGAGTGCGGAGGCGACGGGGATGCCGGCCAGGACGCCGGCCTTGGCGTGCCCGTACACCTCGGCGGAGGAGCGGATCTCCGGCAGGATCGCGGCCGGGACCTCCATCGAGGCGAGGATCTTCTGGTCCCACTGGAGGGTGGCCAGATTCATCAGCATCGTGCGGGAGGCGTTGGTGACGTCGGTGACGTGCACACCACCGTCGGTGCCGCCGGTCAGATTCCAGATGACCCAGGAGTCCATGGTGCCGAAGAGGATGTCGCCGCGCTCGGCGCGTTCGCGCAGCCCCTCGACGTTGTCCAGCAGCCAGCGGGCCTTCGGGCCGGCGAAGTAGCTGGCCAGCGGCAGACCGGTCTCGCGGCGGAAGCGGTCCTGGCCGACGTTGCGGCCCAGCTCCCGGCAGAGGGCGTCGGTGCGGGTGTCCTGCCAGACGATGGCGTTGTGGACGGGCTCACCGGTGTTCTTGTCCCAGAGCAGTGTGGTCTCGCGCTGGTTGGTGATGCCGATCGCCTTGACGTCGGCGGAGGTGATGCCGGCCTTCTCGATCGCGCGGGCCACGACTTCCTGGACATTGGCCCAGATCTCGGTGGCGTCGTGTTCCACCCAGCCGGGCTTGGGGAATATCTGCTCGTGTTCCTTCTGGTCGACGGCGACGATGCGCCCGTCCCGGTCGAAGACGATGCAGCGGCTGGATGTGGTGCCCTGGTCGATGGCCGCGATGAACGGGCCCGTCCCATGGGAGGAGGTGCCGGTGTTGGTGGTGTCACTCACGGTGTCTGCTCCTGCTCGGTGCGAAGGCTGCTCGCGCGAAGGCTGTTCGCGCGAAGGGAAGGGAGGACCTACGTCAGGGCCCAGTTGTAGTAGCCGCCGGCCAGCGCGGCGCCGATCAGCGGGGCGACCACGGGGATCCAGGCGTAACTCCAGTCGGAACCACCCTTGTTGGGCAGCGGCAGCAGCGCGTGCACGATGCGCGGGCCGAGGTCACGGGCCGGGTTGATGGCGTATCCCGTCGGACCGCCCAGCGAGAGGCCGATTCCCACCACGACGAAGGAGGTGATCAGCACGCCGATCACACCGAGGCCGTTGCCCTTGTCGTTCAGCCCCTGGGTGAGGATCGCGATGACCAGCACAAAGGTGCCGATGATCTCCGTGAGCATGTTCTGTACGACGTTCCGGATCTCGGGGCCCGTGGAGAAGATGCCCAGAACGGGCCCGGCCTTGGGCGCCGACGTCTGGTCGATCATGCCCTCGATCGTCGGCTGCGTCGCGAGGATCTCCGGGTCGGTGAGATGGGCCTTGAACTGGCCCATGTACGCCACCCAGACCAGGAAGGCGCCGATCATCGCGCCCAGCAGCTGGGAGGCGACGTACAGCGGGACATCGCTCCACTTGATGCCGCCCTCGATCGCGAGACCGAGGGTGACGGCGGGGTTCAGCAGGGCGCCGGAGATGGGGGCGGCGAGGTACGCGCCGACCATGACGGCGAAGCCCCAGCCGAAGGTGATGGCGACCCAGCCCGCGTTCTGCGCCTTCGAGCGTTTGAGTACCACTGCGGCTACCACGCCGCCACCGAGCAGGATCAGCAGGGCGGTCCCTGTGACCTCGCCGATAAAGATGTCGAAGTTGGACACCCGAGACTCCTTCGTCCAGGGGGAGGCGGACCTCCGGTGAGCACCAGAGGGTCCGCACCCTCAGGTAAGGGCGTTATCGGCCAATGGCGTTGCCACACACTAACTCGTATTGCCGGTAGGTGTTCGACAATGCCGACCGCTGAACGGCAGTTTTGCCCTCCGGTCAACACCGCGTCAAGGGTTTCGGGAGCCGAAACCTCGATCAATACCGATGATCGGGCATACGGCTCAAAAGCGCCCGGCGCCGATGTCCCTGGAAACCGCCCGCGCGCACTCGCGTACCGCGGCCACCAGCTCGGACCGCAGCTCTCCCGCCGGACAGATCCGCTCCACCGCTCCGGTGATGGCGATGGCCCCCACCGGCATTCGGCGGCGGTCGTGGATGGGCGCGGCCACCGCGGCCACCCCCTCCCAGGTCTCCTCCACATCGGCCGCCCAGCCGCGTGCCCTGGTCAGATCGAGCGCCGACTCGAATTCGGCCAGATCGGTGATGGTCCGCGGGGTGAGGGCCGGCCGCTCGCCCTCCACGGCCTCGCTGTGCGCCACCGGGTCGTACGCCGAGAGCACCTTCCCCAGCGCGGTCGAGTGCATCGGCTGCATCGCGCCCACCTCCAGGACCTGTCTGCTGTCGTCCGGGCGGAAGACATGGTGGACGATGAGGACGCCCTGCTGGTGGAGGACGCCCAGATGCACGCTCTCCCCGGACGACCTGGCCAGATCGTCCGTCCAGACCAGGGCGCGGGCGCGCAGCTCGTGCACGTCCAGATAGCTGTTCCCGAGCCGCAGCAGCTCGGCGCCCAGCTGGTAGCGCCCGGACGCGGTGTCCTGCTCGACAAAGCCCTCGGCCTGGAGGGTGCGCAGTATTCCGTGCGCGGTGCCCTTGGCCAGCCCCACCGCGGAAGCGATGTCGGACAGGCCGAGCCGGCGCTCACCGCCGGCGAGCAGCCTGAGCATGGCCGCCGCCCGTTCCAGTGACTGGATGCTCTTCGCCATCGGACCCGGACCTCCACTACGTTCGACAATGCTGAACACTATCGGCCTATGCCGACCTTTTCTCTCCGGAGAGGGATCTTGTCAAGACCGTGTGTTCGGACACCCCGTGCACCAGGATGCCGTCCGACCGCTGGAATACCTCACCGTTCGGGGCCCCGCCCGGCTACCCTGACCGGGTGCGCCTTCCACCAGCCAGGCGCAAAGCCGACAGCCGTCGCAGCCCCGGGAGTACTTTCATGGCCTCGTTGCCGACCCCCCCCACCGACAGCCGGACCCGTATCGCCGCCCTTCGTGAGGCGCTCGCCACCCGGGTGGTGGTGGCGGACGGGGCGATGGGCACGATGCTCCAGGCGCAGGATCCGACGATGGAGGACTTCCAGGACCTGGAAGGCTGCAACGAGATCCTCAACGTCACCCGGCCGGACATCGTCCGCTCCGTCCACGAGGAGTACTTCGCCGTCGGCGTGGACTGCGTGGAGACCAACACCTTCGGTACCAACTACGCCGCGCTGGCCGAGTACGACATCGACGATCGGGTGTACGAGCTGGCCGAGTCCGGCGCCAGGATCGCCCGCGAGGTGGCCGACGAGTTCACCGCCTCCACCGGACAGCAGCGCTGGGTACTGGGCTCGATGGGCCCCGGCACCAAGCTGCCGACCCTGGGCCACGCCCCGTACATCACCCTGCGCGACGCCTACCAGCTCAACGCCGAGGGCCTGATCGCCGGCGGCTCCGACGCCCTGCTGGTGGAGACCACCCAGGACCTGCTCCAGACCAAGGCCGCCGTCCTCGGCGCCCGCCGGGCGCTGACCAGCTCGGGGCTGAACCTTCCGATCATCTGTTCGGTGACGGTGGAGACGACCGGCACCATGCTCCTCGGCTCCGAGATCGGCGCGGCCCTCACCGCGCTGGAGCCCCTCGGCATCGACATGATCGGCCTGAACTGCGCCACCGGCCCCGCCGAGATGAGCGAGCACCTGCGCTATCTCGCCCGTCACTCCCGCATCCCGCTGTCCTGCATGCCCAACGCGGGCCTCCCCGTCCTCGGCAAGGACGGCGCGCACTACCCGCTGTCGGCCGAGGAGCTGGCCGACGCGCAGCAGACCTTCGTACGCGAATACGGACTGTCCCTGGTCGGCGGCTGCTGCGGTACGACCCCCGAACACCTGCGCCAGGTCGTCGAGCGCGTCCGGGGCGAGGCCGTCACCCCGCGCCGGCCTCGCCCCGAGCCGGGCGCCGCCTCGCTCTACCAGACGGTGCCGTTCCGCCAGGACTCCTCGTACCTCGCGATCGGTGAGCGGACGAACGCCAACGGATCGAAGAAGTTCCGTGAGGCCATGCTGGACGGCCGCTGGGACGACTGCGTGGAGATGGCCCGCGACCAGATCCGCGAGGGCGCCCATCTGCTCGATCTCTGTGTCGACTACGTCGGCCGGGACGGCGTCGCCGACATGGCCGAGCTGGCGGGCCGGTTCGCCACCGCCTCCACCCTGCCCATCGTCCTCGACTCCACCGAACTGCCCGTCCTGCGCGCCGGACTGGAGAAGCTCGGCGGCCGGGCCGTCATCAACTCCGTCAACTACGAGGACGGCGACGGTCCCGAGTCCCGCTTCACGCAGGTCACCGAACTGGCCGTCGAACACGGCGCCGCCCTCATCGCGCTGACCATCGACGAGGAGGGCCAGGCCCGTACCGTCGAGCACAAGGTCGCCATCGCCGAGCGGCTGATCACCGACCTCACCACCCTCTGGGGCGTCCATGAGTCGGACATCCTCATCGACTGCCTCACCTTCACCATCTGTACCGGCCAGGAGGAGTCCCGGGGCGACGGCATCGCCACCATCGAGGCCATCCGCGAACTCAAGCGCCGTCACCCCGACGTACAGACCACCCTCGGTCTGTCGAACATCTCCTTCGGCCTCAACCCGGCCGCCCGTATCGTCCTGAACTCGGTCTTCCTCGACGAGTGCGTCAAGGCGGGACTCGACTCCGCGATCGTGCACGCCTCCAAGATCCTGCCGATCGCGCGGCTGGACGAGGAGCAGGTCAAGGTCGCCCACGACCTCATCTACGACCGGCGCGCCGAGGGTTACGACCCGCTCCAGAAGCTCATGGAGCTGTTCGAGGGCGTCAACACCAAGTCGATGAAGGACGGCCGGGCCGAGGAACTCCTCGCCCTGCCGCTGGACGAGCGCCTCCAGCGCCGCATCATCGACGGCGAGAAGAACGGGCTGGAGGCCGATCTCGACGAGGCGCTCCAGACCCGGCCCGCCCTCGCCATCGTCAACGACACGCTCCTGGAGGGCATGAAGGTCGTCGGTGAACTCTTCGGCTCCGGCCAGATGCAGCTGCCGTTCGTCCTCCAGTCCGCCGAGGTCATGAAGAAGGCCGTCGCGTACCTCGAACCCCACATGGAGAAGACGGACGCCGACGGCAAGGGCACCATTGTCCTCGCCACCGTCCGCGGCGACGTCCACGACATCGGCAAGAACCTCGTCGACATCATCCTCTCCAACAACGGCTACAACGTGGTCAATCTGGGCATCAAGCAGCCCGTCTCCGCGATCCTGGAGGCCGCGGAGGAGCACCGCGCCGATGTCATCGGCATGTCCGGTCTGCTCGTCAAGTCGACCGTGATCATGAAGGAGAACCTCCAGGAGCTGAACCAGCGTCAGATGGCCGCCGACTACCCGGTCATCCTCGGCGGCGCCGCGCTCACCCGGGCCTATGTCGAGCAGGACCTCCACGAGATCTACGAGGGCGAGGTCCGCTACGCCCGTGACGCCTTCGAGGGGCTGCGCCTGATGGACGCCCTGATCGCGGTCAAGCGCGGTGTCCCCGGCGCCGTCCTCCCCGAGCTGAAGCAGCGCCGGGTCAGGGCCACCGCGGCCACCGTGGTCGAGGAGAGCCCCGAGGAGGGCACCGTCCGCTCGGACGTCTCCGTCGACAACCCCGTTCCCACCCCGCCGTTCTGGGGCACGCGCGTCGTCAAGGGCATCCAGCTCAAGGAGTACGCCTCCTGGCTCGACGAGGGCGCCCTCTTCAAGGGCCAGTGGGGGCTGAAGGAGGCCCGCAAGGGCGGCCCCACCTACGAGGAGCTGGTGGAGAGCGAGGGCCGGCCCCATCTGCGCGGCTGGCTGGACCGGATGCACACCGAGAACATGCTCGAAGCGGCCGTCGTCTACGGCTACTTCCCCTGTGTGTCCAAGGGCGACGACCTGATCCTGCTGGGCGAGGACGGCGCCGAGCGTACCCGCTTCACCTTCCCGCGCCAGCGCCGCGGCCGCAGGCTCTGCCTGGCGGACTTCTTCCGCCCCGAGGAGTCCGGCGAGACGGATGTCGTCGGCCTCCAGGTCGTCACCGTCGGCTCGAAGATCGGCGAGGCGACCGCCGAGCTGTTCGAGTCCAACTCCTACCGCGACTACCTCGAACTGCACGGACTCTCCGTCCAGCTCGCCGAGGCGCTCGCCGAGTACTGGCACGCCCGGGTCCGCTCGGAGCTCGGCTTCGCCGGGGAGGACCCGGCCGATGTCGAGGACATGTTCTCGCTGAAGTACCGGGGCGCCCGCTTCTCGCTGGGCTACGGGGCCTGCCCCGACCTGGAGGACCGCGCGAAGATCGCCGAGCTGTTGGAGCCCGAGCGGATCGGCGTCCAGCTCTCCGAGGAGTTCCAGCTCCACCCCGAGCAGTCCACCGACGCCATCGTCATCCACCACCCCGAGGCGAAGTACTTCAACGCGCGCTGACCCTGCGTCTTCGGTGGTACGGCGCGTCCACCGGGGCGCGCGCAACCGGCGGACGCGCCGTACACTGGTCGGTCCAGCGCAGGCCGGTCGCCTGTCCCGGCGGGGAGACCCGTGGGGGAGGCGACCGGCCTTCTCGTCCCTCTTGGAGGTGTGCCGGATGACCAGTACGGTCCCCGCGTCCATGACCCGTACAGCCGAAGGCTCCGCGCTTCAGGCCGTTCTGCTCGACATGGACGGCACCCTGGTGGACAGCGAGGGGTTCTGGTGGGACGCGGAGGTGGAGGTCTTCAAGAGCCTCGGACACATCCTCGACGAGTCCTGGCGCGAAGTGGTCGTCGGCGGTCCCATGACCCGCAGCGCGGGCTTCCTCATCGAGGCCACCGGCGCCGCCATCACCCTCGCCGAGCTGACCGTCCTGCTCAACGACACCTTCGAGGACCGCGTCGGACGCGATGTCCCGCTGATGCCGGGCGCCCGCCGGCTGCTCACCGAACTGGCCGCGCACGGGGTGCCCACCGCGCTGGTCTCCGCCTCACACCGGCGCATCATCGACCGTGTCCTGCTCTCGCTCGGCTCCGAGAACTTCGCGCTCACCATCGCGGGCGACGAGGTCCCCCGTACGAAACCGCACCCCGACCCCTATCTCCTCGCCGCCCGCGGGCTGGGCGCCGACCCGGCGCGCTGTGCGGTCATCGAGGACACCGCCACCGGAGTGGCCGCCGCAGAGGCCGCGGGGTGCCGGGTGGTCGCCGTACCCTCGGTCGCGCCCATCGCACCGGCGCACGGGTGCACGGTCGTCGGGTCGCTGGAAGAGGTCGACCTGGTATTCCTGCGCGATCTGATGGTGCGCACAGACCGATCCGTGGTGAGCGGAGACTGATCCGTTGGCACGCGCAGACCGATCTGTTGGTGCGCGGAGCCGATCTGTTGGTCCGCGGATAGTGATCAGCGCACCGAACATCACGCCGGAAATGCAAAAGGGAAACTCATCGCATTCGCACGGACATTTTCCGTGACTACCGCCGTGGGCGATCGGGGCCCGACCTAAAGGGCGGGTGAGTGACCTTTGTCACGCGCGTTCCCGTCGACAGTGGCGGGTTCGGCCGGTCCGGACCTGCCGGGGAGGCGTCTTCCTGTGCATATGTGTCCCGTTTGGTGGTGACGTGCGCGAAACATGCCGCGGCTGGCATATTTACGCCCCGCTATTTCCGCTCACTGTGCGATGACATTTCGGATCGGGCCCCGTCCGGCATTCCCGGGGCTTGGCGACTAATCTCGTCGCGAGCACTTCGCCGCATCGAACGACGTGTCCCGACGACCCGCCAAGTCGCCCCGCACACAGGCCCGATCGCCCTGTATCCCGGCCCGATCGCACTACCCCGACCGGGTAAACGCGGCGGAGTCTCCTTGATTACCGCTGTATCTCAGTGCCGGATGAGGGAGTACGTCCAGGATGAACCGCAAGACTTTGGTGCTGCCGGTCGTGATCGGCGTGCTCGCGCCCGTGCTCGCCGGCTGCGGCGGCTCGGACGGTGGCTCCGGCGGCGGTGATGCCATAGTCGTGGGGACCACGGACCACTACATCGCCACGAAGGACGACGGAGCGCCACTGGACCCGGCCTTCGCGTACGACGTCGGCTCCTGGAACATCCTGCGCCAGACCATCCAGACCCTGATGCACGTGCCGCGCGGCGGCGGCAAGCCGGTCCCGGAGGCCGCCTCGGAGTGCGGGTTCACCGACCGCGCCAACCAGAGCTACCGCTGCACCCTGCGCGACGGGCTGAAGTTCTCCAACGGCGACCCGCTCACCTCCGAGGACGTGAAGTACTCCCTGGAGCGCGTCCTCAACATCAAGGACCCCAGCGGTGTCTACAGCCTGCTGGACAACATCGACACCATCGAGACCGACGGCGACTCCAAGGTCATCTTCCATCTGAAGACGGCCGACGCGACGTTCCCGTACAAGCTCTCGACCCCGCCCTCCGGGATCGTCAGCAAGAAGGACTACGCGCCGAAGAAGCTCCGCGACGGCTTCGAGGTCACCGGCTCCGGCCCGTACACCTTCAAGGCCGACGTGAAGGACGGCACCGTCGTCAAGGCGGTCTTCACCAGGAACCCGGACTACAAGGGCGATCTGAAGGTCCAGAACGACAAGGTCGAGCTGGATTCCTTCAAGGACGCCGCCGAGATGGGCAAGGCGCTCGACAAGGGCCAGATCGATGTGATGACCCGCGCGATGTCGCCCGAGCAGGTCGAGTCCATGTCCGAGAACCCCAAGGACGGCATCCAGCTCACCGAGATGCCCGGCCTGGAGATCCGCTACCTCGGCTTCGACACCAACGCCCCGGGCGTCAAGGACAAGGCCGTACGCCAGGCCATCGCCTACGCCATCGACCGCGGCCAGCTCGTCACCAAGGTGTACGGCACGATGGCCGAACCGCTGTACTCGCTGATCCCGTCCAGCGTCACCACCCACACCAACTCCTTCTTCAACAAGTACGGCGACCGGGACCTGCCCAAGGCCGCCAAGGTCCTCCAGACCGCCGGCATCACCACACCGGTCAAGCTGACGCTGAACTACACCACCGACCACTACGGCTCGGCCACGAAGAAGGAGTTCGAGACCCTCAGGGACCAGCTCAACAGCAGCGGGCTCTTCGACATCACCATCAAGGGCACGGAGTGGAAGACCTTCCGACCCGACCAGGGCAAGGGCGACTACGCGGTCTACGGGATGGGCTGGTTCCCCGACTTCCCCGACCCGGACAACTACATCGCGCCCTTCCTCGACAGCGGCAACTTCCTCAACTCGCCGTACGACAACCCCACGCTGCGCACCGAGCTGATCCCGCAGTCGCGCCGCGAGGCCGACCGCAGCGCGGCCACCAAGACCTTCGGTGAGATCCAGGACATCGTCGCCGAGGACGTCCCCGTGCTGCCGCTCTGGCAGGGCAAGACGTATGTCGCCTCGCGCGACGACATCGCCGGGGTCGAATGGGCCGTCAACTCCTCCGCCGAGCTGCTCCTGTGGGAGCTGCGCCGGGGCACCGCCTCCTGACCGCCGTCACCGCACAGGTCGAAGGGCTGCCGGAACCTCTCGGCAGCCCTTCCCCGTTGGCCCCGCGGCTACTGGGCGCCGGGGCGCACCAGACCGCTCTCGTACGCGTACACCGCCGCCTGCACCCGGTCGCGCAGGCTCAGCTTCGTCAGCACATGGCCCACATGGGTCTTGACCGTCGTCTCGCTGACGAACAGGTCCGCGGCGATCTCCGCGTTCGACAGACCACGCGCCACCAGCTTCAGCACCTCGACCTCGCGCTCGGTCAGGGTGTGCAGGGTGTCGGGCAGCGGCTCCTCACCGGACGGCAGATGGTCCGCGTACTTGTCGAGCAGCCGGCGGGTGATGCTCGGCGCGAGCATCGCCTCGCCCGCCGCGACCACCCGGATCGCCTGGACCAGCTCATGGGCGGGCGCGTCCTTGAGCAGAAAGCCGCTGGCCCCGGCGCGCAGCGCCTCCACCACGTACTCGTCGAGATCGAACGTCGTCAGGACCAGCACCTTCGCCGGACCGTCCCGGCCGGGGCCGGTGATCTGGCGCGTCGCCTCGACCCCGTCCATCCGGGGCATCCGGATGTCCATCAGCACCACATCGGGCTGGAGCGCGCGGACCTGGTCGATGGCCTGGAGGCCGTCCCCGGCCTCACCGACGATCGCGATGTCCCCCTCCGCCTCCAGGATCATCCGGAAGCCGGTGCGCAGCAGCGGCTGGTCGTCGACCAGTAGGACGCGGACAGTCACGGAGAACTCCTTCGGTAGACCGGCCCCATTCTGCCCCGGCCGCCCCCGGACGACGCGTCCGGGCACGGTCCGGGTGCTCGGCCGGGTACGTGGCCGGGCACGGTCCGGTACGTGGCCGGGTACGCGTCCGGGTCAGCCGACGCCGGACTCCAGCCGGGCCCCGGACGGCGCGGGCACCCCGGCCGTCACCGGGGTCACCTCAAGCGGGTACGCCGGTGGCGTACCACCGAACTCCGGGCACAGCGCCCGGTGGTCGCACCAGCCGCACAGCTTCGTCCGCCGGGGCCGCCACTCGCCCGTGGCCGTCGCCAGCCGGATCGCCTCCCACAGCGCCAGCAGCTTGCGCTCCACCCGCTCCAGGTCCGCCTCCACCGGGTCGTACGTCACCACCTCGCCGCTGCCCAGGTACACCAGCTGGAGCCGGCGCGGCAGCACGCCCTTCAGCCGTCGCACCACCAGCGCGTAGAACGTCATCTGGAAGCGGGCGCCCTCCGCGTACTCCGGCCGGGGGGCCTTGCCGGTCTTGTAGTCGACGATCCGCACCTCGCCGGTGGGCGCCACATCCACCCGGTCGATCACCCCGCGCAGCCGGAGCCCGGAATCCAGCTCCGTCTCGACGAACATCTCCCGTTCGGCGGGCTCCAGCCGGGTCGGATCCTCCAGCGAGAACCACCGCTCCACCAGCCGCTCCGCCTCCGCGAGCCAGCCCGCCAGCCGCTCGCCCTCCGCATCCTGCGCGAACAGCTCGCCCAGCTCCGGCCGCGCCGCCAGCAGCCGGTCCCACTCGCCCGGCACCAGCCCCTTGGCCCTGGGAGCCGTCCGCTCCGCCGCCGGGGCGTCGAAGAGCCGCTCCAGCACCGCGTGCACCAGCGTGCCGCGCGTCGCCGCCTCACTCGGCTTCTCCGGGAGCTTGTCGATCACCCGGAACCGGTACAGGAGCGGGCACTGCATGAAGTCGTTCGCGCGCGACGGCGACAGCGAGGAGGGCGGCAGGCTCGTACTCATGACGCAGACCCTACGGCCCGACACTGACAGCGAGCGGAATACCATCGACCACAGAGCCTCTCGCACTGCATGATCGAGCGAGCGAAGCCGCCGACGAAGGGAACCCGTGAAAGAGGACGACGAGAGCGGCGAGAGCGGTATGCCGCAGCCCGGCAAGGGGGACTCGGGCCCCGGCGGCAAGCCGCCGCGCCGCGAAGATCCCGGCGGTGGCATTCTCATGGGCCGCCCCTTCGGCGTGCCGGTCTACGTCGCCCCCAGCTGGTTCGTGGTGGCCGCGCTCATCACCTGGATCTTCGGCGGCCAGCTCGACCGCGTACTGCCCGAACTCGGCAATCTGCGCTACCTGGTGGCCCTGTTCTTCGCGGTGGCCTTCTACGCCTCCGTACTCGTCCACGAACTCGCCCACACCGTCGCGGCCCTGCGCTTCAAGCTGCCGGTGCGCCGGATCCAGCTCCAGTTCTTCGGCGGAGTCTCCGAGATCGAGAAGGAGTCCGAGACCCCAGGCCGCGAATTCGTCCTGGCGTTCGTCGGCCCCCTGCTCTCCCTGGTGCTCGCCGGGATCTTCTACCTCGGCATGCTCGCCGTGGAGGCCGGCACGGTCCCCGGTGTCCTGCTCGCGGGGCTGATGCTCTCCAACCTGATCGTCGCCGCCTTCAACCTGCTGCCCGGCCTCCCCCTGGACGGCGGCCGGATGCTCCGCGCGATCGTCTGGAAGATCACCGGCAAGCCCATGAGCGGCACCGTCGCCGCCGCCTGGGTCGGCAGGGCCCTCGCCGTCGCCGTGCTCGTCGGCCTCCCGCTGCTCACCCGTACGGACGCGCTCGGCTCCTCGTCCCGGGACATGGGCGGCGTCGAGACCGTCACGGACGCGCTGCTCGCCGCCATCCTCGCCGCGATCATCTGGACCGGCGCGGGCAACAGCCTGCGCATGGCCAGGCTCCGCGAACACCTCCCCGAACTCCAGGCCCGTGCCCTCACCCGGCGCGCCGTCCCCGTCGAGTCCAGCACCCCGCTCTCCGAGGCGCTGCGCCGGGCCAACGAGGCGGGCGCCCGCGCCCTGGTCGTCGTCGACGGCCACGGCGACCCGACGGCCCTGGTCCGCGAATCCGCCATCGTCGGCGTCCCCCAGCACCGCCGCCCCTGGGTCGCGGTCAGCGGCCTCGCCCAGGACCTCACCGAGGGTATGAAGGTCCCCGCCGACCTCGCCGGAGAAGCCCTCCTCGACCGCCTCAGGGCCAGCCCGGCCACGGAGTACCTCGTATTGGAGGAGTCCGGCGAGATCTACGGCGTCCTCTCCACGGCGGATGTGGAACGCGCCTTCGTCTCCGCCATGGCCCGGCCGCACTGATCCAAGGGCTCGGTCGCCTCCGGGGCGCCACCCCCGCCAACGAGGGCGGGGATGCCCGTTCTCGCCCGGAGAGTGAGCCGAAGGGGCGCGCTGCTGCCGTAAAGGAGAGCGCGCGGAGGTTCGTGAGGAACGAGCGAACCGAGTACGGTCGACTGTCGACAGTGGCATGAGCGCCCCGGAGGCGAACCGAGCCCTCAAAAAGAAGGGTTAGGGTGGGCGTATGTCCGAACCGACCGGTGCCGCCCGTCGTCGCGGCCCCTTCAAGGTCGGGGACCAGGTTCAGCTCACCGACCCCAAGGGACGCCACTACACCTTCACGCTCGAAGCCGGGAAGAATTTCCACACCCATAAAGGGTCCTTCCCGCACGACGAGCTGATCGGTGCTCCCGAGGGCAGTGTTGTCCGTACCACGGGAAACGTCGCCTACCTCGCGCTGCGCCCCCTGCTCCCCGACTATGTCCTGTCCATGCCCCGCGGTGCCGCCGTGGTCTATCCCAAGGACGCGGGCCAGATCCTGGCCTTCGCCGATATCTTCCCCGGCGCGCGTGTCGTCGAGGCGGGTGTGGGGTCCGGTTCGCTGAGCAGCTTCCTGCTGCGCGGCATCGGTGACCAGGGCATGCTGCACTCCTACGAGAGGCGTCAGGACTTCGCCGATATCGCCCGGCAGAACGTCGAGCGCTATTTCGGCGAGCCGCATCCCGCCTGGGAACTGACGGTCGGTGACCTTCAGGACAACCTGTCGGACACGGATGTCGACCGGGTCATCCTGGACATGCTCGCCCCGTGGGAGTGCATCGAGGCCGTCTCGAAGGCCCTGGTGCCCGGTGGCATCCTCTGCGCCTATGTCGCGACCACCACCCAGCTCTCCCGCACGGTGGAGACCATCCGGGAGTTCGGCACGTTCAACGAGCCGGCGGCCTGGGAGTCGATGGTCCGCAACTGGCATGTCGAGGGTCTCGCCGTCCGTCCCGACCACCGGATGATCGGCCACACCGGTTTCCTGGTGACGGCCCGCCGTCTCGCCGACGGTGTCGAGCCCCCGCTGCGCCGTCGCCGGCCCTCCAAGGGCTCGTACGGCGAGGATTACGAGGGTCCCGGCAGCGCCAATGGCGGAGCCGCTCGCTAGCCCGTCCCAACACGGCACGACCGCCGTCGAGTTCCCTTCCGTACGGGGGAACTCGACGGCGGTTTCTTTATGTTGGCGATACGGACCCCGCTGTTCCGCCGCACTGTGACATGTGGCACGATGCTGTCTCCCTCCCGCACTTCCGACTTCTCGTCGGCATCGCTCTTCCCAGGAGACAACACCGCGTGCAGATCTCCGACGCTACGGACCTCGCGCACAGTCGGCCCCGTCCGGTGCACTGGCTCGCGACGGCCACCGCGATGGCGGGTGTCGTGGCTCTGGCGGGGCTGTCGCAGCCCGGCGCCGCCACCGCCTCCCAGCAGGGCCCCGCGCCGCTGGGAGGGGCCGCTCCGCGCATGGCCGCGCTGCCCGCCCCGGACCCCGCGGAGGCGGTGTTCCCGCTGGAGTGCGGGGGAGCGGGTACGACGGTGACGCGAAAGGCGTCCGGGGACCTCGACGGGGACGGCGCCCCGGAGACCGTGGCCGTGGTCCGCTGCGCGGCGGGCTCGGGCACCCCGCCCAGCGGTGTGTACGTACTGACCAGGGCGGCCGGGGACCGGGCCAGGATCGTGGCGACGCTCGTCGACCCGAAGGACAAGCAGAGCGTCGGACCCGACTTCGCGGTACGCGAGGGAGCGGTCCTGGCGACCCTGCTCGGCTACTCGGGGCCCGGCGTTCCCAGCTGCTGTCCCGACGAGGAGGAGCGGGTCTCCTGGGCCTGGAAGAACGGCGCGTTCGTACGGGGTGAGCGCCCCGCGGCCCGCGGCAGGTGAACGTTTACTCCGCGTCGGGGCCGTACACCTCGATCTGATCCGTGACCCGGCGTACATGGATGCAGTCGCCGGGGCACTCCTTCACGGAGTCCACCACGTCCCGCAGCAGGGGCAGCGGGACGTGTGTGGTGGCGCCGGGGGACTGGAGCAGCTCGTCGTCGGCGCTCTTCACATAGGCCAGTCCGTCGATGTCCAGCTCGAAGATGTCGGGCGCGTACTGCACGCAGATCCCGTCGCCGGTGCAGAGGTCCTGGTCGATCCAGACCTCCAGCGGTTCACCGGACTCGGTGCGGTCCTCGGTGGGAGCCTCCTGCTGCACGGTCATTTCTCCTGCCGTTTCCTGCTTCGGACGGTGTGTTGTGGGGTAAGTCGCGCCAGCCCTGACGGGTGTTGAACACTTCGACGATACAACCGGCGGCTTTCCGATGCCCCTGGGTGGGTATCCCCTGAGCGTGAGGGAGAGCGCAAGGGTGAAGATCGGACACACCCCGACAGTCTTTGTGATCTAGGGGTTTCAATCATCACCCACCCAGGTAGGGTCAGGAAGCGTCCAGCTCCCCTTGGAGGAGGTGAGGACCGTGGCAGCCCACGACGACGACATCAACCGCGGCATCCGGCCCGTGCGGGGGTCAGAAGACCCAGCCGGCCAGGTTGCCTATCTCGAGCAGGAAATCGCCGTCCTGCGACGTAAGCTCGCCGAATCTCCGCGGCACACGAGAATTCTCGAAGAGCGGATCGTCGAGTTGCAGACCAACCTGGCGGGTGTGTCCGCGCAGAACGAGCGGCTCGCCAATACGCTCCGCGAGGCCCGCGACCAGATCGTGGCCCTCAAGGAGGAAGTCGACCGGCTCGCGCAGCCGCCGGCCGGCTTCGGGGTATTCCTGCAGGCGAATGAGGACGGTACGGCCGACATTTTCACCGGGGGCCGCAAGCTCCGGGTGAACGTCAGCCCCGGCGTCGAGCTCGAAGAGCTCAGGCGCGGTCAGGAAGTCATGCTCAACGAGGCGCTCAACGTGGTCGAGGCCATGGCCTACGAGCGCGCCGGGGACATCGTCACCCTCAAGGAGATCCTGGAGGACGGCGAGCGCGCCCTGGTGGTCGGCCACACCGACGAGGAGCGGGTGGTGCGGCTCGCGGAGCCGCTCCTGGACATCACCATCCGTCCCGGCGACGCCCTGCTGCTCGAACCCCGCTCCGGCTATGTCTACGAAGTGGTGCCGAAGAGCGAGGTCGAGGAGCTGGTCCTCGAAGAGGTCCCGGACGTCGACTACGAGAAGATCGGCGGTCTGGGCGGCCAGATCGAGATGATCCGGGACGCGGTCGAGCTTCCGTATCTCCACCCGGACCTCTTCAAGGAGCACGAGCTGCGGCCGCCGAAGGGCATCCTGCTCTACGGTCCGCCCGGCTGCGGCAAGACACTGATCGCCAAGGCAGTGGCCAACTCCCTTGCCAAGAAGGTCGCAGAGGTGACCGGCCAGCCCGCGGGGAAGAGCTACTTCCTCAACATCAAGGGCCCGGAGCTGCTCAACAAGTACGTGGGCGAGACCGAGCGCCATATCCGCCTGGTCTTCCAGCGCGCCCGGGAGAAGGCGAGTGAGGGCACCCCCGTCATCGTCTTCTTCGACGAGATGGAATCGCTCTTCCGCACCCGTGGATCCGGTGTCAGCTCGGACGTGGAGAACACCATCGTCCCCCAGCTGCTGGCGGAGATCGACGGTGTGGAGGGCCTGGAGAACGTCATCGTCATCGGTGCCTCCAACCGGGAGGACATGATCGACCCCGCGATCCTGCGGCCCGGCCGGCTCGATGTGAAGATCAAGATCGAGCGTCCGGACGCGGAGGCGGCCAAGGACATCTTCGCGAAGTACCTCACGGCGACCCTGCCGCTGCACGTGGACGATGTCTCCGAGCACAACGGCTCCAAGGAAGCCGCGGCACACGGAATGATCCAGACCGTCGTGGAGCAGATGTACGCGGAGACCGAGGAGAACCGCTTCCTGGAGGTCACGTACGCCAACGGCGACAAGGAAGTCCTCTATTTCAAGGACTTCAATTCCGGCGCGATGATCCAGAACATTGTCGACCGGGCCAAGAAAATGGCCATCAAGGCATTTCTCGATCACCGGCAGAAGGGTCTGCGGGTCTCCCATCTCCTCCAGGCGTGCGTGGACGAGTTCAAGGAGAACGAGGACCTGCCGAATACCACCAACCCGGACGACTGGGCCCGTATCTCCGGCAAGAAGGGCGAGCGGATCGTATTCATCCGCACGCTGGTGACCGGAAAGCAGGGCGCGGACACCGGACGTTCCATCGACACGGTGGCCAACACCGGTCAGTACCTGTAGAGCGAGGACCGGCTGCGGATGTCCCAAGGGCGTCCGCAGCCCGTTGCTTTCCCGACCTGATCACCCCTTCGACCCGCACCGTGCACCACACCAGGCCAATGACGGAAATGATCTGCCCGCAGGCGCGGAGGCGCTCTAGTCTCTTTCGTACCGCGGCGTTGCGGAGCGCCGCCGGGCAAGGAGGGCCGCATGACCGTACGGCGAGTAATGGGCATCGAGACGGAGTACGGCATCTCCGTCCCGGGTCACCCGAACGCCAATGCCATGCTCACCTCGTCCCAGATCGTCAACGCCTACGCGGCGGCGATGCACCGGGCGCGGCGGGCCCGCTGGGACTTCGAGGAGGAGAACCCGCTGCGGGACGCCCGGGGTTTCGACCTCGCGCGCGAGACGGCCGACTCCAGCCAGCTCACCGACGAGGACATCGGGCTGGCCAATGTGATCCTCACCAACGGCGCGCGGCTGTACGTCGACCACGCGCACCCCGAGTACAGCTCCCCCGAGATCACCAACCCGCGTGACGCCGTCCTCTGGGACAAGGCCGGCGAGCGCATCATGGCCGAGGCGGCCGAGCGGGCGGCGCAGCTGCCGGGGGCCCAGCCCATCCATCTCTACAAGAACAACACCGACAACAAGGGCGCCTCCTACGGCACGCACGAGAACTATCTGATGAAGCGGGAGACCCCCTTCTCGGACATCGTGCGCCATCTGACGCCGTTCTTCGTCTCCCGGCAGGTCGTCACGGGCGCGGGCCGGGTCGGCATCGGCCAGGACGGGCACGAGCACGGCTTCCAGATCAGCCAGCGGGCGGACTACTTCGAGGTCGAGGTGGGCCTGGAGACCACGCTCAAGCGTCCCATCATCAACACCAGGGACGAACCGCACTCGGACGCGGAGAAGTACCGCAGACTGCATGTGATCATCGGCGACGCGAATCTGTCGGAGATCTCCACGTACCTCAAGCTCGGCACCACCTCGCTCGTGCTCTCCATGATCGAGGACGGCTTCATCAACGTCGACCTGGCCGTGGACCAGCCGGTCCGTACCCTGCACCAGGTCAGCCACGACCCGACGCTCCGCAGACTGGTCACGCTCCGCAGTGGCCGGACACTCACCGCGGTCCAGCTTCAGATGGAGTACTTCGAACTCGCCAGGAAGTACGTCGAGGAGCGCTACGGGGCGGATGCCGACGAGCAGACCAAGGATGTCCTGATCCGCTGGGAGGACACGCTCAACCGGCTGGAGAACGATCCGATGAGCCTGTCCGGCGAGCTGGACTGGATCACCAAGCAGGAGATCCTGGAGGGCTACCGCCGCCGGGACGGCCTGGACTGGGACGCGGCGCGGCTGCATCTGGTCGACCTCCAGTACGCCGATGTGCGGCCGGAGAAGGGCCTGTACAACCGGCTGGTGGCCCGGGGCCGGATGAAGCGCCTGGTCGACGAGCGGGATGTGGAGCGCGCCAGGACCAAGCCCCCCGAGGACACCAGGGCGTACTTCCGGGGCCGCTGTCTCGACCAGTACGCGGACGATGTGGCCGCGGCCTCCTGGGACTCGGTCATCTTCGATCTGCCGGGCCGCGACTCGCTCCAGCGGGTGCCCACCCTGGAGCCGCTGCGCGGTACCCGCAACCACGTCAAGGAACTGCTGGACCGGTGCCGCACGGCGGAGGAGCTGGTCCAGGTGCTCTCCGGAGGCTGAAACGGTCCCGTCCGGGGAATGATCGAGGTGATCCCCGGACGTTCTGCCAGGTTGAGGGAAGTACGGGGCCGATGTCCGACCCTCCTTGTAGGGTCGGATCTCGAAGGTCACATCGAGCGGGGCGAACCGAGCGGGGTGAGTGTTATGGCGGCCAAGGACACCGACGGCGGACAGCAGAAGGCGACGCGTTCCACGGAGCAGACCGAGGAGCAGGCGCAGGACGCGCAGGTTTCGGAGGACCTCAAGGAGCGCCAGGAGAAATTGTCGGACGACGTGGACTCCGTTCTGGACGAGATCGACGACGTGCTCGAAGAGAACGCCGAGGACTTTGTCCGAGGATTCGTGCAAAAGGGCGGACAGTAGCCACAGATGTGAACGTCGGGGCGGTGCGGGACGGCGCGGACTCGACGCGTACGGGCGTGCGCGCGATCCGTCCGGCCGCTCCCGAAGTTCATGTGGATCACTGCCACCAGGCGGGTAGGGTCCGTGACGTACTGTGCTTCAACTGCAACTCGGCCATCGGCCCGTCGGGAGACGATCCCGGCGGCCGCGTCGGGCCGTCGCATACCTGGAGGGAAACGCGTGGAAGCCAACACTCGTAGCACCGGGCGTCTACCAGCTGCCTTCCTGACTCCCGGCTCGTCCTCGTTCATGGACTTCCTGTCCGACCACTCGCCGGACATGCTGCCGGGCAAGCGCTCACTGCCGCCCCTGCAGGGGGCGATCGAGGCCCCGCACGGGACGACGATCGTGGCGGTGACCTTTCCCGGCGGGGTGGTCCTGGCCGGTGACCGGCGCGCGACCATGGGGAACATGATCGCGCAGCGCGATATCGAGAAGGTCTTCCCCGCCGACGAGTACTCGGCGGTCGGTATCGCGGGCACGGCGGGGCTCGCCGTGGAGATGGTCAAGCTCTTCCAGCTGGAGCTGGAGCACTTCGAGAAGGTCGAAGGGGCGCAGCTCTCCCTGGAGGGCAAGGCCAACCGGCTCTCCGCGATGATCCGGTCCAATCTGTCCATGGCCATGCAGGGGTTGGCGGTCGTCCCGCTCTTCGCGGGCTGGGACGTGGAGCGCGAGAAGGGCCGCATCTTCTCGTACGACGTCACGGGCGGCCGTTCCGAGGAGCTGGGGTACGCCTCCACCGGCTCCGGTTCGATCTTCGCCCGTAACGCGATGAAGAAGCTCTACCAGGAGGATCTGACGGAGCGGCAGGCCGTCACCCTGGTCATCCAGGCGCTGTACGACGCGGCGGACGACGACTCGGCGACGGGCGGCCCCGATGTGGCCCGCCGGATCTATCCGATCGTCGACGTCATCACCGAGGAGGGCTTCCGGAAGCTCTCCGACGAGGAGTCGGCAGAGGTGGCCCGCGAGATCCTGGCGCGCCGGCTGGAGCAGCCCGACGGCCCGCGTGCCGCGCTGCTCTGACGGTGCCTCTCTCTTCTGAATGAACCTGCCACTGACAGAAAGGGACGGATAGCCGGTGTCGACGCCGTTCTATGTCTCACCCCAGCAGGCCATGGCCGACCGGGCGGAATACGCCCGTAAGGGCATCGCCCGCGGTCGCAGCCTGGTTGTGCTGCAATACGCCGACGGCATCGTGTTCGTCGGCGAGAACCCGTCCCGCGCGCTGCACAAGTTCAGCGAGATCTACGACCGGATCGGCTTCGCGGCCGCCGGTAAGTACAACGAGTACGAGAACCTGCGGATCGGCGGTGTGCGCTACGCGGATCTGCGCGGCTACACCTATGACCGTGACGATGTGACCGCCCGTGGGCTGGCCAATGTCTACGCCCAGACGCTCGGCACCATCTTCTCCAGCGCCGGCGAGAAGCCGTACGAGGTGGAGCTGGTCGTCGCCGAGGTGGGTGCCACACCGGACGGCGACCAGATCTACCGGCTGCCGCACGACGGATCGATCGTGGACGAACACGGTTCGGTCGCGGTCGGTGGCAGTTCGGAGCAGATCAGCACGTTCCTGGATCAGCGGCACCGGGAGGGGATGTCGCTGGCGGAGGCGCTGAAGCTGGCGGTCCAGGCGCTGTCCCGGGACACCAACGGCGGTGAGCGGGAGATCCCCGCGGAACGGCTGGAGGTGGCGGTCCTGGACCGTACGAGACCTCAGCAGCGCAAGTTCAAGCGGATCGTCGGCCGTCAGCTCTCCCGGCTGCTGGAGGCGGACGGCGCGGCCTCGACGCCGACCGACGCCCCCTCGGACATCGAGGAGCCGGAGGGCGACGCCTAGCTAGGGCTTGTCGGCCCCGCTGGTGCCCCGGATCGCTCAGGTGGTTCGGGGCCGGGCCGTGTCCGGGGGCGGTGGTGCGGTGGAGCCACGGACCACCAGGGAGACCGGCAGATCGGCGGTTTTCGGCCGTTGTCCGTCGAGGACGGTCAGCAGCGCCGCCATCCCGCGCTCGCCGACCTGCTCGGCCGGGAGCTGGACCGTGGTCAGTTCCGGTTCGAGGGCGGTGGAGAGGGCGAGGTCGTCGAAGCCGGTGACGGAGATGTCCTCGGGGACGCGCAGGCCGAGCCTGCGCACGGCCTTGCAGGCGCCCGCGGCGAGGATGTCGTCGTCGCAGACGATCGCGGTGGGGCGGGGGCCGGGGGCGGCGAGGGCGCGCTCCGTGGCCTCCCGGGCCGCGCCGACCTCCAGGGCCGCGGAGACCTTCCGTACGGTCACGTCCGGCGTGTTCCGTACCGCCGAGGCCAGGGCATCGGTCCGTACGTCGAAGGTCCAGGAGGGGACCGCCGAGGCGAGGTGCAGCAGCCGGCGGTGGCCCAGGCCGAGCAGATGGTCCGTCACCTGCCGGATGCCGTCGGCGATATCGAGATTGACCTGGGCGGCGGAGCCCGGGGCGGCCGGGTCGCTGTCCAGCATCACCAGGGGCAGGTCCGCGCCGTCCGTGCCCCGGATCGCGTCGAGGGCGTCGGAGGCCATGGAGGAGGCGATCACCCCGTCCAGCGCGGCCCGTGCCGAGGCGAAGGGGTCCCTGGCGGGGCCGATCCCGGCGGGGGAGGGGTAGAGGACCACGCCGAAGCCGTGTTCGGCGGCGACCGCGGCGGCGCCGGTGTAGACGCGGGCGAAGAACTCGTTGGTGAGGGCGGGGACGACCAGGAGCGCCGTTCTGGTCGTACCGAGGCGCAGATTGCGGGCGGCGAGGTTGGGACGGTAGCCGAGGGCGCGGGCGGTGTCCCTGACGAGTCCGGCGGTCCGCTCGGAGACCCGGCCCGGCCATTTGTCGCCGAGGACGAGCGAGACCGTGGCCTGGGACACGCCCGCCGCGCGTGCCACGTCCCTGCTGGTGGGCCTGGCGGACTGCTCTGTCATGGCTGGCGTGCTCCGTCGTTCTCCGTCGCGCGGCAAGGCGTCGCGGTGGACCCGCGGGCTGCGCTCATGGTACGTATGGCCCTGAAGTTATACGTAAAACCTCGGCCGGGCCGGGGTACGGAAGCAGGGGGACGGGACATTGGCCGCGGGAACCACCGGAACCACCGGGTACGGAGACATCCTCAGGGCGCCGTACGCGGCGCGGCTGCTCACCGGCACGCTCGTGGGACGGCTGCCGAACGCCACGGCCTCGATCGCCATCGTGCTCTTCGTCCGGGCGGCCGGCGGCAGCTACAGCCTCGCGGGCGCGCTCGCGGCGGTCTACGGCATCGGTACGGCCGTCGGCCAGCCGCTGCTCGGCCGGGCCGTGGACCTGCGGGGCCAGCCCCGGGTGCAGCTGCCCGCCGCCGTCGTCTCCGCCCTCGGCATGCTGCTGCTCGTCGTCGTGGGGACGGACTCGCCCTGGCTCGCCTATACGGCCGTGGCGGTCGCCGGGGTGTTCACCCCGCCCCTGGAGGGCGGGCTGCGGGCGCTGTGGCCGGGCGTCCTCGGCGGCGAGGACCGGGTGCACCGGGCGTACGCGATGGACGCGGTGGCCCAGGAGATCATGTTCACGGTCGGCCCGCTGCTCGTCACCCTGCTGGTCGCGCTCTGGTCCCCGGGCGCGGCGCTGCTCGTCATCAACGCGACAGGGGTGCTCGGGGCGCTCTCCGTGGTCCTCTCCGAGCCGTCCAGGACCTGGCGCTCCGCGCCCCGCGAGGCGCACTGGCTCGGCGCGCTGCGCTCACCCGGGCTGCTCGTCCTGCTCGGCGCGTTCCTCTTCATCGGCATGGCACTCGGCTCGATCACGGTCGCGGCCATCGCCTACGCGGACGACCACGGCCGCGAGTCCGTGTACGGCTGGCTGATGGCCGCCCTCGGATTCGGCGCGCTGGTGGGCGGCGCGGTGTACGGGGTGCGGCAGTGGGCCGGTGCCCCCGAGTCCAGGCTCCGGTCCATCGTCGCGCTGCTGGCCCTGTGCTACCTGCCGCTGACGCTCGCCCCGGGCGTCGTCGGGATGATCGCGCTCGCCGTCCTCGCCGGGGTCTTCCTGGCGCCCGCGCTCGCCTGCGCCTTCGTCGTGGTCGACCGGCACGCCCCGCGCGGCACGGTCACCGAGGCGTTCTCCTGGCTCGTGACCACCTTCGGCGTCGGCACCTCGTTCGGTACGGCGGCGGCGGGACCCGCCGTCGAACTGGGCGGCACCCCGGTGGGCTTCGCGGTCGCGGGGGCCAGTGGCATCGTCGCGCTGCTGGTCCTGCTGGCGACCCGGCGGGTCCTCGCGGCTCCCGACGTACCCCCGGATGGCGCGGTCCGGCCGGAAAATGATCCAAGCGGTGCTGTCGAACCCGGTTTCAGCTCAGGTCATCAGGCGTAATGTTCAGACATGGACCGCCGCATTTTCGGGCTGGAGAACGAGTACGGCGTCACGTGCACGTTCAGGGGACAGCGCCGACTGTCACCTGACGAAGTGGCGCGCTACCTCTTCCGCCGTGTTGTGTCATGGGGCCGCAGCAGCAATGTGTTCCTGCGGAACGGCTCCCGCCTCTATCTCGACGTGGGTTCGCATCCGGAATACGCGACTGCCGAATGCGACAACGTTCCCGAGCTGATCACGCACGACAAGGGGGGCGAACGGATTCTCGAAGGTCTGCTCGTCGACGCCGAGCGCCGCCTGCACGAGGAGGGAATCGCGGGCGACGTCTATCTCTTCAAGAACAACACCGACTCGGCGGGAAACTCCTACGGCTGCCACGAGAACTATCTCGTCGCCCGCCACGGGGAGTTCTCCCGGCTCGCGGACATCCTCATCCCCTTCCTCGTCACCAGACAGCTCATCTGCGGCGCGGGCAAGGTGCTCCAGACCCCGCGCGGAGCGGTCTACTGCGCCAGCCAGCGCGCCGAGCACATCTGGGAGGGGGTCAGCTCCGCCACCACCCGCTCCCGTCCCATCATCAACACGCGTGACGAGCCGCACGCCGACGCGGAGCGCTACCGCCGGCTCCATGTGATCGTCGGCGACTCCAACATGTCCGAGACGACCATGCTGCTCAAGGTCGGTGCCACCGACCTCGTCCTGCGCATGATCGAGGCGGGCACGGTGATGCGCGACCTCACCCTGGAGAATCCCATCCGGGCGATCCGCGAGGTCAGCCACGACCTCACCGGCCAGCGCAAGGTGCGGCTGGCGAGCGGCCGGGAGGCCTCCGCGCTGGAGATCCAGCGGGAGTACTACGAGAAGGCCGTGGATTTCGTGGAGCGCCGCGGAATCCGCACCGGCACCGTCGAGCGGGTCCTGGAACTGTGGGGCCGTACGCTCGACGCGATCGAGGCGGAGGATCTCGACCGGATCTCCACCGAGATCGACTGGGTCATGAAATATCAGCTCATCGAGCGATATCGAGCCAAGCACAACATGACCATGTCGCATCCGAGGGTCGCTCAGATAGACCTCGCCTACCACGACATCCACCGGCGTCGTGGTCTCTATTACCTGCTGGAGAAGCGGGGGCAGGCGGCGCGGGTCTGCAATGACATGAAGATCTTCGAGGCCAAGTCCGTTCCCCCGCAGACCACCAGGGCGCGACTGCGCGGCGATTTCATCCGTCGCGCACAGGAACAGCGCAGGGACTTCACGGTCGACTGGGTGCATCTCAAGCTCAATGACCAGGCGCAGCGCACCGTGCTCTGCAAAGACCCGTTCCGTTCCGTGGACGAGCGGGTGGAAAAGCTCATCGCCGGTATGTGACCCGGCGGGTGACTTTATTGGCGGAATGCCACCCGGGCCCCGTATGTATCGCGTACGGGGCCCTCGGCACGCCTTAGAGTGGGCGACTACTGTGCCGTCTGAGATCTGAGGAACACGTGCGCCGACTTGCCGGCCTCATCATCGTCCCCGCGCTGCTGCTGACAGCGGCTTGCGGGAGCGACGGAGGCTCCGACTCCACCTCGTCCAAGAACGGGCTCCCCGCGATCAGCGCGGGCGCCAAGTTCGGACAGAAGCCGACCCTCGACAAGGGGGAGGGGAAGCCGCCCGAGAAACTGACGGTCGATGTCCTCAGCGAGGGTGACGGGACGAAGGTCAAGAAGGGCGACGCGATCCAGGTCAACTACCTGGGCCAGAGCTGGGACTCGGTCAAGCCGTTCGACAACAGCTTCGACCGCAAGACGCCGTTCGACCTGACCCTCGGCGCGGGCATGGTCATCAAGGGCTGGGACCAGGGTCTCGAAGGCCAGAAGGTCGGTAGCCGCGTCGAGTTGGGGATCCCGCCGGACCTCGGGTACGGCGCGCAGGGCCAGGGCGACATCAAGCCCAATGCCACGCTGGTCTTCGTCGTCGACATCCTGAAGGCGACCCAGGTGCCGACGACCGCGAAGGGCACCGTCGTTCCGCAGGACGACAAGGCGCTGCCCGTGGTCGGAACCAACGACGACGGCAAGGAGCCGAAGGTCACGATCCCGAAGGACGGCACCCCGCCCGAGAAGCTGGTCTCCAACTACGTACTGGAGAGCAAGGGCGATGTCGTCAAGGAGTCGGACACGGTCGTCCTGAACTACGCGGCGTACCTCTGGAAGGACGCCAAGCAGTTCGACTCGACGTACAAGACGGGCCGTACGACGACGTTCCCGCTGCCGCAGCTCACGCTGAAGGGGCTCAAGTCGGGCATCGTCGGCAAGAAGGTGGGCAGCCGGGTGCTGATCGTGGTCCCGCCGGACCAGGCCTTCGGCGACCAGGAGCAGCAGGGCATCCCGAAGAACTCCACTTTGGTGTTCGCCGTGGACATCCTGGCGAAGGTGTAACACTGTCCCGGTTGCACCGTTCATCATTTAGAGGAGCAGTTCAGTGAGCATCGAGAAGCCCGAGGTCGACTTCCCGGGCGGCGAGCCCCCCAAGGATCTCCAGATCCGTGACATCTGGGAGGGCGACGGCGCCGAGGCCAAGGCCGGAGCCAATGTCCAGGTGCACTACGTGGGTGTGGCCTTCTCCACCGGTGAGGAGTTCGACGCCTCCTGGAACCGCGGCGTGCCGCTTCCGTTCCGCCTCGGTGCCGGACAGGTCATCAAGGGCTGGGACCAGGGCGTGCAGGGCATGAAGGTCGGCGGCCGTCGTGAGCTGATCATCCCCGCGCACCTCGCGTACGGGGACCGCGGCCAGGGCCCCATCGAGCCGGGCGAGACGCTGATCTTCGTCTGCGACCTGATCGCCGTCTGAGTCGTACCGGAGACATCCGAGGGTCCATGCCGTCCGGCATGGACCCTCGGCTTTTGCCGCGAGACCCGGGGGCGGTACGGTCAGCGGGCGCAGGCGGGACGATCAAAAGGGGTGCGAGGCGTCGATGGCCATTGCCAAGGCCGAGCGACTGATGAATCTGGCGCTGTGTCTCCTGGGGACCCGGCGCCCGCTCAGCAAACGTGAGCTGCGGGGCTCCATCGAGGCATATCTGGAAGCGGGCACCGACGACTCGTTCAACCGGATGTTCGAGCGGGACAAGGACGATCTGCGCGAACTCGGGCTGGTCATCGAGACCGTGGAGAGCCTCGACGGCGACATCGGCTATCTCGCGCGCCGTGACAGCAACCGGCTGCCCGCGATCACGCTCGACGCCGAGGAGGCGGCCGCCCTCGGTCTCGCCGCGAAGGTCTGGCAGCAGGCCCGGCTGGCGGGCGCGGCGAGCGGCGCCCTCCAGAAGCTGCGCGCCGCCGGGATGCCGGAGGCCGAGGACTCGTACGAGCCGCAGCACGGCGCCCTCGAACCGCGGATCCCGGTCCACGAGGCCGCGTTCGAGCCGCTGATGCTCGCCTGCCGGGACCGGCGCCCCGTCGTCTTCGACTACCGCAAGGCCAACGCGGCCCGCCCCGAACAGCGGCAGGTCGAGCCCTGGACGTTGGAGTGCTGGCGCGGGCACTGGTATCTGGCGGGCTGGGACCGCGACCGGGGGGCGGAGCGCGTCTTCAGGCTCTCCAGGATCACCGGCCGGGTCCGCTCCCGCAGCGGGGTCTTCGGGGCTCCCGTACCCGATGTGGTCACCGTGCGGGAGACCGTGGAGAGCTGGGCGGGCGAGACGGCGACCCGGTCCGCGCTGATCAGGCTGCGCTCCGGGTGCGGCTATCCGCTGCGCTCCCGGGCGCTGTCGTCCCGGGAACTCGGCGACGGCTGGGACGAGCTGGAGATCCCGTACGGACACGGGCTCGACGCCTGGCTCGTGGAGTTCGGCCCGGACGTGGTCGTACTGGAGCCCGCGGATCTGCGGGCCGATGTCCTGGACCGGCTGCGCGCCGTGGCCAAGGGCTGAGGGGGACTCGTACAACCATGGCAGCCAACGCCATCGACCAGACCCGGCGGATGCTCTCGCTGGTGACCTATCTGCGGGAGCGCCCCGGCGCGCGTGTCAGCGATGTGGCGCGCGCGTTCGGGATCAGCGAGGACGAGCTGATCTCGGACCTCGACGTCCTGCCCATGTGCGGGACCAGCTTCCGCGGCGGCGATCTGCTCGACATCGACACCGACGGCGACCGCATCTGGTGGCACAACCCGGACGATGTCGCCGAGCCGCTGCGGCTCGCCGCCGACGAGGCGACGGCCCTGCTGGTCGCGGCGCGCGCCGTGGCGACCCTGCCGGGGCTGCGCGAGGGGGACAGGGAAGCGCTGCTGAGGGCGACCGCCAAGCTGGAGACGGCGGCCGGGGAGGCCGCCGGGGCGAGCGCGCGGCTCTCGGTGACCTTCGAGTCCGAGGGCGGGGTGTTCGCCGAGGTCGACCGGGCGATCTCCGAGCGGCGCAGGCTGTGGCTGCGCTACTACTCGCCCGCGCGCGACGAGCTGACGGAGCGCGAGGTCGACCCGATCCGGCTGTTCGCCGTGGGCCACACCTATATGGAGGCCTGGTGCAGGCTCTCCGAGGCACGGCGTACGTTCCGGCTGGACCGGGTCGCCGAGATCAGGCTGCTGGACGCGCCCGCCGCGCCGCCCGAGCTGGAGCTGCGGGATCTGTCGGAGGGGCTGGTGCAGCCGTCCGCCGAGGATCCCGAGGTGGTGGTCGAGGTCGGCCCCGGTGGCCGGTGGGTCGCCGAGTACTACCCGCACGACAGCGCGGTCGAGCTGCCGGACGGCGGGCTGCGGATCACCCTGCGCACACCGGCGCCCGCCTCGCTGCGGCGGCTGGCGCTGCGGCTCGGCGGGGACGGCCGGATCGTCTCGCCCCCGGAGCTGGCGGACAGCGCGCGGCGCTCGGCGGCCGAGGCGCTCGCGGCGTACGACCATCAGCTCTGAGGCACGTCCGGGCCGGGTCCGCGGCGGACCCGGGCGCGCTGTGGACCGCGGGCCAAGAGTGAACGGCTGAGCACGAGGACAGGGAGAATCAGGAAAAAATGTCGGCCATGTCTGGACTGTCGAGTCTCTCGGCAGTCGTTCCGGTCCTCTTCAAGGCGGCGTGCCCGGAGTGCCGAGCCGCCTTCGAGCTGTCCGCCGGCGCGCTGCGCCTGGCGATCGGGGCCAGCCGGAACACCACCTTCTACTCCTTCACCTGCCCGGAGTGCGAGACCTCGGTACGCAAGCCCGCCGGGGAGCGCATCATCGAACTCCTCACCGGCGGCGGGGTACGGACGCTGCGCCTCCACTCCACCCACTAGAACGGTTCGAGGCGCTGCCGATGTCGATGTTCTGGCCCATGCTGGCCATCGCCCTGGGATTCCTCGGTCTCGCCGTACTCGGCGTCCTGGCGGTCCGTGTCTTCGTCGAGGCCCAGCGGCTCGGCCGGCAGATCGCGGTCACCACGGAGCGGATCAACCGGGCCGCCGATGAGCTGGAGCGCTCGGCCACCCGGCTGGCCGCGACGGGCGAGGCGCTGCGGTAGCACCCGGATCTTTGGGACTTATGGCCCCCTGCTGAGGGCTCCGGTCGCGGGGTACGCTGCGATACGTGGCCCTGTTGATCAGGTATGGGCTGCCTGTGAAGTACGCACAGGGATTGCCTCGCGTTCATGCCTGCGCGTTACGATCGCTGAAAGCACCACGGACCCGGATGCCCGTCCGGACCGCACGGGCAGCGCCCGCCCCAGCCGCCTCAGTGAGAAGGAAGTCACCACATGATCGGCAACCTGAAGCCCCTTGAGATCCTTCTGATCATCGCTGTTATCGTGCTGCTGTTCGGTGCCAAGAAGCTTCCTGACATGGCGCGTTCGCTCGGCAAGTCGGCCCGTATCCTCAAGAGCGAGGCCAAGGCGATGAAGAAGGACGACGAGGCGGCGGCCCCCGCGACGGACCATGTGGCCGACGCAGCCGCGCAGCCGCAGGCCGCCGCGCGGACCATCCAGGCGGCGCCCGGTGATGTCACCAGCGCCCGTCCCGTCAGTGAGCCGACGCGCACCGCGCAGCAGAGCTGACCCACCACACCGGTGCTGTTGTGTCACGGCATGTAATGAGACGAGGGACGCGGTTTGCTCAAGTCTGACCTGAAGCAGGCGAAGGACACGGAGGGGCGCATGCCCCTCACGGAGCACCTGCGTGAGCTGCGGAACCGCCTGCTGAAGTCGGTGCTGGCCATCCTGGTGGCCGTGATCATCGCGATGTTCTTCCAGGCGAAGATCTTCAAGTTCCTCATGGAACCGATCCTGTCGTCCGTCGGCTGTACGAACGGCGCCTCGACCATGGTCAACGGCGACCCGTGCGCCGACATGGTCACCAGCGGTCTGATGTCGCCGTTCACCATCGCGCTCAAGGTGTCGCTGATGGCGGGCGTGCTGGCCGCGACCCCTGTGTGGCTCTACCAGCTGTGGGCGTTCGTCGCCCCCGGGCTGCACAGCAAGGAGAAGCGCTACTCGCTCAGCTTCGTGGCGCTCGGGGTGCCGCTGTTCATCGGCGGCGCGTTCCTCGCGTACACGATCCTGCCGCAGACCGCGGCCATCATGCTGAGCTTCACGCCCGAGGACGCGAAGAACCTGCTGCCGCTCGATGACTATCTCGACCTCATCACGCGCATGGTCATCGTCTTCGGGCTCGCCTTCGAACTGCCGTTGCTGTTCATCCTGCTGAACCTCACCAAGGTGCTCACCGGCAAGCGGATGGTCAGCTGGTGGCGCGGGATGATCGTCGGCCTGACGATCTTCGCGGCCGTCGCCACCCCCGGCGGTGACCCCATCTCGATGCTGGTGCTCGCGGGACCGCTGGCGGTGCTGTACCTCCTCGCCTGCGTTTTCGCGCTCCTCAACGACCGGCGGCGGAACCTGCGCGACCCGGATCGCGATCTCGGCGACGACGAGGCGTCCGACCTCGATCTGACGCCCGAGCCCATCGGCTCGATCGAATCCGGCCGTACGAGGCCCTCGCTCCCCGGACAGTCGGACGGCGGCCGGTCGGACCGGTTGAACGGGTACGACGACGTCACCTGATCCGAGCCTTGTACGATCCCCCGCCGGGCGGGCCGGAGACGGCCCGCCCGGCGGTGGCGTTCCCGGGGTGTGTCCCGGGCGGCGGGGGTTTCCGGGACCGGTCGTCAAAGTCCGGGCTGACTGTCGGAGGCGGCGGGTAGGCTCGACAGCAAGATGACAGAGGACCTCTCACCAGCCGAGCGCTATGCCGCTGCCCGGATCCGTGCCGCCGACGAGGCCACGGCGCTGGCGCCCTTCCGCGAGATGTACGAGTTCGGCCTGGACCCCTTCCAGATCGAGGCGTGCCAGGCCCTGGAGGCGGGAAAGGGCGTGCTGGTCGCTGCGCCCACCGGCTCGGGCAAGACCATCGTCGGCGAGTTCGCCGTGCACCTGGCCCTGGCCGAGGGCCGCAAGTGTTTCTACACCACCCCCATCAAGGCGCTCTCCAACCAGAAGTACACCGACCTGGCCAAGCGGTACGGCGCCGACAAGGTCGGCCTGCTCACCGGGGACAACAGCGTCAACTCGGACGCGCCGGTGGTCGTCATGACCACCGAGGTGCTCCGCAACATGCTCTACGCGTCGTCCCCGTCGCTGCTGGGCCTCGGCTATGTGGTGATGGACGAGGTGCACTACCTCTCCGACCGTTTCCGGGGCGCCGTCTGGGAAGAGGTGATCATCCACCTGCCCGAGTCGGTCACCCTGGTCTCGCTGTCGGCGACGGTCTCCAACGCCGAGGAGTTCGGTGACTGGCTGGACACCGTCCGAGGCGATACCGCGGTGATCGTCTCCGAGCACCGGCCCGTGCCGCTCTGGCAGCATGTGATGGCCGGCCGCCGGATGTACGACCTCTTCGAGGAGGAGACCGACCACGGCGGCCGGGGCAGCGCGAAGCGCGAGGTCAGCCCCGATCTCGTCCGGCTCGCCCGGATGGAGAACCAGCGCACGTACAACCCGCGCGAGCGCCGCCGGGGCAAGATGGTCCGCGAGGCCGACCGGGAGCGCGAGCGCAGACAGCGCGGCCGGATCTGGACGCCCGGCAGGCCCGAGGTCATCGAGCGCCTCGACGCCGAGGGGCTGCTGCCCGCGATCACCTTCATCTTCAGCCGGGCCGGCTGCGAGGCCGCCGTGCAGCAGTGCATGTACGCGGGGCTGCGGCTCAACAACGAGGACGCGCGCCACCGGGTCCGCGAGATCGTCGAGGAGCGCACGGCCTCCATCCCCGGCGAGGACCTCCATGTCCTCGGCTACTACGAGTGGCTGGAGGGGCTGGAGCGGGGCATCGCCGCGCACCACGCCGGAATGCTGCCGACCTTCAAGGAGGTCGTGGAGGAGCTGTTCGTCCGGGGCCTGGTCAAGGCCGTCTTCGCCACCGAGACCCTGGCGCTGGGCATCAACATGCCCGCCAGGTCCGTGGTGCTGGAGAAGCTCGTCAAGTGGAACGGCGAGACCCACGCCGACATCACCCCCGGCGAGTACACCCAGCTCACCGGGCGCGCCGGCCGTCGGGGCATCGACGTCGAGGGCCACGCGGTGGTGCTCTGGCAGCGCGGCCTGGACCCGGGCGCGCTGGCCGGGCTCGCCGGGACCCGGACCTACCCCCTGCGCTCCAGCTTCCGCCCCTCGTACAACATGGCCGTCAACCTGACCCAGCAGTTCGGCAGGCACCGCTCGCGCGAGCTGCTGGAGACCTCCTTCGCGCAGTTCCAGGCCGACAGGTCGGTCGTCGGGATCTCCCGGCAGGTGCAGAAGAACGAGGAAGGGCTCGACGGGTACCGCGAGGGCATGACCTGCCACCTCGGGAACTTCGAGGAGTACGCGCGGCTCCGCCGCGACCTCAAGGACCGCGAGACGGAGCTGGCCAAGCAGGGCGCCGCCCAGCGCAGGGCCGCGGCCGCCTCGTCGCTGGAGAAGCTCAAGCCCGGCGATGTGATCCATGTGCCGACCGGCAAGTTCGCCGGTCTCGCGCTGGTGCTCGACCCCGGGCTGCCCGCCGGGCGTGCCAACGGGCACCGCGGCTTCGAGTACCAGGACGGGCCGCGACCGCTCGTCCTGACCTCGGAGCGGCAGGTCAAGCGGCTGGCGTCGATGGACTTCCCGGTGCCGGTCGAGGCGCTGGAGCGGATGCGGGTCCCCAAGTCCTTCAACCCGCGCTCGCCGCAGTCCCGCCGCGATCTGGCGTCGGCGCTGCGGACCAAGGCCGGGCACATCGTGCCCGAGCGGCACCGCAAGGAGCGGGCGGCGGCCGCCGACGACCGGGAGATCTCCCGGCTCCGGGCGGATCTGCGCGTCCACCCGTGCCACGGCTGCGACGAGCGCGAGGACCATGCCCGCTGGGCCGAGCGCTACTACCGGCTCCAGCGCGACACCCGTCAGCTGGAGCGCCGGATCGAGGGCCGGACGAACACCATCGCCCGTACCTTCGACCGGATCGTCGCGCTCCTCACCGAGCTGGACTATCTGCGCGGTGACGAGGTCACCGAGCACGGCAAGCGGCTGGCCCGGCTCTACGGCGAGCTGGACCTGCTGGCCAGCGAGTGCCTGCGCGACGGGGTCTGGGAAGGGCTCTCCCCGGCCGAGCTGGCGGCCTGTGTCTCCGCGCTGGTCTACGAGGCCCGGCAGTCCGACGACGCGGTGGCGCCCAAGGTCCCCTCGGGGGCGGCCAAGGAGGCGCTGGGCGAGATGGTCCGTATCTGGGGCAGGCTCGACGCCCTGGAGGAGGACCTCAAGATCAGCCAGACCGAGGGCGTCGGGCAGCGCGAGCCCGATCTCGGCTTCGCCTGGGCGGTCCATATGTGGGCCTCGGGCAAGGGGCTCGACGAGGTGCTGCGCGAGGCGGAGATGCCGGCCGGTGACTTCGTGCGCTGGTGCAAGCAGGTCATCGATGTCCTCGGCCAGATCGCGGCGGCGGCCCCCCGCGAGAACAGCACGGTCGCGAAGAACGCCCGCAAGGCGGTCGACGCGGTGCTGCGCGGGGTGGTGGCGTACAGCTCGGTCGGCTGACCGGCACGGCCGAAGGGGAGGGCCCACCGGAGGTTCCGGTGGGCCCTCCCCGGTACGGCGCTCAGCTGTCCAGATAGGCCCGCCAGCCGCCGTACTCGGTGATGTCCTCCGCGTCCGTGAGCGCGGCCGGTTCGCAGAGGAAGCCCGCGACGGTGGTCGCGTCGGCCAGTTCCACCCGGCCGATCGCCATCGGCCGGGGGAGCGCGGCGGTGAGCGCGCCGAGACCCGCGGCGGGCAGTTCCCAGATCTCCGTCTCGATCGCGGCGCCCCCGGCCCCCGAGTGGACGAGGCCCGGCTTGGGCGGGGTGGTGTCCAGCGCGTACAGCCGGTAGACCGGCGCGGTCGTGGTGGTACGGACCAGCCGCGCCCCCAGTGCCAGGAGTTGCGGGTTGAGGGGCTGGCCGGTCAGGTGCGCGCCCGCGACGGCGAGCCTGACGGGCGGGGCGAGCAGCCCCGCCAGGGCGGCCAGCCGGTCGTCCGTCCCGGCGCGGCCGATGAACATGACCCCGAAGGGGAGCCCGCCGACCTCGTCGGCGGGGACGGCGACCGCCGCCAGGTCGAAGAGGTTGGTGGAGTTGGTGAACCGGCCCAGCCGGGCGTTGGCCCCCAGCGGGTCGGCGGCCACCTCGGCCAGGGTGGGATGGCCGGGCGCGGTGGGCAGCAGCAGCGCGTCCGCGTCACCGAGACCGGCGAGCGCGGCCTCCCGCAGGGCGTCCAGCCGGTCCCGGTCCGCGAAGAGCCGGTGGGCGGGGATGTCGCGGGCCCGGCGGATGATCCCGGCGACGGTGGGGTCGAGGTCGTCCGCGCCGGCGTGCCGGTCGACGAAGTCGCCCACCGCCGTATAGCGCTCGGCGACGAACGCCCCCTCGTACAGCATCGGCGCCGCCTCGCTGAACGGCGTCAGATCGATGGGCACCAGCCGCGCCCCGGCGGCCCGGAGACGGGCGGCGGCGGCCTGATACGCCTCGGCCCAGCCGTCGTCCAGCTCGCCGAGGTGCGCGAGGTCGGGGACGGCGACCCGCCAGGGGCCCGGGGCGCGGCGTGGGGCCTCGCGGCCCGGCGGCACGGACATCAGGGTGAGCGCCTCGCTCGCCTCCGGGAGCGTACGGGCGAAGACGGTGACACAGTCCAGGCTCGCGCAGGCGGGCACCACGCCCTCGGTGGGGACGAGTCCGCGCGACGGCTTCAGCCCGACGATGCCGTTGAAGGCGGCGGGGATCCGGCCGGAGCCCGCCGTGTCCGTCCCCAGCGCCAGATCGACGATCCCCAGGGCCACGGCGACGGCGGAACCGGAGCTGGAGCCGCCGGAGATCCGCTCGGGGTCGCGGGCGCCCCGTACCGCGCCGTACGGCGAGCGGGTCCCGACCAGGCCGGTGGCGAACTGGTCGAGGTTGGTGGCGCCCAGGACGAGGGCGCCCGCCGCCCTGAGCCGCGCCACGGCGGGGGCGTCGCACTCCGGGTCGTACGCGTACGAGGGGCAGCCCGCGGTGGTGGGGATCCCCGCCACGTCGATGTTGCCCTTGACCGCGACGAGCCGGCCCGCCAGCGGCAGCGGCCCGTCGCCGGCGGCGAGCCGCGCGTCGAGGGCACTGGCCTCGGCCTCCACCTCGGCCTGCGGGCGCAGGGTGATCCAGATCTCCGGGCGGTCGACCTCCGCGATACGGCGGTAGGCGGCGCGCACCCGGTCGAGCGCGGAGAATTCGAGCGCGGAGAAGAAGTGTGCCGGGAGAGCCGGCTCGGGAAGAGCGGGCGCGGGGAAATCTTGCATGGGGAACGCTCCTGAGAGGTCGCGCGGACAGGTGGGGTGGGGAAAGGAGCGGTCGAGGGCCGAGTCGGGCAAGGCGGAGGAGGAAGACGCGGCGGAGCCGCGGCGACCGACGACAACGCGGCCGGGCGAGAACCATCGGCCCACGACGCCGCCCCACCTGTCCGCGCGACCTCTTACGCGGGGGCCAGGACCAGGAGGGGCGTACCGGCCTCCACCTGGGCTCCCGGGGACGTCAGAATCTCCGCCACCACACCGTCCGCCGGTGCGTGGACCCGTGATTCCATCTTCATCGCCTCCAGCGCGAGCAGCGGCTGGCCCGCGCTCACCCGGTCGCCGGGGGCCACATTCAGCTGCCAGACCGAGGCGGCGAACTCGGCTTCGAGCAGCTGTCCGCCGGGCGGGACGGTGATCTCGGCACGCGGTACGGCGGCGGCGGGCACCTCCTCGGCGCGCGCGAACTCGCCCGACGCCTCCCACGCGGCGCGCTCCGCCGCGAACGCCGCCGCCTGCGTGTCCTGGAACGCCTCGATCGACTCCGCGTTCGCGGCGAGGAAGCGCTCGTGGTCCGCGAGGGAGAAGGTGCCCTCCTCGATCCGGGGGACGAACCGGCCCGCCGTCATATCGGCGCGCAGCGCGAGCAGCTCGTCCGCGTCGACCGGGTACCACTTGATCCGGTCGAAGAAGCGCAGCAGCCACGGCTTGCCGTCCCGGAACGCCCCGCGCTGCTGCCAGCCGGACCACACCTGGGTCGTACGGCCCACGAACTGATAGCCGCCGGGCCCCTCCATGCCGTAGACGCAGAGGTACGCGCCGCCGATGCCCACCGAGTTCTCGGCGGTCCAGGTCCTGGCCGGGTTGTACTTGGTGGTCACCAGCCGGTGGCGGGGGTCGAGCGGGGTGGCGACCGGCGCGCCCAGATACACGTCGCCCAGTCCCAGCACGAGATATTCGGCGTCGAAGACCGTGCGGTAGACCTCGTCCGGTGAGTCCAGGCCATTGATCCGGCGGATGAACTCGATGTTCCACGGGCACCAGGGCGCGTCGTCCCGTACCCCCGCGATATAGCGGGCGATGGCCTCGCGGGTCGCCGGATCGTCCCAGGACAGCGGCAGATGGACGGTGCGGGAGGGGACCACCAGCCGGTCCGTGGGCGGGAGCCGCGCCTCGATCCGGGTGAGGACCACCAGCAGCGCGTCCTGGGACAGGACGTCCGGGTCCAGCTGGATCTGGAGCGAGCGGATCCCGGGCGTGAGGTCCGTGATCCCGGTCAGCTCCTCGGCCGCCACCGCCTCCGCGAGCGCGTGGACCCGCATCCGCAGGGCGAGGTCGAGCCGCATCTCGCCGTACTCCACCAGGACGTTGTCGTCCCCGCTGCGACGGTATGTGACGTCCGGGCCGCGGCCGAGCACGCCGCCGTCCGCGACGAAGGGCCGGTCGGCGACTGGTTCGGAGGCGGGGGCGCGGCGCAGCGCGGCGGCGGCGCCGGGGGTCACGGGGACGAAGCGGACCGTGTCGCCGGGGCGCAGCTGGCCGAGCTTCCAGCGCTGGCCCGTGACGATCGTCGCCGGGCAGACGAAGCCGCCGAGCGAGGGGCCGTCGGGGCCGAGCAGCACCGGCATGTCACCGGTGTAGTCGACGGCCCCGACCGCGTACGGCGTGTCATGGATGTTGGAGGGGTGCAGCCCCGCCTCTCCGCCGTCCGTACGGGCCCAGCGCGGCTTCGGGCCGACCAGCCGCACCCCGGTGCGGGCCGAGTTGAAGTGGACCTTCCACTCGGCGTCGTAGAACGCCCGCATGTCGTCCTCGGTGAAGAACTCCGGCGCCGCGTGCGGGCCTTCGACGACCGCGATCCGCCAGCTGTTCGGGAGGCCGGGCCGGTCGGCGTACGGGACCGGGGCGCCCGGTGCCGTGTCCGTACCGCCGTGCAGCACATCGCCCGTGCGCAGCGCGCGGCCGCCGTGGCCGCCGAAGCCGCCGAGGGTGAAGGTGGCGGCGCTGCCCAGGAACTCCGGGACGTCCAGACCGCCGCCCGCGAACAGGACATAGGTCCGCAGCCCCTGTGCGGCGGGGGCGCCGATGGTGAGGGACGCCCCGGCGGGGACGGTGAACGGCTCCCACAGGGCGACCGGCGCGCCGTCGACGGCGACCGGGGCGGGGGCGCCGGTGACACAGAGCGTGGTGGCGTGGGTGAAACGGAGCGTCGGGCCCTGGAGGACGCACTCCAGCCCCGGCGCGCCCTCGTCGTTGCCGAGCGCGCGGTTGCCCAGCCGGAACGACAGGCTGTCCATCGGCCCCGACGGCGGGACGCCCACCTGCCAGTAGCCGGTACGGCCCGGCCAGTCCTGGACCGTGGTCAGGGTGCCGCCCGAGGTGACCTCGATCCGCGGGGTCGGGTCGGTGACCGTCGCGAGGGTGGCCGTGGAGTGCGCGGCGGCGCGCACGTCCGGATGGCGGAGGGCGGCGCGCACCAGCCCGAGGTTGGTCTCGATCCCGTCGATCCGGGTGGCGGCCAGCGCCCTGTCGAGCGCGGCGAGCGCCTCCGTACGGTCGACGCCGTGCGCGATGACCTTGGCGAGCATCGGGTCGTACGACGTCGTCACCTCCGTGCCCGTCTCCACCCAGGAGTCGACGCGGGCCTCGGACTCCGGCGGGAAGGACACCCGGGTGAGGAGCCCGGCGCTCGGGCGGTGGTCCCGGCTCGGGTCCTCCGCGTACACCCGGGCCTCGACGGCGTGGCCGGCCGGCTCGCCGGGCTCCTGGACGACGGCGGTCTCGCCCTGCGCGAGGCGCAGCATCCACTCGACGAGGTCGACGCCGTAGACGGCCTCGGTGACCGGGTGCTCCACCTGGAGCCGGGTGTTGACCTCCAGGAAGTACGCCTCCTCGCGGATCGCGTCGTACACGAACTCGACCGTACCGGCGGAGCGGTAGTCGACCGAAGCGCACAACTCGCGCGCGGAAGCAGCCAGTTGGTGGCGGACCCGGTCGGGGAGGCCGGGGGCGGGGGCCTCTTCGAGGACCTTCTGGTTACGGCGCTGGAGCGAGCAGTCCCGGTCGCCGAAGGAGACGACCCGGCCCAGACCGTCGCCGAAGACCTGCACCTCGACATGGCGGGCTCGCTCGACGAGCCGCTCCAGGAAGAGCCCGGCGGACGAGAACGAGGCCGCCGCCGTGCGCCGCACCCCCTCCCAGGCGTCGGCGAGCCCCGCCGGGTCGTACACCGCGCGCATCCCGATGCCGCCACCGCCGCCGGTCGCCTTGAGCATCACGGGGTAGCCGATCCGCTCCGCCGCCGCCAGCGCGGTGGCCAGATCGGGCAGCAGACCGGTGCCGGGCGCGAGCGGGACCCCCGCGGCCTCGGCGGCGGCGCGCGCGGTGTGCTTGGCGCCGAAGAGCCCGAGCTGCGCCGTGGTCGGGCCCACGAAGACGATCCCGGCCTCCTCGCAGCGCGCGGCGAACCCGGCGTCCTCGGAGAGGAAGCCGTAGCCGGGGTGGACGGCGCCCGCCCCGGTGTCCAGGGCGGCCTTCAGGACCAGTCCGGCGTCGAGGTACGACTCCTTGGCGGGCGCCGGTCCCAGCCGTACCGCCTCGTCCGCGAGCCGTACGTGGGGGGCGGTCCTGTCGGGGTCGGAGAAGACCGCGACGGTACGGAGCCCGAGGCGGCGGGCGGTCCGGATGATCCGTACGGCGATCTCGCCCCGGTTGGCGACCAGGAGCGTGTCGAAGGTCATGGGGTGGTCCCGTCGGTGATCGTCATGCCGACGGCGGTGGGGTCGAAGCCGTTGCAGGGGTTGTTGATCTGCGGGCAGTTGGAGACCAGGACCAGCACATCGCGCTCGGCGCGCAGGGTGACCCGCAGACCGGGCGCGGACAGGCCGTCCACGATGCCGAGCGTGCCGTCCTTCTCCACCGGCACGTTCATGTACCAGTTGATGTTGGGGACCAGATCGCGCGGGCCGAGGCCGTGGCGCGCCCCCTCGATCAGGAAGTTGTCCATACAGGCGTGCTGGGACCAGGTGTGATGGCCGTAGCGCAGGGTGTTGGACTCCTTGGAACAGGCGCCGCCCAGGGTGTCGTGGCGGCCGCAGGTGTCCTCGGTGACGGTCATCAGTGGGGTGGACTCGTTGGACAGGAGCACGCTGCCGGTGGTGAGGAAGATCCGGCCCTGGGCGGCGATCGTGTCGGGGGCGCTGTAGCGGACGGCGGTGTCGTGCGCGTCGTACACGAGGAAGTCCACGGCCTGGTTGCCGTGCAGGTCGGTGAGGGTGAGGTGGTCGCCCTCGCGGATGACGGCGGACCAGGCGGCCCTGGCCTCCACGGTGGTTGTCGTCATCATCGGACGCCCTTCGACGCGAGGAGCTCGGCGGTGTTCAGGAAGGCGCGGCGGCCCTCCGGGGTGGCGTCCCAGAGAGGATCGCCCGGCGCGGTCGGCCCGGCCGTCCAGGCCAGGACCTCCAGCGGGGTGCTGGTGTACTCGGGGCGCGGATCGAGCGGATGCGGCACATTCGCGATCAGTACGGTCAGGTCCTGCTCGGCCCGCAGGGTGACGGAGCCGCCGGGGCCCGCGGAGCCGGTGAACTCCAGGGCGCCGTCCTCTCGTACCACCACGCCCTGGAAGAAGGAGAGCGAGGGCGGCAGGTCGCGCGGGTCCAGGCCGTTCTTGAGGGCGGCGAGCTTCAGCAGCTCGCGGCCGGCCGGGGAGGCGGAGTGCGGGGCGCCGTCGCCGTAGCGCGCGGTGTTGGTGGCGAGGGTCGAGGTGGCGCACAGGGCGTCGTGCCGGCCGTCGGTGGTGTCGGTGACGAGCGAGGCCAGGACCCGGCCGTGGGAGGAGAGCAACAGCTGTCCCGCCCGCAGATAGGCGTTCCACTGGACCTTGACCGTGTCGGCGGTGTTGAGCCGCTCCCAGGGGCGGCCGGCCACGTGGAGCAGCAGATGGGCGCAGGCGTCCCCGTCCGGGTCGGTGAGCCGGATCTCGGTGCCGCGGGCCACGGCGCGGTGGGTGTAGCTGCCGCCCGCCACGGTCTCCGCCCACACGAGATGCCCCGCCTCGCAGGGGGGATCGGGCCAGTCGGTCGCCGGTACCACGGGCATGGTCCTGGCCTCCGTGCCCGCCTGGGCGCGGGCGTGGTCCCTGGCCCCGTATGTCGTCGCTGTCGCCATGGCTCGGCCTCCGCGTTGGATCTTGGGCGCGTGTCTCTGTCGCGTGTCTCCGGCGCAATTTCTGTCGCACGACAGAAAATAGGGAAAAGGTGATTCGGGCCTATTGCCCGTTCATTGCGCGGGAGTTACCGGGACCTCACCTCACCGGGAGTCCGGGGTCGGGGCCGGAGCGTGTGCGACGATCGGTGCCATGAGCACGACGGGACGGAAGGTCGGAAGGCCGCGTGCGGCGCAGCGGCCGGACAGCGGGCTGTCCGCACATGACGAACTGCTGCGCGCGGCAGCCGAGTTGTTCACCACGCTCGGGTACGCGGCGACCACCACCCGGGCCGTCGCCGAGCGCGCCGGGATGCGGCAGGCCACGATGTACCACTACTTCGACGGCAAGGAGGATCTCCTCGCCGAGCTGCTCGAATCGACCGTACGCCCCTCGCTGGCCCTCGCCCGGGGCCTGCTCGCCGACGCGCAGCGGCCCGCGGAGGCCAGGCTGTGGGAGCTCTGCCGCTCGGATGTCGCGCTGCTCTGCGGCGGCCGGTACAACCTCGGCGGCCTGTATCTGCTCCCCGAGGTCACCACCGGGCGCTTCGCGGGCTTCCGTCGGACGCGAGGCGAGCTGAAGGCGGCGTACGGAGAGCTGCTGGCCGCCACGGCGGCGGGCGCGGCCCTGGGCGAGGGCGAGGCGGCGCTCCGCACGGACCTGGTCTTCGGGCTGATCGAGGGCGTGATCCTGGTGCACCGCTCCGACCCGGAGCGCCCCGTCGGGGCGTTCGCCGCGGCGACGGCGGACGCGGCGCTGCGGATCGTCGGGATCGGGCACCCGGGGGCGGGCCGCCCGGCCGCGGGCACCCGGTCGGCGTCCGGTGGGAACGGCCCCGGATGACAGCGTCCGTCCGGTGACGTCCCGCCGGCGTGCTCTCAGGACAGTACGCGGTGGCGGAAGTTGCGCAGCCCCAGCCCGAGGAAGAGCGCGCAGAAGCCGATGAGGACGGGGTAGACCACATAGAGCGGCATGTGGGACAGATCGGTGAAGCCGGCCCGCATGCCCTCGGTGATGTAGATCAGGGGATTCAAGAGCACGAGCACCTGGAGCCAGTGGAATCCGTCGACCGCCACCAGGGACAGCTTGGTCCACTGGTAGTAGGTACCGCCGAGGAAGACCAGGGGCAGGACCACGAAGCCGAACATGACACCGATGTTCCTCGGCTCGAAGGCGGTTCCCAGCAGCAGCCCGAGCGAGGTCATGGCGATACAGGACAGCGGGATGAGGGTGACCGCGATCCACCAGTCCACGCTGAGCTGCGGATGGACACCCGGCGCGTGGACCACGGCGGCGATCGGGAACACGATGACCGCGGAGATCAGGCCCTGCGCGGCGCCGGACAGCACCCGGGCCACGGCCACCAGCCAGATGGGACAGGGAGCCTGCACCCGGTCCTCGATCTCCCGGGTGAAGCCGAACTCCTGGGACATCTGGATGGCGACCGACTGGATGCCCTGGAACATGATGGCGATGGACACGACCCCGGGGACCAGGACAGTGGCGAACGCCGACTCGCCCGTGGTGCCGCCGCCCGAGCCGATGCCCTGGCCGATGCTGGGGAAGACATAGAGAAAGACGAAGACGAGCAGCAACGGCTGCATCACGGTGCGGCCCACGAACTCACCGAAGTTCTTCCGCAGGACGGTCAGGTCGCGCCGGACCAGCCCGGCCAGCGCGGACCGGCTGGAGGCGGCGGCCGACCGGTGCGGACGTACCTCGCTCCGGAACACGGTCCGGTCCCCTCCCGGTGGGGGGTCGTCTTCGGCACCGGTGCCGGCTGTCGGATCATCGGAGGGAGACGCTCCGGATACGGCCATCAGTCCCGCAGCTCCTTTCCGGTGAGGCTGATGAAGACGGTTTCCAGGGTGCTCTCCTTGATGGAGAGATCGACCAGAGCGAAACCCCCGGACTCGGCGCTCCGCACGATGTCGAGCAGCAGCCGGGCACCCCCCTTCACCTGGAGCTCCACCCCGCCGCCGACCAGCCTGAGGTGAACGACCCCTGTGAGGTCACGGCGCAGCCGGTCGGCGAGTTCCCCGGGGCTGCCGCTGGTGACGATCGTGACCACGGCATCCGCGTCCAGGCTCCGCTTGAGCGCGGCCGGGGTGCCCAGCGCCAGGATCCGGCCGTGGTCGATGATCGCGACCCGGTCGCAGAGGTGGTCGGCCTCCTCCATGTTGTGGGTGGTCAGCAGGACGGTCTGGCCGGCACCGATCAGCTCGTCCAGCACATCCCACAGGGCCAGCCGGCTCTGCGGGTCCAGCCCCGCGGTGGGTTCGTCCAGGAACAGCACGGCGGGCCGGTGGAAGATCGCCCGTGCCACCAGCAACCGCTGTGCCATACCGCCGGACAGCGCGTACACAGAGGAATCCCGCCACCGGGCCAGCTGGAACTGCTCCAGCAGCTCATCGGCCCGTTGCCCCGAACCGGCCCTGGAGAAGCCGAACAGCAGACCATGGAAGTACAGGTTCTCCCGGACGGTCAGCGAACGGTCCAGGGTGTTCTGCTGGGTGACCACCGCGATGACCTGCTTGGCCAGGGTGGGCTGACCGACGATGTCGATCCGCCCGATCCGGGCGGATCCCGAGGTGGGCACCACACGGGTGGTCAGCATGCCCACGGTGGTCGTCTTCCCGGCCCCGTTGGGACCCAGCAGTCCGAAGATCTCCCCCCGGCGTACCCGCAGATCGATTCCGTCGACCGCCGCGAAATCCGTCTTCGCGTAGACCTTCCGTAATCCGGATGCGTGGATGACCACGTCGGCGGAGCCCTCCACCGAGGCATCCCCCATGCCGCCACCGGACGGGAGCGGGGTGAGCCGATACGGGCCGCTCCGCCGTTCGAGTGGCGCCATGTTCACCTCCGCCGAGTTGTCGACCGCGCCGTGAGGCCAGTTAAACGCCCCGGGCCGCCCCCTGCACCTCGGGCCTCCCCGCTGTCCCGGGACCGCGCGGGCGGGCGCCGCTTCGAGATGCCGAACCGAGGGTGTGCCGGTTCACTGGTGGCGTGACGTGGAGTTCGCACGACCTCTTGGAGGCCGCCCCACCTGTTCGCGGTCTTAACGAAGGACAGACGTCATGAGAACGTTCGTTGCCGCGTATGGGAAGTCACGGGAGGCGGAAGGCAGATACCTGCACTCCGTCTTCGAATCGGCCTGCGACCGTACCCCGTCCGCCACGGCTCTCGAGTGCGGACACGAGACGCTGACCTACGCCGAACTCGACGCGAGGGCCAATCGGCTCGCCCGCCACCTGCACGGACTCGGGGTCGGACCGGGCGCCCGGGTGGCGGTTCTGATGCCGAGGTCGGTGGACATGTACGCGTCCCTGCTCGGGGTGGGCAAGGCCGGGGCGGCGTTCGTGCCGGTCGACCCGGAGTCGCCGGGAGACCGGGTCGCCTATATCGCGGAGAACGCGGGTGTCGACCTCGTGCTCACCACGTCCGGCCTCGCGTCCGCGGTGGGCGGCCTGCCGTGCAGGGTGGTCGAGCTGGACGCGTGTGCCCGGGAACTCGCCGCGGAGTCCGCCGCCCGTCCGTCCCCGATCGCGATCGGGGACGGCGCGGAGCCCGACGACCCCACCGGATACATCATGTACACCTCAGGGTCGAGCGGCAGGCCCAAGGGGGTGGAGATCGCCCAGTCGAGTATCTGCAACTTCCTCGACGTCGTACCCCGGGTGTACGACGTGCGGCCGGGGGACCGGGTGTACCAGGGCATGACGATCTCCTTCGACTTCTCCATCGAGGAGATCTGGCCGACCTGGTCGGTCGGCGCCACGCTCGTCGCCGGCCCGGTCGGCTCCGGGCGGCTCGGCGCCGAACTCGGGGAGTTCCTCGACGACCGGCGGATCACGATGCTGTACTGCGTACCGACGCTGCTGGAGACGATTACCCAGGAGCTGCCGTACCTGCGCAGCATCATCGTGGGCGGTGAGGCATGCCCCGCCCAGCTGGTCGAGCACTGGAGCCGGCCCGGCCGCCGGATGCTCAACACCTACGGCCCGACCGAGACCACCGTCACCGCGACCTGGGCGGAGCTGCTGCCGGGCCGCTCCGTGACCATCGGAACACCGCTGCCGACCTACACGGTTGTCCTCCTCGACGGGGACCATCGGGCCGTGTCCGCCGGTTCCGTCGGCGAGATCTGCGTCGGAGGTCCCGGTGTCGCACGCGGCTACGTCGGGCGGCCGGAGCTGACCGCCGACCGGTTCATCGACCACCCGCTGGCGCCCCGGGGCAGCAGGCTCTACCGCACCGGGGACCTCGGCAGGATGACCCGGGACGGGGAGATCGAGTTCCTGGGCCGGGCGGACGACGAGGTGAAGATCCGTGGCCACCGGGTCGATCTCGGTGAGATCGACAGCGTCCTGCTGGAGGATTCCGGTGTGTCCGGGGCCGTCACCAATCTGGCGGCCGCCCCCGGACAAGCGCCCGGAGGCGGCGGGGAGCTGTGCGCCTACGTGGTGCGCGCGCCGGACAGCGCCGAAGCGGAAGACGTCCTGGTCACCCGGTTGCACGAGCACCTGAGGCGGCGACTGCCCGCGTACATGGTGCCGTCCTTCCTGGACATCGTCCCCGGCCTTCCCGTCATGGCCAGTGGCAAGGCGGACCGTAAACGGCTGCCCGCCCCGACCGGCCGGCGGCTGGTGGGCGGTGGCGTGGTGACCCAGGTCCGTGGCGAGCTGGAGACACGGGTACGGGATGCCTGGGCGCAGGTTCTCGGGATCGAGCCCGGGGCGCTGTCGGCCGAGGCGGACTTCTTCACCGACCTGGGCGGTCACTCGCTCCTGGCGGCCCAGGCCGTATCGGTGCTGAGGGACCGGGGGATCGGCGAGAGCACCGCGCTGCGTGACCTCTACGCCCATCCGACCGTGCGTGGCCTCGCGACCAGGATCAGCGCCATGGAGAACGCCGGGCAGCGGACGGCCCCGCCCCGTCCCGCCCCGATCCGCCACGGCAGCGGCCGTATCGCGGGCGCGGGGGCGGCCCAGGCGGGGGTGGTCTACCTGCTCCTGCTGGTGCTCAGTCTGCCGGTGGCGTACGTGTACAGCAGGCACGGCGGCCGGATCTCGGTCAGGTCCTCGGTACAGACGACGATCGGTGTGTTCCTCGGCTATCTGGCCGTGCGCTGGCTGGTGCCCGTCGCTCTCGTACGCCCGCTGTCGGCGGGTATCCGAGCGGGCCGCTATCCCCTGTGGGGCCGGGTCTATGTGCGGCTCTGGGCGGTGAATCTGCTGCTGAGCCTCGGCCCGCTGCCGGTGCTCAGCGGGTCCCCCCTGATGGCCGCTTATCTGCGGCTGCTCGGTGCGCGGATCGGACCCCGTACCACCATCGCCACCAGTGTCATCGTGCTCCCGGCCATGGTGCGTATCGGCGCCGGCGCGGCGGTCGGCTACGGCGCCGCGGTGGTCCCGTGGCGGGTGTCGGACGGCTGGGTCACGGTCGCCCCGGTCGAGATCGGGCCACGCTGCTTCGTGGGAGCCAACGCGGTCCTCGAACCCGGCGCCCGTATGGGGGCCGGGGCGGGGCTCGGCGAACAGTCCGCCATCGGTCCGGGCGAGACGGTTCCCGAGGGGGCGCGCTGGGCCGGATCGCCGCCCCGCCCGGTCGAGGCCCTCTCCTCAGGTGTCGAGACCATGGTGCGCGCCCGGGGCGGTACGGACGGATGGCGGCCGTGCCATCTCGCCGCCGCGCTCGTCGCCCTGGTGCTGCTGGAGGCCGCCGAGCTGGCCGTGGCCGTCCCGGGAATCGCGCTGTTCTGGTGGGCGACGCTGAGCTGGGGCGCTGCCGGCGGCCTTGCCGTCGCCGCGCTGTCCGGCCCGGTGTTCGTCCTCACCGTCTGCTGTGTGGTCGCCGTCTGCAAGCGGCTGGTCCTGCCGAGTGCGCCGGCCGGTATCCATCCGGCGCGCTCGGCGCTGGGCCTGCGCAAGTGGGTGTCGGACAAGCTGCTGGAGATCAGCCTCACCTTCACCAACTCGCTCTACGCCACCCTGTGCACGGGCCCCTGGCTGCGGCTGCTCGGTGCGCGGATCGGCCGCTGGTCCGAGGTCTCCACCGTCTCGCACGTCGACCCGGACCTGCTCACTCTCCGCGACGGCAGTTTCGTCGCGGACATGGCCAACGTCGGTGGTGCCGCCTTCGCGAACGGCCGGGTCGCGTTCGGTCCCACCGAGGTCGGGCGGCGCGCGTTCATCGGCAACTCCGCGCTCCTGCTCGCCGGCACACGGACCGGACCGGGCTCCCTGATCGGAGTGGGCACGGTCCCCCCGCAGGGTGACGTACCCGACGACACCACATGGCTGGGCTCGCCCGCGATACGCCTGCCCGTGCGCCAGAGCAGCGGGACCTTCCCCGAGGAGCTGACGTTCGCCCCGACCCGCGCGGCGATACTCCAGCGCCTGGGTATCGAGTTCTTCCGTATCACGATGCCCGCGTCGGTGCTGACCGTGGCCGCCTTCCTGTACCTGCTGGCGCTGTCCTGGCTGACCGGCCGTCCGGGCCTGCTGGTGCCGGTTCTCGTGGCGCCGGTCCTCGCGATGGCCGTGAGCCTCTTCGTGATCTTGTACTGCGCGGCGGTCAAGCGCCTGGTCATCGGTGTCTACCGGCCCCGGGTCGAGCCGCTGTGGAGTCTGTTCGTGCGCCGTACCGAATTCGTCACGGGCCTCTTCGAGGCCGCCGCGGTACCGGCAGGGGCGGGCCTCCTGACCGGAACGCCGTATCTGCCGGCCGTTCTCCGGCTGTTCGGGGCGCGGATCGGCAGAGGCGCCTGGATCGGCACCACCTACCTCACGGAGTTCGACCTCGTGGACATCGGGGACGACGCGGCGATCGGTCTGCGCGTATCCCTGCAAACACACCTGTTCGAAGACCGTGTCATGAAGATGTCCCGGGTCGTGGTCGAGGACGGTGCGAGCATCGGCACCCGCGCGGTCGTGCTCTACGACTCCGTCGTCGGCGAGAACGTACGACTCGACGCGCTGTCCCTGCTCATGAAGGGGGAACACCTCACGTCCCACACCAGCTGGCGCGGCATCCCCGCCGAAAGGGTCACCGAGCGGCACCCCGTCCCATCTGCCGGACCGGTCCTGCCGGGCCGGAAGGAGATCACCGGCCCAGCTGTCCCCGGCGCGCCGTCCGGATCCGCCACAGGGCGCCGAGGCCGATGGCGGCCACGAGGAACAGCACGGTGAACCACTGGAAGTACCAGTGGCCGCCCGCCGGGTCGTACACCGCCGCGCGGGGCCAGGCCAGGTTGACGGTCATCGCCACGCCGTACAGCCAGGCGACCACGTTGACGGGCAGCCCCCAGCGGCCCAGGGAGAACAGCGGCTTCCCGGTCTCGTCGGTGCCGGTGGACTCCGGGTACTCCCCGCGCAGCCTGCGGAACAGCATCGGGCCCGTGACCATGGCGTACGCGAGGTACAGCAGCGCGATACAGGTCGTGCCGATGGCGAGGAACGCTTCCGGGGACGCCAGGTTCAGCAGGCAGAGCCCGGCCGCCGCCGCGCCGACCACCAGCGCGGTCCCGGCCGGCATGCCCGTACGCGGCGAGACCTTCGCCAGCAGCCGGGAGGCGGGCAGGACGCCGTCCCTGGCCATCGAGAAGAGCATCCGCGAGCCCGAGGTCTGGATGGCGAGGGTCGCCACGGCGATGGCGAGCGCCACATCGGCGAGCAGCAGCCGCCCGACACCGTCGCCCAGGCTGCTGGTCAGTACGTACGACAGCCCGTCCGTGGCCAGGTGGCCGTCGGTGAGGCTCGGCGCGGCGAGGATCCCGGCGAGCAGCAGCAGTCCGCCGAGGACCCCGGCGGCGGTGAGGGCCAGCAGGATCGTACGGGGCGCGGTGCGCCGGGGGCTGAGGGTCTCCTCGCTCAGCTCGCCCGCGCTGTCGAACCCGATCAGGACGTACGCCGCCGTGAAGGAGCCCACCAGCAGCGCGCCGATCGCGCCGCCCTGGCCGCCGGTCTGGAGGGTGATGCCGGGGCCGCGCTCGGCGTGGGTGAACAGCAGGACGACGATCAGTACGGCGCCGATGATCTCGGCGGTGACCCCGACCCGGTTGATGACCGACATCACCCGGTTGTCGACCATGTTCACGGTGGTGGTCAGCGCCAGCAGGATGACGGCGAGGATCGCCGCGTTGGCCGCGCCGCTCGCCGAGGTGGGCGCCGGGTCGCCGCCGACCAGCTGGAATCCGCTCCAGATCGCGGGCAGGACGACCTGGAGGGCGAGCGCGGCGGCGGCCACCACGACCATCTGGCCGATCACCATGATCCAGCCGGCGAACCAGCCGAAGGCCGGGGTCGAGAGCCGCGACGACCACTGGTAGATCGCGCCGGACAGCGGGTAGCGGGCGGCGAGTTCGGCGAAGCAGGCGGCGACCAGCAGCTGTCCGACGAGTACCACGGGCCAGGTCCAGAAGAAGGCCGCGCCGCCGAACGAGAAGCCGAAGGCGAAGAACTGGAAGACCGTGGTGAGGACGGAGATGAAGGAGAATCCGGCCGCGAACGACGCGTACCGTCCCATACTGCGGTGCAGTTCCTGCCGGTAGCCGAAATCGGCCAGAGCGACGGAGTCGTCGCCCCGGCCGGTCCCCTCCGGTGCGTGCCGTACGTCCGTGGACGCCGTGGTGACGGTCATGACAGCCCCTGTCGCTGATTCCTGTCGATTGACAGAAATTAAGGAGGCGCTGTTTCACCGGCGTCACGCGACCGTGTCCATGTGGGGCACATTTCCTCACGGGGGTACGGTTCCCCCCGTTTCCTCACGGGCGCGCGGAACCGCCGCTACCGGTTCGGGCGGGCGCCGGGCGGACGGTCCCGGGGCCGCCGCTCCGGCCGAGCCGCCGGGCGAGCGGGACCAGGGCGATGGCGAGCGCGCCCACGATCCCGGCCACGGCGAAGGCGGTGAACCCCCGGTCCTGGTTGCCGTCGGTGGCGAGGATCCCGATCAGCCAGGGGCCGACGACGGCGCCGGTACGGCCGATTCCGGTGACCCGGCCGAGGCCGGCGGCGCGTTCGCCGTCGCGGTAGACGGTGTCGGTGGCGGCCTACACCATGACCTGCGCGCTGAACAGGAACACGCCGGTGACGGCCACCACGGCGTAACGTCCGGCCTCGCGCGCCGGATGTCCGTGGGGGCCGCGCTGTCCGCGACGCGCCTACGCGCTCTCCTGCTCCCGCTCCACCTGCTCGTTCCACTCGCGCTTGACGGCGCGCCACGCCTCGTCGGTCTTGCCGAGCCGCCAGTACCCCGAGATCGACAGCCGCTCGCGCGGGACCTGCCGTTCCAGCCGCAGATGGCTGCGGAGCTCCTTCACGAAACCGGCCTCGCCGTGCACGAACGCCTGGACGTCGCCGGGCGGGAAGTCGAGGCCGCGGACCGCCTCGACCAGCGCCTCGCCCACCGGCCGGGCCCCCCGGTGCAGCCAGGTGATGCCGACCCCGTCCGGGGTGGCGACCTTCTGCTCCTCCCCCGGGCCGGGGACCTCGACGAAGGCGTGGACGACGGCGCCCTCGGGCATCCGTTCCAGCGAGGCGGCGATGGCGGGCAGCGCGCTCTCGTCACCGACCAGCAGATGCCAGTCCGCCGACGCCTCCGGCCCGTAGCCACCGCCGGGGCCGAGCAGGCGTACCGTCTCGCCGGGTTCGGCGCGCGCCGCCCACGGTCCGGCGAGACCCTCGTCCCCGTGCACCACGAAGTCGATGACCATCTCCAGGGCGGCCGGATCCCAGCCGCGCACCGTGTAGGTGCGGTTGGTCGGCCACTGCTCGCGCGGGAACTCCTCACGGATCCGCGACAGGTCGAAGGGTTCGGGGTAGGTCACGCCCTCCGCGTTGAAGATCACCTTGACGTAGTGGTCGGTGAACTCACCGGCGGCCCGGAAGTCGGCCAGCCCCTCACCGGCGAGGACGACACGCACCATGTGGGGGGTGATCCACTCGGTGCGTACGACCCGGGCCTCGTGGACCTTCGGTGTACTGGCCGACTGCTGTGCCACGGCGTCTCCCTCGACTGTCGCTCTGCTTAGGTTTACCTAAGCTAACACTCAGTGCTGAAGAGTGGCGAGCAGCCGCCGCATCGCGCCGCCCAGCCCCCACCGCTCGGCCAGCGCGTCGACCATGGCCGGATCGCGCGGCTCCCGGGGCAGGGCCGGGTCGAACTCCGGCAGGGGTACGTCGGCGGCGACCCGGACCACCGTCGGCGCGACCGCCACATAGTCCCTGGCCCCGTCGAGCCGCTTGCGCTGCGAGGGGGTGAGCCGGGAGCGCGGGTCGTCGACCGCCGCCATGATCCCGGCCAGATCGCCGAAGGCGTCGAGCAGCTTGGCCGCCGTCTTCTCGCCGATGCCGGGGACCCCCGGCAGTCCGTCGCTCGGATCGCCGCGCAGCAGGGCCAGATCGACGTATCCGGAGCCGTCGACCCCGTACTTCTCGCGGAGCACCGCCTCGTCCGTGAGCTGGAGCGTGCCGACGCCCTTGAGGGGGTAGAGCACCCGCACGCCCCGGGCGTCGTCGACCAACTGGTAGAGATCGCGGTCCCCGGTGACGATGTCCACCGGGCCGGTCGCCCGGCCGGTGAGCGTGCCGATCACGTCGTCGGCCTCGAACCCCGCGACGCCGACGCGGGCGATGCCCAGCGCGTCGAGCGCCGCCTCGATGATCGGGACCTGGGGCGCCAGGGTGTCCGGGGTCTCCTCCTCGTCGGGGCCCTCCGCGTGCGCGGCCGCCACCCGGTGGGCCTTGTAGGAGGGGATCAGCTCCACCCGCCAGGCGGGCCGCCAGTCGGCGTCCATGCAGGCCACCACATCGTCCGGGCGGTGGTCCTGGACCAGCCGGGCGATGAAGTCGAGCAGACCGCGCACCGCGTTGACCGGGGTGCCGTCCGGGGCCCGTACGGAATCGGGGACCCCGAAGTAGGCCCGGTAGTAGAGGGAAGCGCTGTCGAGGAGCATCAGGCGTCGCGTCACATCACCGAATCATGCCCCAACCCGGTCCACCGGCAGCGCGACGGCCGCCCATGGTCACGGGCGGTCACCCGGACGTATCGGAAAGAGAGTTTCGAGCCGATACGCGACATCGCCATGTGACCTGGATCATCTCGTTGTTTGCTCCGGGTGAGCGGGGGCAGGCGCGGTTCCGGGGCGAACCCGGCCGTATGCGCGACATCGCGGCCGGTGAACGGGCCGAACCCGCTCGCCCCATCGGCCCGCCCGCGGGGGTCGCGGGCCGTTCTCCGTTCTACGCGTGAGGTGTATGTGTCCAGGCTGCAAGCCGACCATCTGTACAAGGTGTTCGGCAGACGACCCGACGAAGCCGTGACGAAGCTCAAGAGCGGCACGGACCGCGACGAGCTCCGCGCCGACGGTACGACCGCCGCGGTGATCGACGCCTCGTTCACGGTCGAGCCCGGCCAGATCTTCGTCGTGATGGGACTGTCCGGATCGGGCAAGTCCACTTTGCTGCGCATGCTCAACGGACTGCTGGAGCCCACCGCGGGCACGGTCCTCTTCGACGGCCAGGACCTGACCGCCCTGAGCCCCCGGGAGCTGCGCGCCGTCCGCTCCCGCAGGATCAGCATGGTGTTCCAGCACTTCGCGCTCTTCCCGCACCGCAGCGTCCTGGAGAACGCCGGATACGGACTCGAAGTGCAGGGCGTGGCGCGCGAGGAGCGCGACCGGCGCGCCGCCGAGGCCCTGGAGCTCACCGGTCTGGTCGGCTGGGAGTCGTCCTGGCCCGACGAGCTGTCCGGCGGTATGCAGCAGCGTGTGGGTCTCGCCCGCGCGCTCGCCACGGACGCCGGTCTGCTGCTGATGGACGAGTCCTTCAGCGCGCTCGACCCGCTGATTCGGCGCGATATGCAGGACCAGCTGCTCGAACTCCAGAAACGGCTCAAGAAGACCATCGTGTTCATCACCCACGACCTCAACGAGGCCATGCGCCTCGGCGACCGGATCGCGGTCATGCGCGACGGGGAGATCGTCCAGCTCGGCACCGCCGAGGACATCCTCGTCACCCCGGCCAACGACTACGTCGCCTCCTTCACCCAGGACGTCGACCGCTCCCGGGTGCTCACCGCCGGCGCGATCATGGCCGCCCCGGAGACCGCCTTCGGCCTCCGTACGGAGAACGGCAAGGAACTCCGTACCGCTCAGGACATCCTCGACGCGGCGCCCGCCCGGGTGATCGAGTCCACGCCGATCATCGAGCTGTTCACCCCCTGCTCCACCAGCGGTGTCGCCGTCGCGGTCGTCGACGACGAGGGCACGCTCATCGGAGTCGTCCCGCGCGCCGGGCTGCTCGCCGTCCTCGGCGAGCCGATGCCCGCCCCCGACTCCTCGGCAGCCACCCCGACCGGGGACAAGGCGGTCGCTCGTGCCTAGGCTCCCTCTCGGCGACTGGGTCGACAGCGCCGTCGACTTCCTCCAGAACCATCTCGCCCGGCTGTTCGACGCGATCGGCTCGATCGTCTCGGGCATGTACGACGGCATCGACGCCGTGCTCTCCGCTCCGCAGCCGCTGCTGCTCGCGGGCATCCTCGCCGTACTGGCCTGGTGGCTGCGGAGCCTGCTCGCGGGGCTGCTCACCTTCGCGGGCTTCGCCCTCATCGACTCCGTCGAGCTGTGGGGCGAGTCGATGGAGACCCTCTCGCTGGTGCTCGTCGCGACCGTCGTCGTGCTGGCCATCGCCCTGCCCCTGGGCATCTGGGCGGCGCGCTCCACGACGGTCAGCTCGCTGATCAGGCCGGTGCTCGACCTGATGCAGACCATGCCCGCCATGGTCTATCTGATCCCCGGCGTCGTCTTCTTCGGCGTCGGCGTGGTCCCCGGCATCATCGCCACGATCATCTTCGCCCTGCCGCCCGGTGTCCGGATGACCGAGCTGGGCATCCGGCAGGTCGACGGGGAGCTGGTCGAGGCCGCGGAGGCGTTCGGCACCACCCCCCGCGACACTCTGCTCCGGGTCCAGCTGCCGCTGGCCCTCCAGACGATCATGGCCGGGATCAACCAGGTCATCATGCTGGGCCTGTCCATGGTGGTCATCGCCGGCATGGTCGGCGGCGGCGGCCTCGGCGGCGCCGTCTACCGCGCCCTGGGCAACATCGACATCGGCCTCGGCTTCGAGGCGGGTCTCTCCGTCGTCGTCCTCGCCGTCTTCCTGGACCGGATCACCGGCTCGCTCGGCCTCCAGCTCTCCCCGGTCGGCCGCCGCGCGTCGGCCAGGGCCAAGGAGCCGGCCGGCGCGCCGAAGCTGTGGAACCACCGCCCGCAGCCCGTCGTAGCCCTCGCCGGGCTCCTCGTCCTCGCGCTCGTCGCGGGCGGTATCGGCCTCTTCGGCTCCTCGGCCACGACGACCGCCGCCGGCGCCGCCGACATCGGCAAGGGCAAGAAGATCAGCATGGGCTACATCCCCTGGGACGAGGGCATCGCCTCCACCTTCCTCTGGAAGGAACTGCTGGAGAAGCGCGGTTACGAGGTCGACGCCCGGCAGTACGAGGCGGGCTCCCTCTACACCGGCCAGGCGGCCGGCCAGATCGACATCCAGACCGACTCCTGGCTGCCGGTCACCCACGCCTCGTACTGGGACAAATACCAGGACCGGCTGGAGGACATGGGCGCCTGGTACGGCAAGACGTCCCTGGAGATCGCGGTGCCCTCGTACGTGAAGGGCGTCGACTCGCTGGCCGACCTCAAGGGCGGGAGCGCCACCTTCAAGGGCCGGATCATCGGGATCGAGCCCGGCGCGGGCGAGATGAGGCTCCTCAAGAGCACGGTCCTCAAGGCATACGGTCTGGACGGCGAGTACACCCTCGTCGACGGCTCCACCTCCGGCATGCTCGCCGAGCTGAAGCGGGCCTACGCCAAGAAGGAGCCGGTCGCCGTCGTGCTCTGGTCGCCGCACTGGGCGTACGACACGTACGACCTGACCAAGCTCGCGGACCCGAAGAAGGCCTTCGGCGCGGAGAGCGACGGAGTGCACACGCTGGCCCGCAAGGGCTTCTCCGAGGACAACCCGCGGGTCGCCGCCTGGCTCAAGGACTTCTCGATGAGCGAGAAGCAGCTCACCGGCCTGGAGGCCAGGATCCAGTCGGCGGGCAAGGGCAGGGAACAGGACGCCGTCCGCGCCTGGCTGGCGGACCACCCCGGTGTCGCCGACCGGTGGACCCCGGTCGGCTGATCCCCCGCTCATCGGAGGGGCGGGACCTCGCCCTCGGGCGGGCCCCGCCCCTCCGGCGTCCGTCCTCCCCGGTGTGTTTCCCCTCCCGCGGTGTGTTTCCCTTCCGGACCGGCCGCGCGCATCATGGAGGACAGCTCTTGTACGGGCGGCATCTCTGAGAGGATGTCGATCCCGGCCGGGAGGGAGCCAGTCATGGACGACAAGGAAGCGCTCAGGGTGGGCTCGGCCGTCCGCAGGCGGCGCAGGTCCCTGGGGATGACCCTGGCGGCTGTCGCCGCGCGCAGCGGACTGTCCGTGCCCTTCCTCAGCCAGATCGAGAACGAACGCGCGAGGCCCAGCACCCGCTCCCTCGAACGGGTGGCCGACGCCCTGGAGACCACCCCCGCCCAGCTGCACGCCGCCGCCGACTCCGCGCGCACGGTCGATGTCGTACGGGCCGTGGAGGACGGTCCCGGGGTACGCCGGGTGGTGCGCGGCGGGCACCAGCTGAACGCCAAGGAGTTCACCGGGGAGCAGGACACCGGCCGCGAGTACCAGCACCGCAACGACGAGATCATGTACATCGCGGACGGCGCCGCCGAGGTGGAGGCCGAGGGCCGCGCCTACCGGCTGGAGCGCGGCGACACGCTGTATCTGTCCGGCGGGGTACGCCACCGCTGGCGGGCCACCGAGCCCGGCACCCGCATCCTGGTCGTCGGCGTCGCCGAACACATCGACGCGACGGTCGACCCCCGCCGCTGAACGGTCACGCCGCGCGGCATCCCGTACTACTTACCGGTCGGTACGGGCAGTGCCCCGGTGGCCAGCCCGCGCAGGGTGCGCCACCCCGCCACCGCCCACGCCGTCACCAGCAGCGCGAACAGCGCCGACGCGAGCCACTCCAGCGCCACCAGCCCCGTCTGCCGCCCCAGCCCCGCCGCGCCCGTCACACACGTACCGACCGGGAAGGTCAGCGCCCACCACGTCATCGTGAACGGCATCCCGCGCCGGACCGCCCGCACCAGCAGCGCCCCCGCCAGCGCCAGCCACAGCAGCGCGAACCCCAGCACCGGCACCCCGTAGACCACCGCGAAGGCCCCGAGCGCGGCCACGTCCCCGGCGGGCACGGCCCCCGGCGCCGCCCCGGCCAGCTGGTGGACCGCGGTGGCCGACTGCCCCAGCGGGCCCAGCACCAGGAAGAGCGCCGGGGTCGGCGCGAGCGGCGGCGGACCGTACAGCAGCAGCCGTCCGACGATCAGCGGCAGCAGCGCCAGCGTGGCCAGCAGGCTCACCCCGAACAGCGCGTAGCACCCCAGCAGCAGCGCCCCACGGCCCTGTCCCGCGGGCAGATACGGCACCAGCGCCGGACCGGTCGCCGCCGAGACCATGGGCGTGACCAGCGGCAGCAGCCAGACCGGCGACACCTCCGCCGGGGCCGGCCGGTGGCGTACCACCATCAGATACGGGATCGTCACCGCGACCCCGAGCCCCACCAGCGTCCCCGCGCCGAACAGCACGGCGGCCACGGTGACCGCCGCCCCCTCGCCCAGCACGTCCCGGCCCACGGCGAGCGTGCCCGCCCCGACCGCCAGCAGTGCCATGGGCGGGCAGCCGTAGAACGGTGCCACGGCCGGATCGAGCAACTGCGCGCGGGCCCGGTCGCGGTGGCGCAGCCAGTGCCCGGCACGGGCGGTGAGCACCACCGCGAGCAGCGCCGCCGACAGCGCCCACACCGCCACCCAGACCCCCCGGGCCCCCGACGCGCCCGGCGCCACGGCGGCGCCCGCGTTCGCGACGATCGCCGTGCCCATCACCGGCGCGTACCACTGGGGCCCGAGATGGCGCAGCCGCGACGGCCCGGGAGCGGTGGCGCGCGCGGGGAGCGGGACGGGGGGCGGAGGGAGCGTGGCGGGGTGCGCCAGAGTGGCCATGAGCCCACCTTCGGCCCTCCGCACCGTCCCTCACCAGCCCCGTTGTCCTTCTCAGGCCATAACCTGGACCGATGACCGCTGCCTCGTCCGTCCCGCCCGCCGTCCCGCCCGCGGCCTCTCTCGCGCAGCGCGTGCCCGACCTCGGCGCGCTGGAGCTGCTGATCGCGGTCGCCCGGCTCGGCAGCCTCGGCCGGGCCGCCCGCGAGACCGGCATCAGCCAGCCCGCCGCCAGCGGCCGGATCCGCGGCATGGAGCGGCGGCTCGGGGTCGCGCTGGTGGACCGCTCCCCGCGCGGCTCCCGGCTCACCGACGCCGGGATCCTGGTCACCGACTGGGCCCGGCGCGTCGTGGAGGCGGCCGAGGCGTTCGACGCCGGGGCGCAGGCGCTGCGGGACCGCAGGGACTCCCGGCTGCGGATCGCCGCGAGCATGACGATCGCCGAATACCTGCTGCCGCGCTGGCTGATAGCGCTGCGCCGGGCCCGGCCCGACACCGCGGTCTCCCTGCACGCGGGCAACTCGGTCACGGTCGCCGAGCGGGTCCTCGCCCATGAGGCGGACCTCGGCTTCGTCGAGGGCCTGGCCGCGCCGGACGGCCTCGACTCCGCCGTCATCGGCCACGACCGGCTGCTGGTGGTGGCCGCGCCGGGCCATCCCTGGGCCCGGCGCCGTACCCCGCTCGACCCGGCGGAGCTGGCCGGGACCCCGCTGGTCCTGCGCGAACCGGGCTCCGGCACCCGGCAGGTGCTGGACGCCGGACTCGCCGCGTACGGAGGGCTCGCCGAGCCCCTGCTCGAACTCACCTCCACCACCGCGCTGAAGGCCGCGGCGGTGAACGGCGCGGGCCCCTGCGTCCTGAGCGAACTCGCGGTCGGTGAGGAGCTGGCCGCCCGCCGGCTGATCCGGGTGGAGGTGGCGGGCGTCGCGCTGCGACGCGATCTGCGGGCGGTCTGGCCGGTCGGCACGCTGCCCGCGGGCCCGGCGCGCGACCTGCTGTCGCTGACACGCGGGACGGCCCTCGGCTGAGCGGCGGCGCGGCGGGCTCTCAGGCCGTCGCCGCTCCGACCAGCGCGGCCATCACCCGCAGGTCATCGGCCATCTCCGGATGCCACTGGACGCCCAGCGCCCACCCGGGTCCCGGCAGCTCCACGGCCTCGACCGTGCCGTCCGACGCGAACGCCGACGCGGTCAGCCCCCGGCCGAGCCGGTCCACCGCCTGATGGTGGTGGGTCGGTACGGAGAACTCCTCGTCCACCAGATCGCCGTACAGGGTCCCGGGCACCGGCTTCACGGAGTGCGCGCCGAAGACCCCCGTGACCGAGGCGGTATGGCCGTCCAGATGCTGGACCAGCGTCCCGCCCAGCGCCACATTGAGCAGCTGCATCCCCCGGCAGATCCCCAGCAGCGGGGTGCCCGAGGCGAGCGCCGCCCCGATCAGCGCCAGCTCCCAGGCGTCCCGCTGCCGGGCGGGCGGTCCGGTACGCGGGTCGCGATCGGCTCCGTACCGTGCGGGCTCCACATCGGGACCGCCCGCGATCACCACCCCGTCGAGCCGCGCCACCATCGAGGCGGCGGCGTCCGGGTCGCCGTCCGGCGGCAGCATCGCGGCCAGCCCGCCCGCCCGCTGGACGAGCCGGGGATAGCCGGCGGGCAGCAGCGCGGCGGGCAGATTCCAGTTGCCCCAGGCGGTGGACTCCTCCAGATAGGTGCTGATCCCGATGAGCGGCTTCATGGCTCCGGTCCTCCGTCGTGTGGTGTTCGGTCTTCCCGGGACCGGTCAGCCCCGTTCGAGCTCGGCCTCGGCCGCCGCCAGCGCCGCGAACTCCTCCTCCGGAGCGGCGGCGACCAGCCGATGGCGACTGTAGAAGGTGAAGTAGGCCAGCGCGACGGCGTACACCGCCAGCGCGATGAACGCCGCGTCCTTGTCCACCAGGAAGGTGGCGACCAGCGCGGACAGCGCCAGCACGAAGGCCGTGCCCGAGGTGATCATCCCGCCGGGCGTACGGTACGGCCGGCGCAGCCTCGGCTCGCGGCGGCGCAGCACCAGATGGGAGAGGGCCATCAGCGCGTACGAGATGGTCGCGCCGAACACCGCGACATTCAGCATCCGGCCGCCGTCACCGGTGGACGCGGCCAGCCCGAAACCGATCGCCCCGGGGATGACCAGACCCGGATAGGGGGCTTTGCGGCCGCTGGTGAGGGAGAGGAAGCGGGGCAGATATCCCGCGCGGGAGAGCGCGAACAGCTGCCGGGACCCGGCGTAGATGAGGGAGAAGAACGACGCGACGAGCCCGGCGAGACCCGCGTAGTTCACGAACCGGCTCAGTACGGTCGGCTCGCCGTCCCCCTGGAGCGCCACCACCAGCGGGTTGCCCGCCTCCTGGACGGCCGCCGCGCCGCGCGCGCCGGTCGCCGCGAAGAAGGTGATCAGCGCGAGCAGCACCAGCACGCCCAGGGAGATCGACAGCGCCTTCGGCAGGGACCGCACCGGATCCTTCGCCTCCTCGGCGGCGAGCGGCACGCCCTCCACCCCGAGGAAGAACCACATACCGAAGGGGAACGCCGCCCAGATGCCCAGCACTCCGTAGGGCAGCCAGGAGCTGGAGCCCAGCGCGTCCGGGTCGGCGGGGATGTCGTTGAGCCCGCCCGCGTCGAACTCGGTGAACGCGCCGACCGCGAAGATCAGCAGCGCCGCCACGGCGATGGCCGTCACCACCAGGCTGAAGCGCAGCGCCTCGCCGACACCCCAGAGATGGATCCCGATGAAGATCACGAAGCAGGCCAGATAGACCGGCCAGCCCGCCGTCAGACCGAAGAGATCGAGCGACTCGACATACTCACCGATGAAGATGGAGATGGCGGCCGGGGCCAGGATGTACTCGATGAGGATGGCGGTCCCGGTGAGGAAGCCGCCCCAGGTGCCGAGCGCCCGCCGGGCGAAGCCGTAACCGCCGCCCGCGGTGGGCAGGATGGCGGACAGCTCGGCCAGCGAGAAGACCAGACAGGCGTACATCACGCCCATCAGCAGGGTGGCGATGGCGAGTCCGCCGAAGCCGCCCTCGGAGAGGCCGATGTTCCAGCCGGAGAAGTCACCGGAGACGACATAGGCGACGCCCAGACCGGTGAGCAGCAGCCAGCCGGCGCTGCCGCGTCTGAGCGTGCGCCGTTTCAGATAGTCGGCGTCCTGCCGGGCCGCGTCGTCGGCGGCGGCGACGGCCGGCGGGATGAGCGAGTCGGTGCCGTCGGACATGGGCAGCTCCTGCCTCGGGATAAAGGTGTGAGGCCACACCTTTACGTTCCGCATGGCCCCACGCAAGACCCGTGCGTTAAGCCGTTGTTACGGATCACGCGGCCGGGCGGGCGTATCACGCGGCCGGGCGGCGGGCGGAACGGCTCGGGCGGCTCGGATGCGGGCGGGGGCGGCTCGGATGCGGCCGGGGCGGCTCACGCCAGGAAGCCGCGCAGCAGCGCCGCCGTCCCGCCGCAGTGCTCACGGGCGATCTCCCGCGCGCCGTCCGCGTCGCCGTCGAGGACCGCCCCGACCAGCGCCGTGTGCTGCCGCTGGGAGTGCTCCAGATTCCGTACGAGCAGCGGAATGCAGTTCAGCAGGTCGTTCACCGACGCCCGCACGGCGGCGTACTGCCCGGTCAGGGTCGCGGAGCCGGACAGCTCGGCGAGCGTGAGATGCAGCAGCGTGTCCAGCCTGCGGTACTCCGCCAGCGGCGCGTCGTGGGTCGCGTCCAGCGCCGCGCGCAGCCGGTCCGCCTGGGCCGCCGTCAGCCCGTGCGCCGCGCACAGCCCCGCCGCGCCGACCTCCAGCACCTCGCGGAAGCGCAGCACGTCCTCGATGTCCAGACCGGCCACCCGCCGCCGCAGCTCCCGCTCGGCGCCCACGGCGGGCGCGGCGGGCCGGGGCAGCACGAAGGTCCCGCCGTACCGGCCGCGCCGGCTCTCCAGCAGGCCCTGGTCCTGGAGGACCTTGAGCGCCTCGCGCAGCGTGACCCGGCTGATCCCCAGCCGCTCCGCCAGCTCCCGCTCGGCCGGCAGCCGCTCCCCGCCGGACACCAGACCGAGCCGGACGATCCGCAGGATCTGCTCCAGCGCCTCTTCGAAGCCGTTTCCCGCCCGTACGGGCCGCAGTACCGGGGTCAGCGCGTCCGCGTCCGGCGGGTCCATCGGCTCGCTGTTCTCCGTCACGTCGCCGTTTCCCCTTCCCAAGAAATGGTCTACGGGAATACCTTATGGCTTCCGGCTGGTCGAAGGAGGAGCACCCCCGTGGCAGACCGCACACCCCCGCTCAGCGTCGAGGAACTGCGTGTCCTCGTGGCGAGCGGCGAGATCGACACCGTCGTCCTGGCCTTCCCCGATATGCAGGGCCGCCTCCAGGGCAAGCGGCTGGCCGCCTCGTTCTTCCTCACCGATGTCCTGGAACACGGCACCGAGGGCTGCAACTACCTGCTCGCCGTCGACACCGACATGAACACCGTCGACGGATACGAGATGTCCTCCTGGGCGCGCGGCTACGGCGACTTCGCCATGCGCCCCGACCTCTCCACCCTGCGCCGCGTCCCCTGGAACGAGGGCACGGTGCTGCTCCTCGCCGACCTCGCCTGGAGCGACGGCTCCCCCGTCGTCGCCGCGCCCCGCCAGATCCTCCGCCGCCAGCTGGAGCGCCTCGCCGGACACGGCTACACCGCGCACGTCGGCACGGAGCTGGAGTTCATCGTCTTCAAGGACAGCTACGAGCATGCCTGGGACAGCGGCTACCGCGGCCTCACCCCCGCCAACCAGTACAACGTCGACTACTCCATCCTCGGCGGCGGCCGGGTCGAACCCCTGCTGCGCCGGATCCGCAACGAGATGGCCACCGCGGGACTGACCGTCGAATCCGCCAAGGGCGAGTGCAACCCGGGCCAGCACGAGATCGCCTTCAAGTACGACGAAGCCCTCGTCACCTGCGACCAGCACACCGTCTACAAGACCGGCGCCAAGGAGATCGCCTCCCAGGAGGGCGTGTCGCTCACCTTCATGGCCAAGTACAACGAGCGGGAGGGCAACTCCTGCCATATCCACCTCTCGCTCCAGGACGGACACGGCACCAACGCCATGGCCGGGGACGGCCCCGGCGGCATGTCGCCCGTCATGCGCCACTTCCTGGCGGGCCAGCTCGCCGCGTTGCGCGATTTCTCCCTGCTGTACGCGCCCACCATCAACGCGTACAAACGCTTCCAGCCCGGATCCTTCGCCCCCACCGCCGTCGCCTGGGGCTACGACAACCGCACCTGCTCCCTGCGCGTCGTCGGCCACGGCCGCTCCCTGCGCTTCGAGAACCGGCTGCCCGGCGGGGACGTCAACCCGCATCTGGCCGTCGCCGGTCTGGTCGCCGCCGGGATCCACGGCATCGAGAACGAACTCGAACTCCCCGAGGCGTGCGCGGGCAACGCCTACGGCGCCGACTACCCCCATGTACCCACCACCCTGCGCGAGGCCGCCGAGCTGTGGGAGAACAGTCCCATCGCCCGCGCGGCCTTCGGCGACGAGGTCGTGGCGCACTACCGCAATATGGCGCGCGTCGAGGTGGAGGCCTTCGACGCCGCGGTGACCGACTGGGAGCTTCGCCGCTCCTTCGAACGTCTGTGAGGAACAACGACGTGCAGGAACAACCCGCCGCCGCACACCGGGTGCTCGACCCGGCCACCGGAGAGACGGTCGCCACCGTCCCGGCGACCACCCGCGACGAGGTCGACTCCGCCGTACGCCGGGCGGCCGCCGCCCAGCGCCGATGGGCCGCCGCGGCCCCCGCCGACCGGGCCAGGGCGCTGCGCCGCTTCGCCGTCGTCGTCGACGAGCACCTGGAGGAACTGGCCCGCCTGGAGGTCCGCGAAGCCGGTCACACCATCGGCAACGCCCGCTGGGAGGCGGGCAACGTCCGCGACCTGCTGGACTACTCCGCCGGGGGAGTGGAACGGCTCACCGGCCGGCAGATCCCCGTCGCGGGCGGCCTCGACATCACCCTGCTCGAACCGCTCGGCGTCATCGGCGTGATCGCCCCCTGGAACTTCCCCATGCCGATCGCCGCCTGGGCCACCGCCCCGGCCCTCGCGGCGGGCAACGCCGTCCTCCTCAAGCCCGCCGAGACCACCCCGCTCACCGCGCTCCGGCTGGCCGAACTCGCCCTGGAGTCCGGGCTCCCCGAGGGCCTCTTCCAGGTCCTCCCCGGTGCGGGCGAGGTCGCGGGCGACGCTCTGGTCGAGCACCCCGGCATCGCCAAGATCGTCTTCACCGGCTCCACCCGGGTCGGCAAGCGGATCATGGCGAAGAGCAGCGGTCTCCTCAAACGCGTCACCCTCGAACTCGGCGGCAAGAGCCCCAACATCGTCTTCGCCGACGCCGACCTCGAACAGGCCGCGGCCTCGGCCCCGATGTCCTTCCTCGACAACGCGGGCCAGGACTGCTGTGCCCGTACCCGCATCCTCGTCCAGCGCGAGGTCCACGACCGGTTCCTCGAACTGCTCGCCCCCGCCGTGGAGTCCGTCGTCGTCGGCGACCCCTCCGACGAGCGGACCCAGATGGGCCCGCTGATCTCGGCGGTCCAGCTGGAGCGGGTACGGTCGTACGTCGACGGGGCCGCGCGGGGCATCCGGGGCAGCGCGCCCGAGGGCCCCGGGTTCTGGTTCCCGCCGACCGTCCTCACCGACGCCGCCGCCGACTCCCCGGTCGCCACCGAGGAGGTCTTCGGACCGGTCGCCGTCGTCCTGCCCTTCGAGGACGAGGCGGACGCCGTCCGGCTGGCCAACGCCACCGACTACGGCCTCGCCGGATCGATCTGGACCCGGGACGTCGGCCGCGCCCTGCGGGTCTCGCGCGCTGTCGCCGCCGGGAACCTGTCCGTCAACTCGCACAGCGCCGTCCGCTACGGGACACCGTTCGGCGGCTACAAACAGTCGGGACTCGGCCGCGAACTGGGCCCCGACGCCCTGACCGCTTTCACCGAGACCAAGAACGTCTTCCTCAGCACGGAGGCCTGAACACATGACCGGCAACACCTCGACCGACCCTCAGGACGCCATCGTCTGCCGCCGTCTGGTGGGACGTACGGCCGTCATCACCGGAGCCGGCAGCGGCATCGGTCTCGCCACCGCGCGCCGGCTCGCCTCCGAGGGCGCGCACATCGTCTGCGGCGACATCGACGAGACGGCGGGCAAGGCCGCCGCCGAAGAGGTCGGCGGGATCTTCGTCAAGGTCGACGTCACCGACCCCGAGCAGGTCGAGGCGCTCTTCAAGACCGCCTTCGACACCTACGGCAGCGTCGACATCGCCTTCAACAACGCGGGCATCTCGCCCCCCGACGACGACTCGATCCTGACCACCGGCCTCGAAGCCTGGAAGCGGGTCCAGGAGGTCAACCTCACCTCCGTGTACCTGTGCTGCAAGGCCGCCCTCCCCTATATGCGCCGCCAGGGCCGGGGCTCCATCATCAACACCGCCTCCTTCGTGGCCCGGATGGGCGCGGCGACCTCCCAGATCTCGTACACCGCCTCCAAGGGCGGGGTGCTCGCGATGTCCCGCGAACTCGGGGTGCAGTTCGCCCGGGAGGGCATCCGCGTCAACGCGCTGTGCCCGGGCCCTGTCAACACCCCGCTGCTCCAGGAGCTGTTCGCGAAGGACCCGGAGCGGGCCGCGCGCCGGCTGGTGCACATTCCGGTGGGCCGCTTCGCCGCCGCGGAGGAGATCGCGGCGGCCGTCGCGTTCCTCGCCAGTGACGACTCGTCGTTCGTCAACGCCACGGACTTCCTGGTCGACGGCGGTATCGCGGGGGCGTACGTCACCCCGATGTAGGGCCTCCACCAGCTGGGTCGATGAGCATGACGACCCCGCCGGGCCGGTATCCCGATCCGGGTCTCCCGTCCACCGAACGCTGGTGGGACGGGACCGCCCGGACCGGTCATGTACGACAGCCCGGGGCGGGTCTCCCGCCCCGGCCGCCTTCCGGTGGGAAGCGGAGGAACGGCCCGCTCCTGGCCCTGGCCGCCGGGGCGGCCCTCGCGGCGGTGATCGTGACGGTGGCCGTCAACCCCTTCGGCGACGGCGACCGGGACCGCGCGGCGGCCACCGGCAGCGCCTCGGACCGACCCTCCACCACCCTTCCCGGCGGTTCCGTCCAGTCGCTGGTCTTCCCCTCGACCGTCGGCACCGAGTCGCTGGTCGTCGTCCGCTTCGCCTTCGAGGCCGGGCCCGAGGCGCCGCCGCTCACCGGGACGGACGAGATCGCCCGGTCCATCCGCCCGATCGGCGACGCCTCGGGGGGCGGGGACAGCTCCATCGGCCCCTGACGGGCCGTGGACACAGCGCGCTCAGAGGAAGGCGAGCCCCTCGCCCCGGTAGGTCGGTACGGACCCGACCACCCGGTCGCCCTCTATCAGCCGCAAGGTGTCGAACCGCTCGCACAGCTCGCCCGCCTTGGCGTGCCGGAACCACACCTTGTCGCCGATCAGCAGATCGTCGGCCGGGGAGCCGAGCAGCGGAGTCTGCACCTCACCGGGCCCCTCCCGGCCGTCGTACCGCAGCCCCTCCGGCAGATACGGCACCGGCAGCCGGTCCCGGCCCGCCGCCCCCGACGCCGGATAGCCGCCCCCGAGCACGGTCACCACCCCGACCCCGGGCCTGCGCACCACCGGCTGCGCGAACAGGGCGGCCGGACGGCCCGTGAACGAGGTGTAGTTGTCGAAGAGCCTCGGTACGTAGAGCCCCGAGCCCGCGGCGATCTCCGTCACCGCCGCCTCGGCCGCCGTGTGCTGGACACTGCCCGTGCCGCCGCCGTTGACGAACTCCAGGTCCGGTACGACCGCCCGCACCGCCCGCACCACCGCCGCGCGCCGCTCCGCCAGCTCCCGGCGGGCGGCGGACTGCATCAGCCGGATCGCCCGCGACCGCAGCGGCCGCCCCGCCAGCGCGTCCCCGACCCCGGCCACATGGCCCTCGTACGCCATGAGCCCGACCAGCCGGAAACCGGGGCGGCGGGCCACCGACCGGGCCAGCTCGGCCAGTTGGGCCGGTTCGCGCAGCGGGGAGCGCAGCGCGCCGATCCGGATCCGGCCACCCAGCATCCGCAAGGACGTGTCGAGTTCCAGACAGACCCTGATCTCCTCGCGACCGCCCGCGCGGGCCGCGTCGATCAGATCGAGCTGCGTCGGATCGTCGGCCATCACGGTGACGGCGGCGGCGAGCTCGGGATCGGCGGCGAGTTCGGCGTAGCCCGCGCGGTCCGCCGACGGATAGGCGAGCAGCACGTCCTCGAACCCGGCGCGCGCCAGCCACAGCGACTCCGCCAGCGTGAACGACATGATCCCCGCGAACCCCGCACGGGCCAGGACGCGTTCCAGCAGCGCCCGGGAGCGCACGGACTTGCTGGCCACCCGGACGGGCTTGCCGCCGGCCCGCCGGACGAGATCGTCGGCGTTGGCGTCGAACGCGTCGAGGTCGACGATGGCGAGCGGTGCGTCGAGATGGGCGGTGGCCCGGTCGTACCGGGTCCGGTCACTGGCACGCGAATTCATGGCCCGCAGCTTGCCAGACATGATTACGCGCGGGTAGGGGGATGATCCGGGCCAGATATGCCCCGGCCCACGCGGTCGTTCCCGCCGGGCCCGCTCCAGCCCGTAGAGTGACGCACACGCCGCGTCGAACGGGCCTGCTCCGTACGGCGACCGGCACGAGGACCGACCGGCACGAGGACCGGATCGACACAGGCGGCACTGGGGGGCGGATGAGCACCGAGGCACCACGCGCTCCCGTACCACCCCGCCCCACGACCCCGCCCCGCGCCCCCGGCCCGGCCACCCCCTCCGCCGACGCCCCGGCGGACCCCCGGCGCGCGGGCGTCTCGCCCGCGGCGGCCCGCGTCGCCGACGGCCGGCGGCTGCGCCCGCCCCCGCTGCGCATCCCCGCGCAGTCCCCGGACCGGACCCCGCCCCCGGCCCGCCCGGCCGCGCCCTCCGAGGTCCGGCGGCCCGTCTACGGCGCCCCGACACCGGCTGTCCCCCCGCCGGTGTCCTTCGTACGGCCGGCGCGCGCTCCGGTACGGACGCCCCCGCCGCCCGTACCGGGATCCGAGGTCCCCGCACCGCCGGCCGTACCGGAGCGGCCGGTCGCGCCGCCGTACCCCTGGCCGTCCCCGCCGGAGTACGCCACGCTGGTGCCCGTGCCCGCGCGGCACCCCGGCAGGACCGCCGCCGCCGTGGTCTGTGCCGTGCTCGGCCTCGGGCTCATCGGCGGCGCCGTCACCGGCAGTTGGCTGACCGGCGACTCCGCCGCCGAGCCCGCCGTCCGCGACGGCTTCACCACGGCACGCGCCCTGTGGCACAGCGTTCCCGTCAACAGCCTCTTCCCGACCACCCTCACGGGGGACGGCGCGGGCCCCGGCGGCTCGGACCGCGACTGGACCCGGGTCGGGGTCGCCCCCGACAGCGGCTGCGCCCGCGCGCTCGACCCGCTGCTGCTCACCGCCCTGCGCCCGGTCGGCTGCGCGCGCGTGCTGCGCGCCACCTATGTGGACGCCACATCGAGCAGCGTCACCACGGTCGGGCTCGTCTTCACCGAGGGCGACGCCACCACGACGGCCGCCCTGCGCACCCGCTTCCGGGACGAGGACCTGGCCGACCGCGCCGACCTGATGCCCCGTACGTTCCCGGTCAAGGACACGCCCGCCGCCGCGTTCGGCGACGCGCAGCGCGCCAGCTGGACGGTGAACGTCCTCACCGAGGCGCCCGTCGTCGTGTACGCCGTCTCCGGCTTCGCCGACGGACGTACGTTCACGGCGCCCCAGCCCGCACGGCAGGCCATGGTCGCCGGGGCCACGACCGCGCCCGCGCAGGCGGGCCTCGGCCATGAGGCCCAGGGCATCGCGGACCGTATCGAACGCGCCCTGCGCAAGACCGTCAGCATCGGCACCGTCGAACAGCCCTGAGCCGGACGACACCGCCCCGGCCCGGACCCCGATCAGCCCACCGACGAGGACCCATGACGATGACCCCCAGGCCGGCCCGGCCCCGCCGCCTCGCCGCCGTGCTCGCCGCCACGTCCTTCCTGCTGCTGCCCGCGACCCCGGCGCACGCCGACGCGATACGGGCCCGGCAGTGGGCCCTGGACGCCCTGCACACCGAAGTGGCCTGGCGCAGCGCCCAGGGCACCGGCGTCACGGTCGCGGTCCTGGACACCGGCGTCGACGACAGCCACCCCGACCTCGAAGGACAGGTACTCCCCGGCAAGGACCTGATCGGCTTCGGCGCCGTGAGCGGCGACCGCTCCTGGGCCCGGCACGGCACCGCCATGGCCGGGATCATCGCCGGACACGGCCACGGGCTCAACCGCTCCGAGGGCGTCCTCGGGATCGCCCCCGAGGCGAGGATCCTCCCCGTCCGGGTCATCCTCGAAGGCACCGACCCGGCCCGCGCCAAGGCGCGCACCTCCAAAGGAGGCGCGCTCGCCGAGGGCATCCGCTGGGCCGCCGACCAGGGCGCCGACGTCATCAACCTCTCCCTGGGCGACGACAGCGAGTCCGCCCACCCCGAACCCGGCGAGGACGCCGCCGTCCGCTACGCGCTCGACAAGGGCGCCGTCGTCGTCGCCTCGGCGGGCAACGGAGGCGAGAAGGGCGACCGCGTCTCCTACCCGGCCGCCTACCCCGGCGTGATCGCCGTGACGGCCGTCGACCGCGACGGCACCCGCGCCGCGTTCTCCACCCGCCGCTGGTACGCCACCGTCAGCGCCCCCGGTGTCGACGTCGTCATCGCCGACCCCGACCGGCGCTACTACGAGGGCTGGGGCACCAGCGCCGCCGCGGCCTTCGTCTCCGGAGCCGTCGCGCTCATACGCTCCGCGCACCCCGGTCTGACCCCCGCCCAGATCAAGAAGCTCCTCGCCGACACCGCCCGCGACCACCCCGAGGGCGGCCGCGACGACTCCAAGGGGTACGGATTCGTCGACCCGGCGGCCGCGATCGCGGCGGGCGCGAAGCTCTCCCGTACGGATCTGAAGACCGAGGCCGCCGACGCCGCGAGCTACGACAAGCAGTACTTCGGCAGCGGCCCCGCCGTCCCGCGCGAGGAGCCGGAGCCCGCCGTCTGGCTCGCGCCGATGGCGGGCGGAGCGGGCGCGCTGCTGCTGGCCTGCGCGGTCCTCCTGTGGCGCGGCGGCGTCAGACGGGTCGGCCCCCGCCTCTGAGCGGTTCGCTCCTGCGCGCGACCGCCCGGCCCACCGCGCGGACCACGGCCTGACCAGGCGCTGTCCGACAAATCCCTCCCCCGGCCTTCGGCCGGGAGGTGCCTCCAGAGCCGGCGACGCCTGGCACGCACTCCCTCGGCCGCCTCCCCCCACCGCCTTGCGATCGCACGCACCGGACGCCGCCGGGCCCCGCCCCAAGGGGGCGGACGGCGCCATGTGTCGGACAGCCCCTAGGCTGATCCGGTGACCCTCAAGAACATCCCCGACCCCGGTTTCTCCGACGACGACGGCACCGCCGATCCCGCCCTGACGGCGGCGCTCGCCGCGTGGGAGCCGGACCGGTCGGCGCCCGGGGCCGAGGGGCGGGTGCTGGCCGCGCTCCGGGGGGCCAGGCTGCTGGTGCCCGTGGTCGCGGTGCTCGGGGAGGTGGAGGAGGACCCGGCGACGGGGCTGCGCCGCGAGAAGACCAGCGACATGGCCGTGCCGACGCTGCGGGCGGGGGACCGGCGCGCGCTGCCCGCCTTCACCTCCACCGAGGCGCTGGCGCGCTGGGACCCGCAGGCGCGGCCCGTCGCCGTACCGCTGCACCAGGCGCTCCGGGCCGCCGCGCACGAGAAGGCGGACACCCTGGTGCTGGATCTGGCGGGGCCCGTCACCTACCAGCTCACCGGGGCCGCTCTGCGCGCGCTCGCCGAGGGGCGCACCAGCGCCGATCCGCTGGCGGACCCCGCCGTGGTGGCGGCGGTGCGGGCGGCCGTCGCCGCCGAGCCCGCGGTGGTCCGGGCCCATCTGGGTCCGGGCAGCGCGGACGGCACCCTCGCGCTCGTACTGGACCCGGCCGCGGCCCCGGCGGAGGCGGCCCGCAGGATCGCCGGGGCGCTGGCGGCCGACGACGTACTGAGGGCCCGCCTGGTACGCGGACTCGACCTGGCGCTGCTGCCGGCCGAGACCGCCCCACCGGGCGAGCCCCTGTTCGTACGGAGGTAAGGAAGAGCCGGTCAGCCGTAGACCGGGCCCGTGTACTTCTCACCGGGGCCCTGTCCGGGCTCGTCCGGTACGACCGACGCCTCACGGAACGCCAGCTGGAGCGATTTCAGCCCGTCGCGCAGCGGCGCCGCGTGGAACGAGCTGATCTCCGTCGCGCTCGCGTCCATCAGCCCGGCCAGCGCGTGGACCAGCTTGCGCGCCTCGTCCAGGTCCTTGTGCTCGTCGCCCTCCTCGGTCAGACCGAGCTTGACGGCGGCGGCGCTCATCAGGTTCACCGCGACCGTGACGATCACCTCGACGGCGGGCACCTCCGCGATGTCGCGGGCCATGGCGTCATAGCCGGGGGTGTCTTGGGGTGGGGTCGCGTCGCTCATGCGTCACACGATAGGCGTACGGGGGGACGGGACCGTTCGGGGGAGTGGGCGTGTACCCACGACTTAGCACAAGCCCCGCGCGGATGCTAAGCTTTTGGAACGACCGGTCGGACACGTGTGTGCCCGGCCCACAAGTGGAGGCTCCGATCTCCCACCTGGCTGCCCCTACCGGGCGGCGGGTCACCGGTCAGGCAGTCCCCATCGTTCCGTACGGACGATGGAACTGCCCGATGCGCCCCGTGGTAGCTGCACGGCGGTGCTCCGGTATTCGAGGAGCTCCTGCCTGTGTGCCGTCCGGGGCATTTTTGATGTTCCGCCGCGGTTGGTCTGTAAACAGACGTTACGCGGCTGTCTGCCAGACAGTCGTGTGGTGCTACCGAGGAGGATCCATCAGCGCCGAGCCCCGCATCAACGACCGGATTCGCGTTCCCGAAGTGCGACTTGTCGGTCCCAGTGGTGAGCAGGTGGGCATTGTCCCGCTCGCCAAGGCCCTGGAGCTTGCGCAGGAGTACGACCTGGACCTGGTCGAGGTCGCGGCGACAGCCCGTCCGCCCGTGTGCAAGCTCATGGACTACGGGAAGTTCAAGTACGAGTCGGCCATGAAGGCCCGTGAGGCGCGCAAGAACCAGGCGCACACGGTCATCAAGGAAATGAAGCTCCGGCCGAAGATCGACCCGCACGACTACGACACCAAAAAGGGTCACGTCGTCAGGTTCCTCAAGCAGGGTGACAAGGTCAAGATCACGATCATGTTCCGTGGTCGTGAGCAGTCCCGCCCCGAGCTGGGCTTCCGACTGCTCCAGCGTCTCGCTTCGGATGTCGAGGAGCTCGGCTTCATCGAGTCCAACCCGAAGCAGGACGGCCGGAACATGATCATGGTTCTGGGCCCGCACAAGAAGAAGACCGAGGCCATGGCCGAGGCTCGCGAGGCGCAGGCCGCCCGCAAGGCCGAGCGCCAGGGCTACGCGACAGAGGAGTCGGCCGACGCCCCGGCCGAGACCGAAGCCGCCGCCGAAGCCCCGGCCGAGGCGTCTTCCGACGCGTGAACCGTGGGGGTGCCATCCAGGCAGGCCCCGGCTCCGTACGGAAACCACACACCAGAGATCTGACGCTCCCGTGCGCCGGTCGGAAACGACCGGCTGGGAGCGCCACCGACGAGAAGAGAACGGCGTCATGCCGAAGAACAAGACCCACAGTGGTGCGAAGAAGCGGTTCCGTGTGACCGGCAGTGGCAAGATCCTGCGCCAGCGCGCGGGCCGTCGCCACCTCCTGGAGCACAAGCCCTCCACCCTGACCCGTCGCCTCGCCGGCACGGTCGAGCTCGCGCCGGGCGACGCCGCCAAGGCCAAGAAGCTTCTCGGTATCTAGTAGCGCGGCCCCTCCCGGGCCCCCTACTTACCTGGACCATGCCGTTCTCGGGTCGCGTCACCACCGCGATCCAGCTACAAGGAGTTAACACGTGGCACGCGTCAAGCGGGCAGTAAACGCCCACAAGAAGCGCCGGGCGATCCTGGAGGCTGCCAGCGGTTACCGCGGTCAGCGCTCGCGCCTGTACCGCAAGGCGAAGGAGCAGGTCACCCACTCCCTCGTTTACAACTACAACGACCGCAAGAAGCGCAAGGGCGACTTCCGTCAGCTGTGGATCCAGCGGATCAACGCCGCTGCCCGCGCCAACGGCATCACCTACAACCGCTTCATCCAGGGTCTGAAGGCCGCCAACATCGAGGTGGACCGCAAGATCCTCGCCGAGCTGGCCGTCAACGACGCCAACGCGTTCGCCGCGCTGGTCGAGGTCGCCCAGAAGGCCCTTCCGAGCGACGTCAACGCTCCGAAGGCCGCCGCCTGATCACGATCGGGCAGCATGTGCTCTCCGCCGGACCCGCAGGCATCGCGCCTGCGGGTCCGGCGCGTTCCACCCGTACGTTCCCCTGTGCGGACCTGTTTCCGCCGCCACCAGATAGTGAGAACCGCCGCCGATGGGCACGCCCGAGCTGATCTCCCCGCGCTCCCCGCGCGTCACGGCCGCCAGAAGGCTCGCCAAGCGCGCCTTCCGGGTCAAGGAGCGCCGGTTCATCGCCGAGGGGCCGCAGGCCGTACGGGAGGCGGTGGCCCACCGCGGAAGCGGCGGGGAACCCACCCTGACCGAGCTGTTCACCACGGTCGAGGCCGCCGAGCGGTACGCCGACATCGTCGACGCGGCCCGGGACACCGGCGCCCGGGTGCACTACGCGCCCGACGCGGTGCTCGCCGAGGTCTCCCAGACCGTCACCCCGCAGGGGCTGCTCGGCGTCTGCCGCTTCCTCGACGCGCCGTTCGAGGACATCCTGCGGGCCCGCCCCCGGCTCGTCGCCGTACTGGCCCATGTCCGCGACCCCGGCAACGCCGGTACGGTGCTGCGCTGCGCCGACGCGGCGGGCGCCGACGCCGTCGTCCTCACCGACGCCTCCGTCGATCTCTACAACCCCAAGTCGGTCCGGGCCTCGGCCGGCTCGCTCTTCCATCTGCCGGTCACGGTCGGTGTCCCCGTCGAACAGGCCGTCCAGGGGCTCAAGGACGCCGGGGTGCGGATCCTCGCCGCGGACGGCGCGGGCCAGGACGACCTCGACGACGAACTGGACGCGGGCACCATGGCCACCCCGACCGCCTGGGTCTTCGGCAACGAGGCCTGGGGACTGCCGGCGGAGACCCGGGCACTGGCGGACGCGGTGGTGCGGGTGCCGATCCACGGAAAGGCCGAGAGTCTGAACCTGGCGACCGCCGCGGCCGTATGTCTCTATGCCTCAGCGCGCGCCCAGCGGGTACGCGGCACACATTGAGGGGGGTTCGCCCGGTCACGTACGGCTAGTAGTGTGGTGTTTCCGGGTACCCACTGAGCTACGCGGAAGAGGTGGGATGCGCGTATGACGGTCGGGGCGAGCAGGTCCGCCGCTGTCCAGGGAGCCTTACCGTGTGCTCCGGCGACCGGCGTGACGGGGACCGGGATCGACCCGGACGACCTCCCCGACGGGCTGATCGTCGCCGACGAGACCGGCCGGGTCGTCTGCTTCAACGCGGCGGCCGTCCGGATCACCGCCGTACCCCGCGCCGCCGCCCTCGGCCACCCGCTGGAGCGGGCGCTGCCGCTGGAGGACCTCAAGGGCCGCCGCTGGTGGACCCTGACCGACCCGTACGGCGGGCTCGCCACCCGGGTCGGGCAGCCCGAGCGCAATCTCCTGCTGCCCGGCGGCCGTGAGGTGCTGGTCTCCGCCCGCTACGTACGCGCGTACCCGACCGGCCCCCTCCACCGGCTGGTCGTCTGCGTACGGGGCACGGAGGCCCGGCGGCGCACCGAGCTGAGCCACTCCGAGCTGATCGCCACCGTCGCGCACGAGCTGCGCTCCCCGCTGACCTCCGTCAAGGGGTTCACGGCGACGCTGCTCGCCAAGTGGGAGCGGTTCACCGACGACCAGAAGCGGCTGATGCTGGAGACCGTCGACGCCGACGCGAACCGGGTGACCCGGCTGATCGCCGAACTGCTCGACATCTCCCGGATCGACTCCGGGCGGCTGGAGCTGCGCAGGCAGCCCGTCGACATCGGCGCGGCCGTGACGCGGCACGTCCAGTCGCACACCACCTCGGGGCAGTCCCCGGACCGTTTCCTCGTACGGATACAGCAGCCGCTGCCCGATCTGTGGGCGGATCCCGACAAGATCGACCAGGTCCTCGGCAATCTGCTGGAAAACGCGGTGCGCCACGGCGAGGGAACCGTCACCATCGAGGTGGCCGCCGCGGACATCAGCCACGCGGCGCAGACCGAGAAGGGAACGGTTGTCACCGTGTGCGACGAGGGCCCCGGCATCCCCGAGGAGTCGATGAGCCGCGTCTTCACCCGCTTCTGGCGGGGCAGCAAGCGCGGCGGGACCGGGCTCGGCCTCTATATCGTCAAGGGCATCGTCGAGGCGCACGGCGGGACGATCACCGTCGGCCGGGGGCCCGGCGGCGGCGCCCAGTTCCGATTTATCCTGCCCGTCGGCGCTCCGGCCTATCTCAGCTGACAGGCTCCGGGACGCCCACGGGCTCCTCCACCTTCGTACGACCTTTAGACTCGACCTTTGGCACCTTCGCGCCTTCGCGCCCCCAGTGATCGAGCAGGGTCGTTTCGCCAGCCAATCGGAAGTACGGGAAGAGATGTCCGCACCCAACAAGTCATACGACCCGGTCGAGGTCGAGGCACTGAAACCGGAACACATCGAGCGGATGCGGGACGAGGCGCTCGCCGCCTTCGCCGCCGCCGGTGACCTCGACGCGCTCACCCACGCGAAGACCGCGCACACCGCGGGCACCTCGCCGCTGGCCCTCGCCAACCGGGAGATCGGCGCGCTGCCGCCGCAGGCCAAGGCCGAGGCCGGCAAGCGCGTGGGCCAGGCGCGCGGCGCCGTCAGCAAGGCGCTCGCCGCCCGCCAGGCGGAGCTGGAGGCCGAGCGCGACGCCCGGGTGCTGGTCGAGGAGGCGGTGGATGTCACGCTGCCGTACGACCGGACCGTCGCCGGCGCCCGTCACCCGCTGACCACCCTCATGGAGCGGGTCGCGGACGTCTTCGTGGCCATGGGCTACGAGGTCGCCGAGGGCCCCGAGGCGGAGGCCGAGTGGTTCAACTTCGACGCGCTCAACTTCGTCCCCGACCACCCGGCGCGCCAGATGCAGGACACCTTCTTCGTCCGGGGTCCCGAGGGGACGGCGGACGACGAGTCCGGTGTGGTGCTGCGTACCCACACCTCGCCCGTCCAGGCCCGCGCGCTGCTCGACCGTGAGCCGCCGGTGTACGTCGTCTGCCCCGGGCGGGTCTACCGCACGGACGAGCTGGACGCCACACACACCCCGGTCTTCCACCAGATCGAGCTGCTCGCCGTCGACGAGGGCCTCACCATGGCCGACCTCAAGGGCACCCTGGACCACATGGTCCAGGCGCTCTTCGGCCCGGACATGAAGACCCGGCTCCGGCCGAACTTCTTCCCGTTCACCGAGCCGTCCGCCGAGATGGACATGGTCTGCTACGTCTGCCGCGGCGCCTCCGTCGGCAACCCCGACCAGCCCTGCCGCACCTGCGGCAGCGAGGGCTGGATCGAGCTGGGCGGCTGCGGCATGGTCAACCCCAAGGTCCTCACCGCCTGCGGTGTCGACCCCGAGAAGTACAGCGGATTCGCCTTCGGGTTCGGCATCGAACGGATGCTGATGTTCCGCCACAACGTCGAAGACATGCGAGACATGGTCGAGGGTGACGTCCGGTTCACCCGGCCGTTCGGGATGGAGATCTGATGCGCGTCCCGCTTTCCTGGCTGCGGGAGTACGTCGACCTGCCGGCGACGGAGACCGGCCGTGACGTACAGGCCAAGCTCGTCTCCGCCGGTCTGGAGGTCGAGACCGTCGAGCAGCTCGGCGCAGGCCTCAAGGGCCCCCTGGCCGTCGGCAAGGTCCTCACCATCGAGGAGCTGGAGGGCTTCAAGAAGCCCATCCGCTTCTGCACGGTGGACGTCGGTACGGCCAACGGCACCGGCGAGCCGCAGGAGATCGTCTGCGGCGCGCGGAACTTCGCGGTCGGCGACAAGGTCGTCGTGGTCCTGCCCGGCGCGGTCCTGCCCGGCGACTTCGCCATCGCCGCGCGCAAGACGTACGGGAGGACCTCGCACGGCATGATCTGCTCCGGCGACGAGCTGGGCATGGGCGACGACGGCTCGGGCGGCATCATCGTGCTCCCGCCCGAGTACGAGCCCGGCACTGACGCCATCGCGCTCCTGGAGCTGGTGGACGAGGTCCTCGACATCGCCGTCACCCCCGACCGGGGCTACTGCCTCTCGCTGCGCGGTGTCGCCCGCGAGGCCGCCATCGCGTACGGGCTGCCGCTGCGCGATCCGGCGCTGCTGGACGTCCCCGCGCCCAACGCGTTCGGCCACTCCGTGAAGATCGCCGACCCGATGGGCTGCGACCGCTTCACGGCCCGTACGGTCACCGGCCTCGACCCGGAGGCGCACAGCCCCATCTGGCTGCGGCGCCGGCTCCAGAAGGCCGGGATGCGGCCGATCTCCCTCGCGGTCGACATCACCAACTACGTGATGCTGGAGCTGGGCCAGCCGCTGCACGCGTACGACCGCGCGCGGCTGGAAGGCCCGATCGGCGTCCGGCGCGCCCACCCCGGCGAGAAGATCACCACACTCGACGGAGCCCAGCGCGTCCTGGACGCCCAGGACCTGGTCATCACCGACGACCGGGGGCCGATCGGCCTCGCCGGGGTGATGGGCGGGGCGAACACCGAGATCGCCGACGCCACGGCCGACCCGGAGACCGGCGCCGTCCACGGCACCACCGAGGTGGTCATCGAGGCCGCGCACTTCGACGCGATCTCCATCGCCCGTACCGCGCGCCGCCACAAGCTGCCCTCCGAGGCGTCCAAGCGCTTCGAGCGCGGCACCGACCCGCAGGCCACGGCCGCCGCCGCACAGCGGACCGTCGACCTGCTGGTGCTGCTCGCGGGCGGCTCCGCCGAGGCCGGGGTCACCGAGATCATCGCGCCCTCCGCGCCGCACACCGTCGTGATGCCCGCCGACCACCCCGACCGCGTCGCGGGCGTCGGCTACGGCCGGGAGACCGTCGTCCGCCGGCTCCAGGAGGTCGGCTGCGACGTGTACGGACAGGACGAGCTCATCGTCACCGTGCCCTCCTGGCGCCCCGACCTGCGCGCGCCCAACGACCTCGCCGAGGAGGTCATCCGGCTGGAGGGGTACGAGAACCTCCCCTCCACGCTGCCCACCCCGCCGTCCGGCCGGGGGCTCACCGAGCGCCAGCGGCTCCACCGCCGCGTGGGCCGCGCGCTCGCCGGGGCCGGCTATGTCGAGGCGCTGAACTACCCGTTCACCGGCGTCGCCGCGCTCGACGCCCTCGGGCTGGCCGCCGACGACGACCGCCGCCGTACGGTCACCCTCGTCAACCCGCTCTCCGACGAGGAACCCGCGCTGCGCACCACGCTGCTGCCCGGCCTCCTCGGCGCGCTCCGTCGCAACGACGGCCGGGGCTCGCACGACCTGGCGCTCTTCGAGACCGGACTGGTCTTCCGGCCCACGGGCGACGCGTCCGTACCCGTACGCCTGCCCGTCGACCGGCGCCCGACCGACGCGGAGATCGCCGCGCTCGACGCGGCGCTGCCGCGCCAGCCGCGCGGCGTCGCGGTCGTCCTGGCCGGGACGCGCGAGCAGGCCGGCTGGTGGGGCCGGGGCACCCCCGCCGTCTGGGCGGACGCCGTCGAGGCGGCCCGTACCGTCGCCCGTGAGGCCGGCGTCGAGCTGGCCGTACGCGCGGGACAGTACGAGCCGTGGCACCCCGGCCGGTGCGCGGAGCTGTACGTCACGGTGGACGGCGAGGAGACCCTCGTCGGCCACGCGGGCGAGCTGCACCCCCGGGTCGTCAAGGCGCTCGGACTGCCCGAGCGCACCTGTGCCATGGAGCTCGAACTCGATCTGCTGGAGCGGGCGTCCACCGGAGCGCTCCAGGCGCCCCGGATCTCCGTCTACCCGGTCGCCACGCAGGATGTGGCGCTGGTCGTCCCGGCCGGTGTCCCGGCGGCCGACGTGGAGCGGGCGCTGCGCGAGGGCGCGGGCGAACTCCTGGAGTCGCTGCGGCTGTTCGACGTCTTCGAGGGTGAGCAGATCGGCGCGGGGCACAAGTCCCTCGCGTACGCCCTGCGCTTCCGCGCGACGGACCGCACCCTGACGGTCGAGGAGGCGACGGCCGCACGTGACGCGGCGGTCGCCCTCGCCGCCGAGCGCACCGGGGCGGTGCTGCGGGGAGCCTAGGGCACACACGCCCTACCTGCGCGTTTCGGCGCGCTGTTCGACAGAGAGACCGCCTGTGAGGGGCGCGTCCGGATCTCCGGACGTGCCCCTCACTCGTTCGAGTGAGAAGTGGGATCCGGGTTCGCCATCGGGCACCAGTGATCGACACAATCGATCCGGCCACGACCGCCGACGTACGCCGGGCGGCTCAGGGCATGTCTGACACTTCTCGCCTGCCTGGCGACGCCTGGCACGCATCACGCGCCGCGTTGTCGGAGTCGTCCTCGTACGTTCCCGTACGAGGACGATGCTCCGCCTGGCGGTCGCACGCACCGGACGCCGCCAGGCCCGCCCGACGGGTGGACGGCGCTATTTGCCGGACAGGCCCCAGCGGCCCGACGGCCGAGGGGGGCCGACGGATGAATCGGACCAGCGCGGAGGACGACTCCTCCGCGGACAGCACCGTGGACGAGCCGGTCTCCTGGGGCTTCGTCGAGTGCGCCGTGCCGGGCGGTCTGCTCTCGCTGGTGATCACCTGGGAGCTGACCCGGCCGCGCTCCGCCCGCGACACGCTGGACGCGCGCATCGTGACCTGCGTGGCCTTCGTCGCGGTGGTGGCCTATCTGCTCGCCCGGGTACGGCGCGCGGCGCTGGAGCTCGACGAGGTACGGGCGGTGGCGCGGGCCGCCCAGGAGACGCTGATCAGGCCGTTGCCGTCACGACTCGACGGACTGGCGCTCGCCGCCCGGCAGATCTCGTTCTCCCGCTCCGCCGATGTCGGCGGCGATCTGTACGAGGCGCTCGTCACCGCCCACGGGGTCCGGGTCGTCATCGGGGACGTCCGCGGCCACGGGCTCCCCGCGATCGGGGCGGTCGCCGCGGTCCTCGGCAGTTTCCGGGAGGCCGCGCACGACGAGAGCGGTCTCGACGGGGTGCTGCGCAGGCTGGACCGGGCCCACCAGCGCCATCTGCGGCAGCGTCCGGCCCAGGGCGACCAGGAGCACGACGCGCTCACGGCCGAGGAGTTCGTGACCGTACTGCTGCTGGAGATCGGGGTGGACGCGGAGGTACGGGCCCTCAACTGCGGCCATCCCTGGCCCTACCGGCTCGGCCGGGACATCGCCCCGCTGGCGGCGGGGGAGCCGCTGCCGCCGCTCGGCGCCGTACCGCTGCCGACGGAGCTGCTGCCGCAGCCGTGCGGACCGCTGCTGCCCGGCGAGACGCTCGTCCTGCACACGGACGGCACGGAGGACGCCCGCGACACGGAAGGACGCTTCTTCGGGCTGCGGGACGCCCTGGCGGTGGCCGCGCTGGCGCAGCCGCCGCCCACACCCGCCACCGTGGTGCGCGAGGTCCACGCGGCCCTGCTGCACCACACCGGCGGCCGGGTCACCGACGACATGGCGCTGCTCGTCCTGCGCAACGACCGCGCTCTCGCCGGACCCGGCTGACCCGCCCTGCTCCCCGCCCGCCCGGCATCCGCCCCGCCGACGGAGCGTCGGGCAGGCCCGGCGGGGCGGACGGTGCGATGGCGGGCCGCCGCGCTGTACGAGGGGGAGCCGACGGCCCGGCCCGCCTCGTGTGCGAGGCGATTGAAGTCAACCGTCCCCGGGGCGTGTGCGGCAGGGTGCGCGCGGTGTCGCTCCGGGCATTACGTTCACACCCCGTGTGTTTCCCGTTCCACTACGCTGATGCGCGGCCGAGCCACCGGAGGGCACCATGCAGCCCAATTCTCTGCTCGATTCCCTTCTCGACGAAGCGGGCATCTCGCATGCCGGTCTCGCCGCCCGGGTCAACCAGGCGGGTCGTGCGAGAGGACTGACCCTGAGGTACGAGCACACCGCCGTGTCCAGATGGCTGAAGGGCCAGCGGCCACGCGGCCAGGTGCCCGACCTGATCTGCGCGGTGCTCAGCGACCGGCTGCGCCGTCCGCTCACCCTCGACGCCATCGGACTCGGCGTCCCGGGGGAGCTGTTCGTCCAGCACGGCACCCCGCTCTCCGGATTCGTGGAGCGGGCCACCGCGCTGTGGCGCTGCGACGAACAGCGCAGGCCGCACATAGTGGGCGCCCCCGCCGTCACCGGCACCCCCGCCGTGATGCCGGTCTGGGAGTGGGAGAACCCGCCGGAGGACTCCGACGTGTCCCGCGCCGGGTACACCACGGTCGGCCCCGCCGACATCGAGCTGCTGCGCTCCGCCAGGGCGCACTACGAGCTGATGTACCGCAGGGCGGGCGGGGTCGCCACCCGCGCCAGGATCGTCCGCTTCCTCAACGCCGAGACCGCGCCGCTGCTGCGCGGCGCGTACAACGACGCGCTGGGCCGACAGCTGCACCGCGCCACCGGCGGGCTGGTCGCGGTGGCCGGGATCTGCGCCTACGACTCCGACGCGCACGGGCTCGCCCAGCGCTACTTCCACCAGGCGCTGCGCCTCGCCAAGGCCAGCGGCGACCGGGGGCTCGGCGCGTATGTGATCGCTCTGCTGGTCAACCAGTCGCTGTACATGGGGGAGTACCGCCAGGCCGTCGCCTTCGCGGAGGCCGCGCTGCGGACCGCCGGACGCCAGATCACCCCGGCGCTGGCCGCGGATCTGTACGCGATGCAGGCCAAGTCGTACGCCCATCTGGGTGACGCGACCGGGGCGCTCGGCTGCATCCGGCGGGCCGAGACGGAGGCGGAGCGCATCCGTCCGGGGCGGGAGCCCGATGAGACGGGCTACGTCCAGCCGGGCCTGGTCAATGTCCAGGTGGCGGAGGCGCTGCTCAGCCTCGGCGAGCTGGCCGCCGCGCGGGTGCACGCGGCGGCGGCCGTGGACAGCCCGGCGCACGACCGGGGCCGGGTGCACCGGCTCGCCATGCTCAGCCATATCGAGCTGCGACAGGGGGAGCCCGACCGAGCTGCCAGAACGGCGGCGGAGATGGCGGAGCGCGCCCGGGGCATGGAGTCCCAGCGGCTGCGGGACCGGCTGCGGGAGGTACGGGAACAGCTGATGGCCAGCGGTTCCAGTGAGGCGGAGGAGACCGCCGAGCTGATCGAAGGGGCGCTGAGGGTCCCGCTGTAAATCCTCTGTGAGCCCCTGTGTGAGCCCCCTGCGGGGTGCCGTGCGCGGGTGCCGCTGCTGCGATATTGCCATCAACTTGTCGGAAGGTGGCAGAAACGTGCAGTGGACGAAATTAAGTGAGCAGACCGTCTATGAGAACCGCTGGCTCAGCGTCAATCTGGCGGATGTCGAACTCCCCGACGGCCGGCATCTGGACCACTTCCTCATCCGGCTCCGCCCGGTCGCCGTGGCGACCGTCGTCAACCCGGCCAACGAGGTCCTGATGCTCTGGCGGCACCGCTTCATCACCGACAGCTGGGGCTGGGAGCTGGCCGCGGGGGTCGTCGAGGACGGCGAGGACATCGAGACCGCGGCGGCGCGCGAGATGGAGGAGGAGACCGGCTGGCGCCCCGGACCGCTGAGGCATCTGCTCACGGTCGAGCCGTCCAACGGCCTGAGCGACGCCAGGCACCATCTGTACTGGTCGGAGGAGGCCACGTACATCGGTCACCCCGAGGACGACTTCGAGTCCTCGCGCCGGGAGTGGGTACCGCTCAAACTGGTGCCGGACATGATCGCCCGAGGTGAGATCCCGGCCGCCAGCATGACGGCCGGGCTGCTGATGCTCCATCACTTGAGGCTGGGCTAGTGCCGTGACTGGCAAAGCATGCCGGGAGGGGCACTAGATCCAGCCCGGGGCGGCGCCCGGCCTCAGCGGCCGAGCGCCTGCCAGACCGCCGTCGCCAGCGCTCCCAGCGCGCAGAGCGCCGCGATGGCGGGCAGCGGCCACCTGGTGTGTTCCAGGGCCGCGACGCGCGCGGCCAGATCGGTCACGTCCTTGTCGGTCTGGTCGTTGCGCTGGGCCAGCAGCGCCATCCTGCCGTCGGTTCGCGCCAGTCCGACGTCGAGGCCCCGACGTAACTCGGCGTACCCCTCGACGACCACGCAATGATCGGGATCGGTGGCCACGTATCCGCTCCTGTTCGGGAGAGTGTTTCCGGAGAGTGCTCCTCTTCGGGGACGAGTCAACTCCCGTTCGTCGAACGGCAACAGGTGTGCGAATGGCATATGCGAGCACCCTCCGCACACCTCGTGCGAAGCAGGGTTACGGAGGGTGGTGACCGCTGGTCGAGGGGGGTGCCGTCGGGGCGTCGGTCAGCCGGAGTACGGGTAGAAGCCCGCGCCCGTCTTGCGGCCGAGCCTGCCCGCGTCCACCATCCGCTGGAGCAGCGGGGAGGCGGCGTACAGCGGCTCCTTGTATTCGGTGTACATCGAATTCGCGATGGCGGCGACGGTGTCCAGACCGATCAGGTCGGCGAGCCGGAGCGGGCCCATCGGATGGGCGCAGCCCAGCTCCATGCCGTTGTCGATGTCCTCGCGGGTCGCGATGCCCGACTCGTACATTCTGACGGCGGCGAGGAGATACGGGATGAGTAGCGCGTTCACCACGAAGCCCGAGCGGTCCTGGGCGCGGATGGGGTGCTTGCCCAGCACCTTCCGGACCATGGCCTCCGCGCGCAGCACCGTCTCCTCGGAGGTGGTCAGCGCGGGGATCACCTCGACGAGCCGCTGCACCGGGGCCGGGTTGAAGAAGTGGATCCCGATGACCTGGTCGGGACGGGAGGTCGCGACGGCCAGCTTGACCAGCGGGATGGAGGAGGTGTTGGAGGCGAGGATCGCGTCGGGACGCGTCACCACCTGGTCGAGGACCTGGAAGATCTCCGTCTTCACCTGCTCGTTCTCGACCACGGCCTCGATGACGAGGTCACGGTCGGCGAACTCCCCGAGGTCGGTGGTGAAGCTCAGTCTGCCGAGCGTCGCGTCGCGCTCCGCCTCGGTGATCTTGCCGCGCTCCGCCGCCTTGAAGAGCGAGTTGCGCAGCCGGGTACGGCCGATCTCCAGAGCCTCGCCGGTGGTCTCGGCGACCTTGACCTCCAGGCCGCTGCGGGCCGCGACCTCCGCGATGCCCGCGCCCATCTGGCCACAGCCCACCACTCCGACGCGGACGATATCGGTCAGGGTGTCGGTCACATCGTGCCTCTCGCTGGTCCGTGTTCCGGCAGGCCCCCCGATATGATTCCGGCGCCTGCCCCTGACAGGACGTTACTCCGCAGGGGGGTGCGGACGGTGTGCCGGGGCGGGACTCGGGGGGCGGGGGAGGGGCGGGACCGCCAGGCTGGGGGGCTGTTGGGTACAGCACGAGTGAGGACAGCCTATGAAGTACGGCACGCAGGGCGCTGGACACGGTGCGCGGGCGATCGGCAGAAGAGGGTTCGTCGCCGCGGGGACCGCGCTGGTGGCCGCGCTCATCACGGGGGGCGACACGACCCCGGCCCTCGCGGAGACAGGGCGGCAGCGGCACGCCCGGGGTCCGCAGCTGCGCGGGATGTGGATCGCCACCGTCGCCAACCGCGACTGGCCGTCCAGGACCGGGCTCACCGCCGCCCAGCAGCGGACGGAGCTGATCCGGCATCTGGACACCGCCGTGGCCCGGGGGCTCAACGCCGTCGTCCTCCAGGTCCGGCCGACCGCCGACGCGCTGTGGCCCTCGCCGTACGAGCCCTGGGCGCAGTACCTCACCGGCACCCAGGGCAAGGACCCCGGCTGGGACCCGCTGGGCACGGCGGTCCGGGAGGCGCACGCCCGGGGGCTCGAACTGCACGCCTGGTTCAACCCGTACCGTGTCGCCAACCACACCGACCCCACACGGCTCGCCGCGACCCACCCGGCACGGGTCCACCCGGGGTGGGTCGTGCCGTACGGCGGGAAGCTCTACTACAACCCGGGGCTGCCCGAGGTCCGGGCCTTCGTCCAGGACGCCATGATGGACGCGGTCGTGCGCTACGACATCGACGCCGTGCACTGGGACGACTACTTCTACCCGTACCCGGTCGCCGGACAGACCTTCGACGACGACGACGCCTACCGGCGCCACGGTGGCCTCTTCGCCGGCAGGGCGGCCTGGCGCCGGGACAACACCGACCGGCTGGTACGGGAGACGGCGGCCCGGATCAAGGCGGCCAAGCCACGGGTGCGCTTCGGCATCAGCCCGTTCGGCGTGTGGCGCAACGCCTCCACCGACCCGCTGGGCTCCGACACCAGGGGAGGCGTCCAGACGTACGACGATCTGTACGCCGACACCCGCAAGTGGATCAGGAACGGCTGGATCGACTACATCGTCCCGCAGCTGTACTGGAACATCGGCTTCGCCGCCTGCGACTACGCGAAGCTGCTGAGCTGGTGGGACGGCGTCGTCCGGGGCACCGGCGTCGACCTGTACATCGGCGAGGCCCTCTACAAGGCCGGCGACCGCGCGCAGCCCGCCGCCTGGCAGGACCCGGCGGAGCTGTCCCGCCACCTCACCCTGGCGAAGCGGTACGCGGGGGTGCGTGGCCACTGCTTCTTCTCGGCGAAGGAGGTCGCCGCGGACCCGATCGGTGCCATGAGCCGGGTCGCGGCGGACCACTACGGGGTCTGATCAGGCCCGTACGGTCCGGTCACCCGGTCACCCGGTCACCCGGTCACCCGGTCACCCGGCGGCCCGCCGGGCGACCGGTCCCGTACGGCTCCGTACCGCACTCGGCGAGGCGTCGCGGTCATGACAGGGTGGTCGGCCCGGCTGTCGGGGCTTGACCGGCCGGGGTTTCGGATCCACGATCTCCGCCATGGGTGTTCGGGTCACGATGGTCGCCGCCGCGCGCAGCTCGGACCTGTGGGACGAGCGGTTCGAGGACGACCGTCCCCTCGACCGGACCGGCTGGCACGAGATGCGGCGCGTCGCGCACGCGCTGATTCCGCTGTCCGCCGCCGATCTGCGTTACTGCTCCCCGACCCGGCGCTCCCGCGCCACCGGCGACGCCCTCGGGTTCGCGCCGCTGGTGCAGCCCGCGCTGCGGGACTGCGGGATGGGGCGCTGGCGGGGGCTCACCCTCGCGGAGGCGGCCGCCCGGGAGCCGGACGCCGTGCACGCCTGGCTCGCCGATCCGCGGGGCGCGCCGCACGGCGGGGAGCCGCTGCTGTCGTTCATCTCCCGCGTGGGCGGCTGGCTGGACACCCGGCCCGTCCAGGACATCGCCGCCATCGTCGCGGTCGTGGAACCGGCCGTCGTCCGGGCGGCGCTCGTCCACGCGCTCCGGGCGCCGCCCCCTACGTACTGGTCCGTGGAGGTCCGCCCGCTGTCGACCGTCACCCTCACGGGCACCCCCGGCCGCTGGAGCCTGAGCCTGGAGACGGGGGTGGCGTGAGAGACGGCTACTCCGCGGCCGGGGCGCCGGTGAGCGTCGCGAGGATCTGCTCGCCGTACTTCGCGAGCTTGTTCTCGCCGACCCCGGTCACCGTCCCCAGCTCCGCCGGCGTCGACGGGCCCAGCACCGCGATGGCGCGCAGCGTCGCGTCGTGGAAGATGACGTACGCGGGCACGCCCTGCTCCTTCGCCGACGCGGCCCGCCACGCGCGCAGCGCCTCGAAGGCCGGCAGCGCCTCCTCCGGCAGATCGACGGGGGCCGAACGCGCCTTGGACGACTTCTCGCGCGCGGGCCTGGCCGCCTTCTCCGGCTCGCGGCGCAGCATGACGGGGCGCCGCCCGCCCAGCACCTCGCCGCTGTCGTCCGTCAGGACCAGCGTCCCGTAGTCGCCCTCGACGGCGATCAGCCCCTGCGCCAGCAACTGCCGCGCCACGCTGCGCCATTCGGCCTCGGTCAGCTCCGTACCGATACCGAACACGCTCAGCGCGTCATGGTCGAACTGGATGATCTTGGCGGTCTTCTTCCCGAGCAGGATGTCGGTGATCTGGCCCGCGCCGAACTTCTGGTTGCGCTCGCGCTTCAGCCGTACCACCGTCGACAGCAGCTTCTGGGCGGGGACCGTGCCGTCCCAGGACTCGGCGGGCGTCAGACAGGTGTCGCAGTTGCCGCACGCGGTGCTCTTCTGGCCGAAGTACGCCAGGAGCTGGACCCGGCGGCACTCGACCGTCTCGCACAGCGCGAGCATCGCGTCGACGTGCTCGCTCAGCCGCCGGCGGTGCGCGTCGTCGCCCTCGGAGGTCTCGATCATCTTCCGCTGCTGGACGACGTCCTGGAGCCCGTACGCCAGCCAGGCCGTGGACGGCTGCCCGTCGCGCCCGGCGCGGCCGGTCTCCTGGTAGTAGCCCTCGACGGACTTCGGCAGGTCGAGATGGGCGACGAAGCGTACGTCCGGCTTGTCGATGCCCATGCCGAACGCGATCGTCGCGACCATCACCATGCCGTCCTCCCGCAGGAACCGCGACTGGTTCGCGGCCCGGGTCCGGGCGTCGAGCCCCGCGTGGTACGGCAGGGCGTCGATGTCGTTCCGTACCAGGAACTCGGCGGTCTTCTCCACCGACGCCCGGGAGAGGCAGTAGACGATCCCCGCGTCCCCGGGGTGCTCGGCGCGCAGCAGCTGGAGCAGCTGCCGCTTGGGGTCGTTCTTCGGCGCGATGCGGTACTGGATGTTGGGCCGGTCGAAGCTCGCCACGAAGTGCCGCGCGTCCTGGAGCTTCAGCCGGGACGCGATCTCGGCGTGCGTGGCCTCGGTGGCGGTCGCGGTCAGCGCGATCCGGGGGACGTCGGGCCAGCGCTCGTGCAGCGAGGACAGCGCGAGGTAGTCGGGGCGGAAGTCGTGCCCCCACTGGGCCACACAGTGCGCCTCGTCGATGGCGAACAGCGAGATCGTGCCGCGCTCCAGCAGTCGTACGGTCGACTCCACCCGCAGCCGCTCCGGGGCCAGATAGAGCAGATCCAGCTCGCCCGCGAGGAACTCGCTCTCGACCAGGCGCCGTTCGTCGAGGTCCTGGCTGGAGTTGAGGAACCCGGCCCGCACCCCGAGCGCCCGCAGGGCGTCGACCTGGTCCTGCATGAGCGCGATGAGCGGCGATACGACGACGCCGACACCCTTCCGTACCAGCGCCGGGATCTGGTAGCAGAGCGACTTCCCGCCACCGGTCGGCATGAGGACGAGGGCGTCGCCGCCGCCGACCACATGGTCGATGATCTCCTGCTGGCTTCCACGGAAGGAGTCGTACCCGAAGACACGGCGGAGCACGTCCAGCGACGGGCTCGGCTCCGCTGGTTCGGCCGTCTCCACTGGTTCGGGGGGTGTGTCGGTACGGGTGTCGGCATCGGCAGTGCTCATCCGGCGAGTCTACGAGGCCGGGGGGATCCCGGTGCGGCCGATCGGGCGATGTAGGACATCCCCTGGCCTGCATGGGTTCTAGCGTCGAACCCACGTCCTCACGACATCAGGAGCAGACCATGAGCGAAGTGACCAGCAACCCCCCGACCGGCACCCCGACCTGGATCGATCTGGGCGTCCCCGACGTCGCGCGGGCCCGGGAGTTCTACCGCGCGCTCTTCGGCTGGGAGTACGATCCGAAGGACGGCCCGGAGGACGGCTACACCCTGTGCCTGCGCCGGGGCCGTCCCGTCGCCGGGCTCTACCACGACCCCGCGCCCAGCGGCCGGTGGCGTATGTACTTCGCCACCGACGACTGCGACGCCTCCGCGAAGCGCGTCGTCGACGCGGGCGGCACCCTGGTCCGGGAGCCGCTGGACATCGGGGCGCCGGGCCGCTGGGCCATTGCCGTGGACCCGTCCGGCGCGGAGTTCGGCCTGTGGCAGGGGCGCGCGCGGCTCGGCTGCGAGCTGGTGTACGAACCGGGCACGCTGGTACGCAACGATCTGGTCGCCCCGGACCCGGCCCCCGCGCGCGCCTTCTACCCGGCGGTCTTCGACTACACGCTGGACGGCAACGACGACCTCCCCGACGCCGACTTCACCTTCCTGCGCCGTCCCGACGGCCATGAGATCGGCGGCATCATGGGCGTCGCGGCCGCGGCCGCCGCCTCCTGGGGGACGTTGTTCGGCACCGAGGACGCGGACGCAGCCGCGGCACGCACCGTCGCGGCGGGCGGCACGGCGGAGGAGCCCCGCGACACCTTCTACGCCCGGATGGCGACCCTCACCGACCCGTTCGGCACGGTCTTCGAGGTGGGCGCGGTGCCCGAGGGCGGCCTGTAGCCGCGCGTGCCCCGGCCGCCCGGTGGGACACACCGGGCGGCCGGGCGCTCGGGGACGAGGACGGGCGGGCCGTTGTCAGACGTGCTGCGGAGCCTCGTCCTTCAACGTGGACCTGATCTGCTGCCGCAGCTCCGGGCTGTCCGTATGTCCGTGCACGGACACGGCGTGCTCGCTGGCGGCACGGACGACCTCGTCCTCCTCACCGGTGATGGCGAGGCTGCACTGCGTCTCGCTCGGGAAATCCCGGCAGTCGACTACTTTGCGCATGACGCACCTCCTTGCTCCCTCCAGTCTCCACCGCCCGCCCGCCCGGGGCCACCGGCTCCGTACGGAGCGAGCTGTACGGGGTGGGCCGGGTACGGGACGAGGCGAGCCGGTACGGGACGAGCGGGTACGACGGGACGGGCGCCCGGCGGGCGGTGAGGCCCGCGGTCGGGGTCAGGAGCGCGGCTGCTGCTCCCGGGCCGCGTTCTTCTCCTTGATGCGTACCGCTTCCTTGCGGACCTCGGCCTGGGTGGCGCGCTCCTTCTGGAGCCACTCCGGGTTCTCGTCCTTCAGGGCGTCGATCTGCTCGGTGGTGAGCGCGTCCTCGACACCGCCCCGGGCGAGGCCCGCGATGGAGACGCCCAGCTTGGCCGCGACCACCGGCCGGGGGTGCGGGCCGCCGCGCCGCAGCTCCACCAGCCAGGCGGGCGGATCGGTCTGGAGGGCGCTCAGCTCGTCGCGTGAGACGACACCCTCCTGGAACTCGGCGGGGGTGGCCTGGAGGTATACACCCAGCTTCTTCGCCGCGGTCGCGGGCTTCATGGTCTGGGTGGTCTTCTGCGACGTCATGGGGTCCAGGGTATCGAGCACGCGGGCCTCCGCCGACCACGGGAGCGGTTCGACCGCCCCGACCGGATAGCCTGGCGGGGTGACAGGCTCGGAAACACCTCCCTCCTTCCGGCTCGCCTACGTCCCGGGTGTGACGCCGACCAAATGGGTGCGTATCTGGAACGAACGGCTGCCGCAGACCCCGCTGACCCTGGTCGGGGTGACCGCCGCCGAGGCGTTCGGCGTGCTGCGGGACGGTGGCGCCGACGCCGGTTTCGTACGGCTGCCGGTCGATGACACGGATCTGAGCGCGATCCCCCTCTACACCGAGACGACGGTGGTCGTGGTCCCGAAGGACCACCTGGTGGCGACGGCCGAGGAGGTGTCCGCCGCGGATCTCGCCGACGACATCGTGCTGCACCCCCTGGACGACACCCTCGGCTGGGAGCGGCTGCCGGGACAGCCCGCGAAGGAACGTCCCGCCACGACGGTCGACGCCATCGAGCTGGTGGCGGCGGGGGTGGGCCTCCTCGTCGTACCGCAGTCGCTCGCCCGGCTGCACCACCGCAGGGACCTCACCTACCGGCCGCTCACGGACGCCCCCGAGTCGCGCGTCGCGCTGTCCTGGCCGCAGGACGCGACCACCGATCTGGTGGAGGAGTTCATCGGGATCGTCCGGGGCCGTACGGTCAACAGCACCCGGGGCCGCCCCCCGACACCGCCGCAGCCCAAGAGCAAGCGCCCCACCACGGGCGGCACGCAGCGCAAGGCAGCGGGTGGCAAGGCGGCGGGCGGCAAGACGGCGGGCGGCAAGACGGCGGGCCGCACCGCGCGCGCGGGCTCCGGCGGCGCCAAGGGAACCAAGAACGCGAAGCGCGGCAAGCCCGGCCGCCGGTCGTAGGATCGACGCCTCGCCCCGCCGCTCCAGCGCGTACCCGCGCCTCAGCCCTTGGCGCCCTTGACGGCTTCCGCGATCCGCAGGGCGGCCCGGGCGGGCGTGAGGTGCGTGGTGTCGATGACCTCGGCCTCGCTGTGCAGCCAGGTGCGGGCCGCTTCGGCGTAGGGCTCAAGGTGCTTGAGGCGGAATGGGGAGTTGGGGCCGAGAACAGTGTCGCCCGCGATGCGCCCGCGGAGGGTCTCCTGGTCGGCATGGAGGACGAAGTGCCGTACGGGGATGGAGTGTTGGGCGAGGCCCGCGCTGATTTCGTGCCAGTACTGCTCGACCAGCACGGTCATGGGCACCACCAGAGTGCCGCCGGCGTAGTCGAGTAGGCGGTGGGCGGTCTCGACGACGAGGGGCCGCCACGGCGGCCAGTGCTGGGAGTTGTCCGCCCCGGCGCCGGGGAGCCCGGCGTGATGTCTCCGCCAGGCGTCAACATAGAACGACCCGACGGTGGCAAGTAGAGGGATCCGATCCGACCAGACACTCCGGGGCAGGCACGCAGCGCAGAGAGCAAACGTTGACTCATTGCATAAAACTGCACTGAAACGTATAGTCATGCCATCGCTGAGGAGGGTTTTCGATGGCTGTACGTGCGGTACGCGCCGCGGTGGCGGGGGCGAGTGGATACGCGGGCGGGGAAGTGCTCCGGCTGCTCCTCGGCCACCCCGGGATCGAGATCGGCGCCCTCACCGGGAACTCCAACGCGGGCCAGCGGCTCGGTGGGCTTCAGCCGCATCTGCTGCCGCTGGCGGACCGGGTGCTCCAGGAGACGACGGCCGAGGTGCTCGCCGGGCACGACGTGGTGTTCCTCGCCCTGCCGCACGGCCAGTCCGCGGCCGTTGCCGAGCAGCTCGGCGACGAGGTCCTCGTCGTCGACATGGGCGCCGACTTCCGGCTGAAGGACGCGGCCGACTGGGAGCGGTTCTACGGCTCCGCGCACGCCGGGACCTGGCCGTACGGCCTGCCCGAGCTGCCGGGCGCCCGCGCCGCGCTCGTGGGAACCCGGAGGATCGCGGTGCCCGGCTGCTACCCGACCGCCGTCTCGCTCGCGCTCTTCCCGGCGTACGCGGCGGGGCTCGTCGAGCCCGAGGCCGTGATCACCGCCTCGTCGGGCACTTCGGGCGCGGGCAAGGCGGCCAAGCCGCACCTGCTGGGCTCCGAGGTCATGGGCTCCATGTCCCCGTACGGCGTCGGCGGCGGCCACCGGCACACCCCCGAGATGATCCAGAACCTCAGTGGCACGGCGGGGGAGCGGGTCACCGTCTCCTTCACCCCGACCCTCGCCCCGATGGCCCGCGGCATCCTCGCCACCTGCTCGGCGAAGGCGAAGCCCGGGACCACGGAACGGGACGTACGGGAGGCGTACGAGAAGGCGCTCGCCGACGAACCGTTCGTCCACCTCCTGCCCGAGGGGCAGTGGCCCGCCACCGCGTCCGTCTACGGCTCGAACGCCGCCCAGATCCAGGTCGCGTACGACGCGGAAGCCGGACGCGTCATCGCGATCAGCGCCATCGACAATCTGACGAAGGGCACCGCCGGCGGCGCGGTGCAGAGTATGAACATCGCTCTCGGACTCCCCGAGGGAACGGGACTTTCCGCGATCGGAGTGGCACCGTGAGCGTCGCACGCGCGGCCGCCGGGCCGCGGTGGGAGACGAGGCCCGCGCCGCTGCGCCGCGCGGGCGGAGAAGGGAACAGGGAGACGTGGTGAGCGTCGCACGCGCGGCCGCCGGGTCGCAGACGGAGACGGAACCCGCGCCGCTGCGCCGCGCGGGCGACAGTGACATCAGCTGCTACCGCAGCGGGGCGAACGAGGAGATGCAGTGAGCGTCACGGCAGCGAAGGGGTTCACGGCCGCGGGTATCGCCGCCGGGATCAAGGAGAACGGCAATCCGGACCTGGCCCTCGTGGTCAACGAGGGGCCGAGCCGCGCCGCCGCGGGTGTCTTCACCTCCAACCGCGTCAAGGCCGCCCCCGTCCTCTGGTCCGAGCAGGTCCTCAAGGGCGGGCGGGTCGCCGCCGTCGTCCTCAACTCCGGTGGCGCCAACGCCTGTACGGGGCCGAAGGGCTTCCAGGACACCCACGCCACCGCCGAGAAGGTCGCCGAGGTCCTCGGTGGCGCCGACGGGGGGGAGGTCGCGGCCGGTGAGATCGCCGTCGCGTCCACCGGGCTGATCGGGCTGCTCCTGCCCATGGACAAGCTGCTCCCCGGCATCGAGAAGGCCGCCGCGGGGCTCTCCGGGCACGGCGGTGAGAAGGCCGCCATCGCCATCAAGACCACCGACACCGTCCACAAGACCGCCGTCGCGGGCGGCGAGAGCGACGGCGTCGCCTGGACCGTCGGCGGGATGGCCAAGGGCGCGGGCATGCTCGCCCCCGGGCTCGCCACCATGCTCGTCGTCCTCACCACCGACGCCGCCGTCGAGGCGCCCGCGCTGGACACCGCGCTGCGCGCGGCCACCCGTACGACCTTCGACCGGGTCGACTCCGACGGCTGCATGTCCACCAACGACACCGTGCTGCTGCTCGCCTCCGGCGCGTCCGGGGCCGTGCCCGCGTACGACGAGTTCGCCGAGGCGGTCCGCGCGGTCTGCGCCGATTTGGCGCGCCAGCTCATCGGGGACGCCGAGGGCGCCTCCAAGGACATCCGGATCGAGGTCGTCAACGCCGCGTCCGAGGACGACGCCGTCGAGGTGGGCCGCTCCATCGCCCGTAACAACCTCCTCAAGTGCGCCATCCACGGCGAGGACCCCAACTGGGGCCGGGTGCTCTCCGCCATCGGCACGACGGGCGCCGTCTTCGACCCCGACCGGCTCAATGTCGCGATCAACGACGTCTGGGTCTGCCGCAACGGCTCGGTCGGCGAGGACCGCGACCTGGTCGACATGCGCTACCGCGAGGTACGCATCACCGCGGATCTCTCCGCCGGTACGGAGTCGGCCGTCATCTGGGCCAACGACCTGACCGCCGAGTACGTCCACGAGAACAGCGCGTACAGCTCATGAGCGCCCGCAAGCACACCGCGCTGCCCAAGGCACAGATCCTCGCCGAGGCGCTGCCCTGGCTCACCCGGCACAACGGGAAGACCGTCGTCATCAAGTTCGGTGGCAACGCCATGGTCGACGACGACCTCAAGGCCGCCTTCGCCCAGGACGTCGTCTTTCTGCGGCAGGTCGGTCTCAAGCCGGTCGTCGTGCACGGCGGCGGCCCCCAGATCAACGCCGAGCTCGACCGGCACGGCCTGGTCAGTGAGTTCAAGGCCGGGCTGCGGGTCACCACGCCCGAGGCGATGGACGTCGTACGGATGGTGCTGGCGGGCCAGGTCCAGCGCGAGCTGGTCGGGCTGCTCAACCAGCACGGCCCGCTCGCGGTCGGAATGACCGGCGAGGACGCGCACATCATCACCGCGACCCGGCACCGGCCGAGGATCGACGGCGAGCTGGTCGACATCGGCCGGGTCGGCGAGATCGCCGCCATAGAGACCGGCGTCATCGAGGCGCTGCTCGCGGACGGCCGGATCCCGGTCGTCTCCTCCATCGCGCGCAGCGCCGACGACGACTACGTCTACAACGTCAACGCCGACACCGCCGCCGCCGCGCTCGCCGCCGCGCTCGGCGCCGAGACGCTGATGGTCCTCACCGATGTCGAGGGCCTCTACGAGGACTGGCCCCACAGCGACGACGTGATCAGCAGGCTCACCGCCACCCAGCTGGAGAAGTTGCTGCCCGAGCTGTCGAGCGGCATGGTGCCGAAGATGGAAGGCTGCCTGTTCGCCGTGCGCAACGGCGTCACCACGGCCCGGGTGATCGACGGCCGTGTCCAGCACTCGATCCTGCTGGAGATCTTCACCGACGAGGGAATCGGCACGATGGTCGTGCCCGACGGACAGGAAGGGGCGGCGAAGTGACCGGCAACGAGGAACTCGTCCAGCGCTGGCAGGACGTCATGACGGACAACTACGGTACGCCGCGACTGTCCCTGGTCCGGGGGGCGGGGGCCACGGTCTGGGACGCGGACGGGACCGCGTACACCGACTTTGTCGGCGGGATCGCGGTGAACGCGCTCGGTCACGCGCACCCCGCCGTCGTCGAGGCCGTCTCCCGGCAGATCGCCTCCCTCGGCCATGTCTCCAACCTCTACCTCGCCGAACCGCCCCTCGCCCTGGCAGAGCGGTTGATCCAGCTCGCCGGGCGGCCGGGACGCGTCTTCTTCTGCAACTCCGGCGCCGAGGCCAACGAAGCCGCCTTCAAGATCGGCCGGCTGACGGGCCGTCGCCATATGGTCGCCACCGAGGGCGGCTTCCACGGCCGGACCATGGGCTCGCTGGCCCTCACCGGCCAGCAGGGCAAGCGCGAGCCCTTCCTGCCGCTGCCCGGTGATGTCACGCATGTGCCGTACGGCGATGTCGAGGCGCTGCGGGCGGCGGTCACCGAGGAGACCGCGTTCGTGATCATCGAGCCGATCCAGGGCGAGATCGGGGTGGTCGTCCCGCCCAAGGGGTATCTGGAGGCGGCCCGCGAGATCACCCGGGCGACGGGCACCCTGCTGGTGCTGGACGAGGTCCAGACGGGCGTGGGCAGGACGGGCAGCTGGTTCGAACACCAGGCACACCAGGGCGTGGAGCCCGATGTCGTCACCCTCGCCAAGGGACTCGGCGGCGGACTGCCGCTCGGCGCCACCCTGGTCTTCGGACCCGCCGCCGACCTGCTGAAGCCCGGTCAGCACGGCACGACCTTCGGCGGGAACCCGGTCGCCTGCGCCGCCGGGCTCGCCGTACTCGACACGCTCGCGTCCGACGGGCTCCTCGACCAGGTCAAGCGGCTCGGTGAGAAGCTGCGCGACGGGATCGAGGGGCTGGGCCATCCGCTGGTCTCCCATGTCCGCGGCGCGGGCCTGCTCCTGGGTATCGTGCTCACCGAGCCCCTCGCGCCCCAGGCGCAACAGGCGGCTCAGGGTGCCGGGTTCCTCGTGAACGCGCCCGCTCCGGATGTCGTGCGGCTCATGCCCCCGCTGATCATCGGCGACACCGAGGTGGAGGCGCTGCTGGAGGCTCTGCCGGGCATCTTCGACGGCGTGTACGGGGACGGAAGAAGCTGAGAAATGAGACGACGATGACCGAGGCCCAGGGGACCGAGCACGGCGGGCAGTCCGTGCCGCAGACCAGGACCGCCCGCCACCGCCGGATCGTTGACATCCTGAACCGGCAACCGGTGCGCTCCCAGAGCCAGTTGGCGAAGCTGCTGGCGGACGACGGGCTGAGTGTCACTCAGGCGACGCTCTCCCGGGACCTGGACGAACTGGGCGCGGTCAAGATCCGTAACACCGGCGGTGAACTGATCTACGCGGTCCCCAGCGAGGGCGGTTTCCGCACCCCGCACGCCCCGCTCGGCGAGTCGGCGAAGGAGGAGCGGATGCGCCGCCTCGCGGGCGAACTCCTCATCTCCGCCGAGGCGTCGGCCAACCTCGTCGTGCTGCGGACGCCTCCGGGCGCGGCGCAGTTCCTCGCCTCGGCCATCGACCAGGCCGAGTTGAGCGACATCCTCGGCACCATCGCGGGTGACGACACCCTGATGCTGATCAGCCGCGACCCGGCGGGCGGTCAGTCGCTCGCGGACCACATGCTGAAGCTGGCGCAGAAGGACCGTTGAGGGAGTGGTGAGGCCGCTCTCGCGAGGGGGCGGCCTCAGGCGGTGCCGACTCCGGCGACATGGCGGTGGAAGCCGCTGGTCATCCAGGTGCCCCCGGTCGCGGTGACGGCGAAGGCCTCGGTGTCCGGCAGCGCCTCCAGCCAGCCCAGGGCCCGGTCGCCCATCGCGTACGCGGCGGTCGCCCGTACATCGGCCGTGGTCAGCCCCTTCGGGCAGATCACGGTGATCGAGGCGAGCCCGTCGACCGGGGCCCGGCCCGTGTACGGGTCGAGGACATGGCAGCCCCGCTCGGCCGGGCCCGAGGTGGCCACGCCGAAGCCGTCCCGCGTCTCGACCACCGTGGCGAGGCCGCCGGGGTTCAGCGGGTCGGCGATGCCCACCCGCCAGGGTCCGCCCACCAGTTGGACGTCACCGCCGCCGTTGAGGCACACCGAGGCGGCCCCGGAGGACGCGATCATCCGTACCGCGCGCTCCACGGCCCAGCCCTTGACCAGTCCGGTCGGGTCGAGCCCGCCCGCGTAACGGGTGGTGAACCAGCCGTCGCTCTCGCGCTCCGCCTCCGCGCACAGTTCGAGCACCTCGGGGACCTCGGCCGCGCAGTCGGCCAGGGACAGTTCCCCCCGGCCCAGCCGGGTGATCTGGCTGTCCTCGCGGTACGTGGAGAAGACCTCATCGGCGCGGTGCAGGGAGGCCACGGCGGCCTGGAGCCCGGCCCCGACCCTGGCCTCGTCCTCGACCCCGCGGATGTCGAACGAGAAGACGGTGCCCATCGACTCCTCGACATGCCGGAGCCGGCCCTCCTCGGGCGACATCAGATACCGGCCTGGTCGAGGGCGCTCTGGAGGGAGCCCTGGTAGCCCTTGCTGGTGTAGCTGGCTCCGGAGACGGCGTCGATCCGCGCGCTCTGCGCGGTGACCGCCGCCTGGTTCAGCTGGGGTACGGAGTTGGCGGTGATCGACTGGCTGCGCGCGTCGGAGCTGGGCGCCCGGACGGCCTCGGCCTGGGTGACCCTGCCGCCGCTGACCGTGATCCGCACCTGGACCGGGCCGTACTGGGTGTCCACGGCGCTGCCGAGGACGGTCCGCGTACCGGTGGCGGCGGAGCCCGCGCCCGTACCCGTACCGGTACCCGTACCCGTACCGGAGTCTCCGGTGCTCGGGGTCGTGCTCGGGTCGGGGGCGGGGGTGGCGACGTTCTCCGGGGCGCCGCCCGCCTCGACGGAGCCGGCACCCGAGCCGCCGGTGGTGGTGCCCGTGGCCGCGTCGCCGCTGCCCGCCTGGTCGAGGGCGCTCTGGAGGGAGTCCTGGTAGCCCTTGCTGGTGTAGCTGGCTCCGGAGACGGCGTCGATCCGCGCGCTCTGCGCGGTGACCGCCGCCTGGTTCAGCTTCGGTACGGCGTCGGCGGTGATCGACTGGCTGCGCGCGTCGGACTTCGGCGCCTGCACCGCCTCGGCCAGGGTGATCTTCCCGCCGGTGAGGGTGATCCGCACCTGGACCGGGCCGTACTGGGTGTCCACCGCCTCGCCCAGCAGGCTCTGCCCGGCCGCGCCGGTGCCCCCCGTGGCGGCGGACACCCCCGTGCCGGTCTGGGCGGCCGCCCCGGCGACCGGTGTCCCGCCGGGCTGCTTCAGGGCGAGCAGCAGGACGACGCCCGAGGCGGTCGCGGCGACACCGATCATGATCCGCCGGAGCGGATGCTTCCTCTTCATCGACAGTGCCTCACATTTCGAAGGACTCGTGATGGATACGTCGGGTGGGGACGCCCGCTTCACGCAGGGCCTCGTACGACTGACGGGCGAGTCCCGTGGGCCCGCAGACGTAGACGTCGTGGTCGTCGATGTCCGGCAGCAGCTCCTTGAGCCGTTCCGGGGTGATCTCGGGGCGTACCCCGTCGGGGCCGTTGACCGCGTACAGCAGCCGCGCGCCGCGCGCCGACGCGATCTCGCGCAGCTCCCGCCAGAGCGCCAGGTCCTCGGTCTTGCTGGCCCGGTAGAGCAGCGTCAGATCGCCGGGCTCGCCCGGCAGCGTCTCGAACAGGGCCCGCATCGGGGTGATACCGGCGCCGCCCGCGATCATCAGCACCTTGTCCTGGCTGCGCCGCGCCGCCGTCATCGCCCCGTAGGGGCCCTCCGCCCAGATCCGGGTGCCCGGTTCGAGCCGGGCCAGGGCCTCGCTGTGCTCGCCGTTGGCCTTGACCGTGATCCGCAGCAGATCGGGCCGGGGCGGCGCCGACAGGGAGTACGGATTGGAGCTCCAGCGCAGCCCGTCGGTCAGGAACCGCCAGCGGAGGAACTGGCCGGGTTCGGCGCCCAGCCGGTGCAGCCTGCGGCCGGTGATCAGTACGGAGACGACGCCCGGGGCCTCCTGCACCGTCGAGTCGACCCGCATGCGGTGGAACAGGTTGAGCCGGATCGGAGCCAGGACGCGGTACCAGAGCAGCAGCGCCCCGGCCGCGCCGTACAGCACGTACCACGCGGTACGGGCCGTGGCGTCGCCGACGAACTCGGCGCCGGTCACCAGCTGGTGCCAGAAGGTCAGATAGACCGCGACATAGGTGAGCAGATGGATGTAGTACCAGGTCTCGTACCGCAGCGTGCGGCGCACCGCGCCCGCCGAGACACCGCCGATCACCAGGAAGAGCACCGTCCCGATGGTCGCCTCGATCATCCGGGGGAAGTCGGTGACGACGGCGACGGTCTGCTCCATGAGCCCGATGTTGGCCTGGACCGAATAACCCCACACGATCAGTACGACATGAGCGATGATCAGACTGACCGCGTACCGGCCGCCGATCGCGTGCCAGCGCGCCACCCGGTCCGAGCCCACACGCCGCTCCAGCGCGGGCACCCGGGCCATCAGCAGCACCACGATCGCGATCAGATAGCCGCCGAGCAGCCCGGTCAGCCGGCCCGCCCCGGTCAGCCACTCGGCCAGGTCCATGTGGACGACCGGAGTGTTCAGCCACCACATCGCCATGACGGCCGCCGCGCCCGCCCAGCACACCGTGAGAACGGGCATCGCGCCCGACCGCTGCGGGCGGATCGCGCGCATGGTCTGTCTTCTGGCGGCCCTACCGTTGTGCATCATCGACACGGGAACTGCACCTCAACTCTTCCTCCGTGTCCGCCGATACGGATTTGAGTGACGGCGGGTTCAAAAAACGGACGGAGGGGAGCTGTGAGTTCAAACTTTGGTGGTTCCTCCTACTGGAACCAGCCGGATCTGCTACGACACCACGATCGCGATATGCGGCCGGCGGGCCGGATCCGCCCAGCCGAGGACGGAGCGCATCGCCCCGGCCGGTACGGACACACAACCGGCGGTCGCGCCCGCGCCGTTGACATGCAGGAAGATCCCGGCGCCCCGGCCGCGTACCGGCCGCTGGTAGTTGAAGCCGATCACCAGCGCGAGCCCGTACTGCGGCCGGTAGTCCGTCAGATGCTCGGCCTCGTCGGCCCGGCAGTCCGGGGGGAGGCCCTCCACCCAGCGGTTGTACGACCGCGAGCCGTTGTCCTGGCACCACCAGGACGTCTCCGTCACCTCGCGGTAGCCGTACGCGATCCCGGCGGGCGCGGGCTCGGTCCCGAAGGCGTACGGCAGGTCGTACACCCCGATCGGGGTGGTCGAGGTGCCTTGCACGCGCGTCGCGCCGTCGGTCAGCCCGCCCGCCCCGAACCGCGCCTCGGCGGTCCCGGCCGCCACCCACCGGCCGTCGCGCCGGTCCCACCAGGTCAGCCGGCCGGTGGTGGCCTTCGGGTCCGCGGCCTCGGCGGTGATCAGCTGGCTGCCGCCGCCGGTGTCCGCCAGCCGCTCGGGCAGCGGTACGTCACGGGCGGCGGCCGCGGTGGTGGCGGTGACGACGGTCAGCAGGGCGGCGGCGAGGACGAGGGCGGTGCGCATGGACCGGAACGTACCGCCGCCGACCGGTCCGCGCGCGGCGGGAGCGGCGGCGGCAGCGCCGGAAGGCCGTCCAGGCTGACCCCGATGTGATCCTTCTTCTCGCAGTACGCGGCGAACTCGGCGTCCGACTTCCGCGCGAAGTGCTCCGCGTGCTGGGTGCGCTCCTCGCGGTAGTCCAGGAACGGTACGGCGAACCCGCGGGCGTCCCCGATACGCTCCGCGTGGATCACGATGACGGCGCGGGCCGCGGGCCCGTCGACGTCCTCGAAGTACGGGATGTACTGCGCCCAGCGGGGATCGTCACGGAAGACGGGCTCACCCCGGCCGTGCACCCGCAGCACCTTGGGCGGCCCCGCGAACGCGCACCACATCAGCGTGATGCGGCCGTTCTCCCGCAGAGGGGCGATGGTCTCGGCGCCGCTGCCGCCGAAGTCGGGATAGGCGAGGGTCAGCTCGTCGATCACGACGAGGGTGCCGGCCCGCCCCTTGGGGAGAGGTTGACATGGCCGTCGCCCGCCGGCGGCGCGGTGGCGGTGAAGAAGACGGGCTGTTCCTCGATGAAGGTCCTGATCCTGCCGTCGATCCGTTCGTAGCGCTGTCCCATGACGCCGATTATCCGCCCGGTCCACGGGGGCCGAACGGGCGACGCCGCCGCCTCCCGGAGTGTTCCGGGGGACGGCGGCGTCGCTGAGCGGCCGGGAAATCAGCTGTTGAGGGTGCACTCCGCGAGGGCGTCGAGGCCGACGGGCTTTTCGGCGGTGCGGCCGATGGCGGTGGCGATGCGGTTGATGGTGGCGACGCGCTTGTCCTTCAGCGGGCCGACGATGGCGTTCTGGGCGAAGTTGGCGCCGCCCTGGCCGGCGGTGTCGGCAAGTCTCTGGTTGGCCTCGGCGATCTGGGTGTCGAGGAGCGCGAGGTTGCGGTCGACCTCGGCCTGGGCGGAGGCGGGGATCGCGGGCAGGCTGGGCGCGACGGCCGGGCAGTTCACGGTGTTGGCGGCGCCGGTGTCGCCAACCGCGTTCCCCGCGCCACCGGTGGCGCCCGCGTCACCCGTGTCGCCACCGGTGGCCGGAGCCTCGGCGGCGGGTGCCTCGGCGGCCGGGGCCTCCGCGGCGCCGCCCGCGTTCAGGGTGCACTCCGCGAGGGCGTCGAGGCCGACGGGCTTTTCGGCGGTGCGGCCGATGGCGGTGGCGATGCGGTTGATGGTGGCGACGCGCTTGTCCTTCAGCGGGCCGACGATGGCGTTCTGGGCGAAGTTGGCGCCGCCCTGGCCGACGGTGTCGATGAGGCGCTGGTTGGCCTCGGCGATCTGGGTGTCGAGGAGCGCGAGGTTGCGGTCGACCTCGGCCTGGGCGGAGGCGGGGATCGCGGGCAGGCTGGGCGCGACGGCCGGGCAGTTCACCGTACCGGCGGCTCCCGCGTTGCCGGCGCCCGCCTCGCCACCGGCGGCCGGGGCGTCCGTGGCCGGGGTGGAGGCGGCGGGCTGCGCGGCCGCGCCGTCCGCGTTCAGGGTGCACTCCGCGAGGGCGTCGAGGCCGACGGGCTTTTCGGCGGTGCGGCCGATGGCGGTGGCGATGCGGTTGATGGTGGCGACGCGCTTGTCCTTCAGCGGGCCGACGATGGCGTTCTGGGCGAAGTTGGCGCCGCCCTGGCCGACGGTGTCGGCAAGTCTCTGGTTGGCCTCGGCGATCTGGGTCTCCAGCAGCGCGAGGTTGCGGTCGACCTCGGCCTGGGCGGAGGCGGGGATCGCGGGCAGGCTCGGCGCGACGGCCGGGCAGTTCACCGTGGAAGCCCCGGCCTTCGTGGCGGCTCCGGAGCCCTGGTCCTCTCCGGCCATGGCGTTGCCGACGATCACCGCTCCGGACAGTACGACCGCCGCGGCGCCCCCGGCGATGATGACGCGGCGCTTGTTGTACTTCGGAAGAGCCCTGGACATGCGGAAACCTCACTCGAATGAAGATGAAGTAAGGGGGCCGACCCGGTGCGGGACCGGGCGGCGTTCCCTCGGTGACCAACGGTGTTCAAACGGTGTTATTAACGCGGCGCCTGCGTCTGGGGAGAGGTACGGGACGGCGGCGCGCTTCGTTCAACGCGTTCTCGAACATCTCCGGAACATCTTCGAGATTGACGAATCATACGGAGGGATGCATACTTATGCCCATCAGTGAATGCATCGTAAGGAGAAACCCGTGACCGAGCGCGTCGTACTCGCCTACTCGGGAGGGCTGGACACCTCCGTCGCCATCGGCTGGATCGCCGAGGAGACGGGCGCCGAGGTCATCGCCGTTGCCGTGGACGTCGGCCAGGGCGGCGAGGACCTGGATGTCATCCGCAAGCGCGCGCTCGCCTGCGGTGCCGTCGAGGCCGAGGTCGCGGACGCCAAGGACGAGTTCGCCGAGGAGTACTGCCTCCCCGCGATCAAGGCCAACGCCCTCTACATGGACCGCTACCCGCTGGTCTCGGCGCTCTCCCGGCCGACCATCGTCAAGCACCTCGTCGCCGCCGCCAAGAAGCACAACGCCGGCATCGTCGCCCACGGCTGCACCGGCAAGGGCAACGACCAGGTCCGCTTCGAGGCCGGCATCACGGCTCTCGGCCCCGACCTGAAGTGCATCGCCCCGGTCCGCGACTACGCGATGACCCGGGACAAGGCGATCGCCTTCTGCGAGGAGAAGAACCTCCCGATCGCGACCACCAAGAAGTCCCCGTACTCCATCGACCAGAACGTCTTCGGGCGCGCCGTCGAGACGGGCTTCCTGGAGGACATCTGGAACGGCCCGATCGAGGACGTGTACGAGTACACCTCGAACCCGGCCACGCCGCGCGAGGCCGACGAGGTCATCATCTCCTTCAAGGAGGGCGTGCCCGTCGCCATCGACGGCAGGCCCGTCACCGTCCTCCAGGCGATCCAGCAGCTCAACCAGCGGGCCGGCGCCCAGGGCATCGGCCGGATCGACATCGTCGAGGACCGTCTCGTCGGCATCAAGTCCCGGGAGATCTACGAGGCGCCCGGCGCCATCGCGCTGATCACCGCCCACCAGGAGCTGGAGAACGTCACCGTCGAGCGCGAGCTCGCCCGCTACAAGCGGCAGGTCGAGCAGCGCTGGGGCGAGATCGTCTACGACGGCCTGTGGTTCTCCCCGCTCAAGCGCGCCCTGGACGGCTTCATCAACGAGGCCAACCAGCACGTCACCGGCGATATCCGGATGACCCTGCACGGCGGTCGCGCCGTCGTCACCGGCCGCCGGTCGGACGAGTCGCTGTACGACTTCAACCTGGCCACCTACGACTCGGGCGACACCTTCGACCAGTCCAAGGCGCAGGGCTTCATCGAGATCTTCGGCCTCTCGTCGAAGATCGCCGCCCGGCGCGACCTCGCCTGATCCGGCTCGTTCCGCGGTCCGCCTCCCCGTTCGTCCGCGGCGGGGAGGCGGTTGCACGACCCCTCCCCCGCATGACCCCTCCCCGCATTCCATGACTCCCGAATCCCTCCGAAGGAGCAGCAGTGAGCAGCAACAACGGTGACGTCCGGCTCTGGGGCGGCCGTTTCGCCGACGGTCCGGCCGAGGCCCTCGCGAAGCTCTCCGCGTCGGTCCACTTCGACTGGCGGCTCGCGCCGTACGACATCGCCGGATCCCGCGCCCACGCCCGGGTGCTGCACAGGGCCGGGCTGCTCACCGCCGACGAACTGACCCGCATGCTGGCCGGGCTCGACCAGCTGGAGGCGGATGTCGCGGACGGCTCCTTCACCGGCACCGTCGCCGACGAGGACGTCCACACCGCACTGGAGCGCGGGCTGCTGGAGCGCCTCGGCGCCGACCTCGGCGGCAAGCTCCGGGCCGGCCGGTCGCGCAACGACCAGGTCGCCACGCTCTTCCGGATGTATCTGCGCGACCACGCCCGGATCGTCGGCGGTCTGATCACCGACCTCCAGGACGCGCTGGTCGGTCTCGCGGAGGCGCACATCGATGTCGCCATGCCGGGCCGTACGCACCTCCAGCACGCCCAGCCCGTCCTCTTCGCCCACCACATGCTGGCGCATGTGCAGTCGCTGTCCCGGGACGCGGAGCGGCTGCGGCAGTGGGACAAGCGCACGGCGGTCTCCCCGTACGGATCCGGCGCGCTGGCCGGCTCCTCGCTCGGCCTCGACCCGGAGGCGGTCGCCGCCGACCTCGGCTTCGAGCGCGGTTCGGTGGGCAACTCCATCGACGGCACGGCCTCGCGCGACTTCGTCGCCGAGTTCGCCTTCATCACGGCGATGATCGGCGTCAACCTGTCGCGGATCGCGGAGGAGATCATCCTCTGGAACACGAAGGAGTTCTCCTTCGTCACCCTGCACGACGCGTTCTCCACCGGCTCGTCGATCATGCCGCAGAAGAAGAACCCGGACATCGCGGAGCTGGCGCGCGGCAAGTCCGGCCGGCTCATCGGCAATCTGACGGGGCTGCTGGCCACGCTGAAGGCGCTGCCGCTGGCGTACAACCGCGACCTCCAGGAGGACAAGGAGCCGGTCTTCGACTCCTGCGACCAGCTGGAGGTCCTGCTCCCCGCCTTCACCGGCATGATGGCGACCCTCACCGTCCACCGGGAGCGGATGGAGGCGCTGGCCCCGGCGGGCTTCTCGCTCGCCACGGACATCGCCGAGTGGCTGGTCCGGCAGGGTGTGCCGTTCCGGGTGGCGCACGAGGTCGCGGGGGAGTGCGTCAAGGAGTGCGAGGCGCTCGGCATCGAGCTGAACGAGCTGACGGACGCGCAGTTCGCCAAGATCTCCGAGCACCTCACCCCCGACGTCCGCTCGGTCCTCAACGTCCCCGGCGCCCTCGCCTCCCGCAACGGGCGCGGCGGTACGGCCCCTTCGGCCGTCGCCGTCCAGCTCTCCGAGGTCAAGGCCGACCTGGTGATACAGCGTGCCTGGGCCACGGCCAAGAAGTAACCACCGCTACAGCGCCGCCGCCCACTCCGCGAGCGCGTCGAAGTCCGGCCGGATCAGCCCGATCCCGGGATCGACGCGCACCAACAGGGCGGCGGCGAGGCTGTGCCGGGCGGTCCATTCGCGGTCGTACGAGGTGATCTCGTCGTCCACCCACGCGAACGGCCGCCCCGCCGCGTACTCCAGGACGTACCGCGTCTTCCAGAAGGTCCCGCGAGGGGCCTTTCGCGTATCGGGGGCCAGTCGACATACGGCAGCTCCGGCAGCCCGAGCCGCGGCCCGATCCACACATTGGCGTCGGCGGTCCAGGTGGTGGCCCAGACCAGGTCGTACGGGCCGGTGAGCGCGCGCAGTTCGGCGCCGTGCTCCGGGGCGAGGAGTACGGGCAGCGGCCCGGGTCCCGGCCAGGCGGAAGGGCGCGTCCAGTGGCGGACGTAGCCCGCCGGGGGGTGTGCGTGGGGCGGGGCCTCGTACGGGTTGAGCGGGCCGTCGACGAGGAGGAGAAGGGGTTTCACCGGGGCTCCTGAAGGGGCTCGTAGGGGAACGCGCACACGGGGACATCCGCGTGCTCGAAAATATGACCGCATGGAGCTCGTATCGAATGAGACGCCAATGTCTCATTCGGGCTATGGTCACCTCATGACAGTCGACCGTGAACAGGTGCTGCGCACCGCCGCCGCGCTGCTCACCCGTCGGCCCACCGCGACGATGGACGAGGTCGCGCGGGCCGCCGGGATAGGGCGCGCGACGCTGCACCGGCATTTCGCCGGGCGGGAGGTGCTGGTCAGAGCGTTGGAACAGCTCTGCATCCAGAAGCTGGAGGCCGCGTTGGAGACCGCGCGGCTCGACGAGGGGGAGGCCGACGAGGCGCTGCGACGGCTGGTCGCGAGCGTGGAGCCGGCCGCCGGGCTGCTCGGCTTCCTGTTCACCGAGAGCCAGCTCTTCGAGGGCGAGGTCTCCGCGGGCTGGGAGCGGATGGACGCCCGCATCGCCGCGCTCTTCCGGCGGGGTCAGGAGGAGGGGGCCTTCCGTATCGACCTCAGCCCCGCCTGGCTCACCGACGCCCTCTACGGGCTCGTCAGCTCCGGCGCCTGGGCCATCCACGACGGCCGGGTCGCCCCCAAGGACTTCCAGCACATGATCGTCGAGTTGCTGCTCGGCGGAGTACGACGGAGTGTGAAGAGATGACCAGTGCCCACCGGATCGAGGCGGAGCCCGAGCCGAGCCCCCGCCCCGGGCGGTGGATCGCGCTGTCCGTGCTGGTGCTGGCCGTCCTGCTGGTGGCGGTGGACGCGACGGTCCTGGGCCTGGCGACGCCGTTCCTCAGCGAGGACCTCCGGCCCACGGGCACCCAACTGCTGTGGATCGGTGACATCTACTCCTTCGTCATCGCCGGGCTCCTCGTCTCCATGGGCAGCCTCGGCGACCGTATCGGCCGCAAGAAGCTGCTGCTGACGGGCTCGGTCGCGTTCGGCGCGGTCTCCGTGCTCAACGCGTACGCCAACAGCGCGGAGCTGATGATCGTGGCCAGGGCGCTGCTGGGGGTCGCGGGCGCGACCCTGATGCCCGCCACCCTCGCCCTGATCCGCAATATCTTCCACGACCCCAAGGAACGCAGCTTCGCCATCGGGATCTGGGGCGCGATGGCCTCGGCGGGCGCGGCGGTCGGCCCGGTCGTCGGCGGCTTCCTGCTGGAGCACTTCTGGTGGGGCTCGGTCTTCCTGATCAACCTGCCCGTGATGGCGGTCCTGGTGATCGTCGGAATCAAGACACTTCCCGAGTCGAAGGACCCCGCCCCAGGACCCTGGGACCTGATCAGTGTGGCGCTCTCGATGATCGGGATCGTCGGTGTGGTGTACGCGATCAAGGAGGCCGCCACCCACGGGTTCCGCTGGGACATCGCGGTGGTGGGGCTGCTGGGCGCGGGCGCGCTGTACTGGTTCGTACGGCGCCAGCTCACCCTGCCGTCCCCGCTGCTGGACATGCGGCTCTTCCACCACCGGGGCTTCTCCGGCGCGGTCCTGGCGGACCTGTTGACCATCCTCGGACTGTCCGGGCTGGTCTTCTTCCTGTCCCAGTACCTGCAACTGGTCCAGGGCCGCGGCCCTCTGGAGGCCGGGCTCGCCGAACTGCCCGCCGCGGTCGGCGCGGTGACGGCGGGGCTGCTCGCCGGGACCGCCGCGCGCCGGTTCTCCGTGCGCTCCGTGGTGGCCGGCGGTCTCGGGGCGATCGGGGTGTCCCTCGCCGTACTGACCGGAATCAGCCAGCACACCGGCTATCCGCTGTTCGGCGCGGTCCTGCTGGTCGTCGGCGTCGGCGCGGGCTTCTCCTTCACCGTCACCGCGGACGTGATCCTCTCCAGCGTCCCCAAGGAACAGGCCGGCTCCGCCTCGGCGGTCTCGGAGACGGCGTACGAACTGGGCGCGGCCCTCGGTATCGCGCTGCTGGGCACGATCATCACCGGGGTCTACCGGGACTTCCCGACCCCGCCGGGGATCCCCGCCGAAGCAGCCTCGGCCGCGCACGAGTCCCTGGGCGGCGCCGTGGAGGCCGCGGTGGGCCTGCCCGGCGGGCCCGAGCTGGTCGCGGCGGCACAGGAGGCGTTCGTGGACGGTGTACGGCTCGCGGCGGGCGTGGGCGCGGCGGTCCTGCTGGCCACCTCGCTGGCGGCCTGGTTCCTGCTGCGCGGCCAGAAGCTGGAGGACAGCCCGGAGGCGTGAGCGCTCCGGTACGGCAGGCCCCGCGCCTCCCGCGCTACGCGGCCTTGGCCTTCGTGGCGTACATGTCCACGTACTCCTGGCCGGACAGCTCCATCACCTCGGTCATCACCGAGTCGGTCACGGCCCGCAGCACATAGCGGTCGCGGTCCATGCCCTCGTACCGGGAGAACTCCATCGGCTTGCCGAAGCGCACCGTCACCTTGCCGCTGCGCGGCATGCCCGCCCCGGTCGGCTGGAGCTTGTCCGTGCCGATCATCGCGAACGGCACCACCGGCGCGCCCGTCATCAGGGTCAGCCGGGCGATGCCCGTACGGCCCCGGTAGAGACGGCCGTCGGGGGAGCGGGTGCCCTCCGGGTAGATGGCGAAGACCTTGCCGTCCTCCAGCACCCGGCGGCCGGTCATCAGCGCGGCGACCCCGCCCCGGCCGCCGTCGCGGTCCACCGGGATCATGCCGGAACCGGTGAAGAACCAGGCCATCAGCCGGCCCTTGAGGCCCTTGCCCGTGACGTACTCGTCCTTGCCGATGAAGAACGCCTGCCGGTCGCAGACCATCACCAGGATCATCGAGTCGATGAAGGTCAGATGGTTGCCCGCGAGGATCACCGGACCGCTCCCCGGAATGTTCTCGGCGCCCTCCACACGGGTGCGGAACATCAGGCGCATGATCGGTCCGAGCACTGCCTTGATGAGCGCGAAGCGGGACAACAGATCCTCCGGCGTCGGTGATGCGGTGGTGGGACGGCCTGCCAAAGCATCTGGACGGCCTACTGAAGCCTTACGGATATCCACGGTACTCGCGGCCGGGGGCGTCCGCACAACCGGTTCACCGACTGGATACGCAGTGTTGACATGTGTTTCCGCCACGTTCGCCCCGGGTGCCCCGTGCGGCAGGTACGGCCGCCTACGCTCGGCCCGCGAAAGCCGACAGACGCGGAACAATCACAGAGGAGCGTTCATGACTCAGGGTTGGCGGAACACCCCCGGCCGGCGGAGCGTCCTGGGAGCGGCGGTGATCGGCTCGGCGGCCGTGGCGCTGCCCACCCCCGCCCAGGCGGCACCGGGGCGTGGACACGGCGGCGCCGAGGATCTGCCCGTACCCACGGTCATCGGGCACCGGGGGGCCAGCGGCTACCGTCCGGAGCACACCCTCGGCTCGTACCAGCACGCCCTGGACCTCGGCGCGCACGTGATCGAGCAGGATCTCGTGCCGACCAGGGACGGCCATCTCGTCTGCCGTCACGAGAACGACATCAGCGCCACCACCGATGTCGCCGACCACCCCGAGTTCGCGGGCCGCAGAACGACCAGGAGCATCGACGGCACCAGCCTCACCGGCTGGTTCACCGAGGACTTCACCCTCGCCGAGCTGAAGACCCTCCGCGCCAAGGAGCGGATCCCCGGCATCCGCCGGCACAACACCCTCTACGACGGCCGCTGGACGATCCCCACCTTCGAGGAGGTGCTCCGCTGGGCCGACCAGGAGGGCCGCCGCCGGGGCCGCCGGGTCTGGCTCTACACCGAGACCAAGCACCCCACCTACTTCCGCTCCCTCGGCCTCGGCCTGGAGGAACCCCTGGCCAAGCTGCTGCGCCGGTACGGGCGCGACCGCGCGGACTCGGCGCTCTTCCTCCAGTCCTTCGAACCGACCAGCATCCAGCGGCTGGCCGAGCTCGTCCGTACCCCCGGCGTCGTCCTGCTCTCCGACGCGGGCACCCGGCCGTGGGACCTGCTGACGGCGGGCGACCCGCGCACGGTCGACGACCTGATCACGCCCGCGGGCCTGAAGTGGATCGCGTCCTTCGCGCGCGGCATCGGCCCCACCCTCGACCTGGTCATCCCGAAGGACGCCACGGGCCGGCTCACCGAACCGACCACGCTCGTACGGGACGCGCACGCCCGGGGGCTCATACTCCACCCGTACACGATGCGCAACGAGAACGCCTTCCTGCCCGCGGAGTTCCGGCGCGGCACCGACCCGGACGCGTACGGCGACGTCTTCGGCGCGTTCGCCGCCTACTTCGCGACGGGCATCGACGGCGTCTTCACCGACAACCCGGACACCGGGCTGCTGGCGCGCGCGGACTTCGTCAGCCGCTGACCCGCCGTGCCACGGACGGGTGACTTGTACGGAGGGGAGGCAACCCGCCGTCACCGTCACTCGTCCCGCCGGGCATGACGCCAGTACGAGCCACCGTGCCCGATCCCTCCGCCTCCGGTCCCGCACCCGACCTCGTCCGCGCGCTGCTCCCGCTCGTCCGCGCGGAGGCGGCGGCGGAGGCCCCGGCCGCCGGGGTCGAGGCGGTCGACCTCGAACAGGGCGTCTGGGTACGGCTGCTGGAACGCCCGGCCGGGGCGGCGGAGCCCGGCGATCTCGCCCGGTGGGTACGGGACGTCGTACGGGCCGAGGCGCGCCGGGCCCGCCGCACCGCCGCCCGTGAACACCCCTACCGGGGGCCGGGCGAACCCGCCGCCGGGCCCGACTCCGACCCCGAGCGGGCCGCGCTGCGCACCGACCGGGGCCGCACCCTGCGCGCGGCGGTGCGCCGCACCCCGGGCCGCTGCCCGCTGGTGCTGACCGCGATGCTGTCGCCGGAGGACCCCACCTACCGTGAGATCGCGGGCACGTTGGGTATGTCACAGGGGAGTTTGGGGCCGTTGCGCTCCCGATGTCTGGGTTGTCTCCGCAGAATGCTGGCGCCGGAGATTGCGGCTCATGAAGTCGGGGGAAAGGAGCGTTAGACATGGCGGCGGACAAATGAGCGGGAGGCATGCGCACATGGGCATGAGCGTGACCATCTCAGCGGCGAGTGCGCAGGACGCGGAACAGATCCTGAAGCTCCAATACCTGTGCTACCAGAACGAAGCGGAGCTGTACGGCGACTACAGCATCGAGCCGCTGACCCAGACCCTCGACGACCTGAGGGCCGAACTCGACCGCGGCCACGGCCTGGTGGCGCGCCTCGGGGACGAGATCGTGGCCTCGGTGCGCGGCAGTGTCGACGCGTCGGGCACCGCCCGGATCGCCAAGCTCATCGTGCATCCGCGCATGCGGCGGCACGGTCTGGGCGGGCGGCTGCTCGACGCCATAGAGGACCACTTCGCGGCCCAGCCCGAGGCCCGGCGCTTCCAGCTCTTCACCGGCCGGCGGAGCGAGGGACTGCGGCTCTACCGCAGCCGTGGCTACGCGCCGGTGGCGACCGAGGAGGCCGGTCCCCGGCTGCGGTTCGTCACCCTGGAGAAGGCGGCCACCGCGGGGGCGTACGCGGCGAGCGCGTGAGGCGGGCGGAATCCCCGCCCTACGAGGGGATTCCGCTTCACCCCGGCCGACGGCGCAGCCACAGCATCCCGGTGACGGGCAGCAGCACCGGAATGAACAGATAGCCCACGCCGTAGTCCGACCAGACCGTGGAGTCCGGGAACGCCGAGGGCGCGGCCAGCGTCAGCGTCCCGACGACCAGCACGCCCGCCAGCTCGGCGGCGCAGCACGCCAGCGCCACCCTGCGGGCCCGCTCCCCACCCCGTACCAGCGTGTACGTGATGAACGCGTAGACCACGGCGGCCAGGCCCGAGAGCGTGTAGGCCAGCGGCGCGCGGTCGAACTCGGTGGCGATCTGGTAGGCGGAGCGCGAGACCGCGCCGACCGACATCACTCCGTACAGCCAGACCAGCAGCAGACCGGGACCCTTGACCAGCCGGGACCCCGTGGGACCGGACACCTCGGTCGTCATGTCAGCCTTCCCAGATGTCATGGAGCCGGACCTCCAGCACGGCCAGGACGACCGCGCCCGCCGCCACCGTCGCCGAGCCCCAGCGGGTCCGCTCGGAGAGCGACAGGAAGCCCGCCGCGGGCACCGCGCACAGTGCGCCGATCAGATACGAGACGAAGATCACCGAGCCGTCGTGCGCCTGCTCGCCCCGCGCGAGCCGCACGATCCCCACCACGAGCTGGACCAGTGCCAGCACCGACACCACGGCCATGCCGATGAAGTGCCAGTCCTTGGTGGGCTGGTCGCGATAGGCGGCATGACCGCACCAGGCGGCGAGGGCGAGCGCGGCCACGGAGACCGCGACCGTCAGGGCGACAAGCATGGCCCCGAGGGTATTACGGCGCAAAAGGCGCGCGTCGCGCGCCCCCGGGGACCCATGGCGGGGCTCCGGGGCCGCCGCGTAGGGTCGGCTCCCATGACGATCCACGCCGAAGCCCTGCTGTTCGACAACGACGGAACGCTCGTCTCCTCCCTGGAGTCGGTGACGCGCTGCTGGTCCCGGTGGACGCGGGAGTACGAGATCCCGGCCGAGGACTTCGCCCGGGTCGGGCTGCACGGCCGCCCCGCCGCCGAGATAGTCGCCGACCTGCTGCCCGCCGACCGGGTGGCGGACGCGGTGGCGCGGATCGAGCGGCTGGAGGTCGACGACGCGGGCGGGACCGTCCTGCTGCCCGGCTCCGCCGACCTGCTCGCCGCCCTGCCCGCCGAACGCTGGGCCGTGGTCACCTCCGCCTCCCGCAGACTGGCCGACGCCCGGCTCGGACAGGTCGGGATCCGGCCGAAGACCCTGGTCGCCGCCGACGACGTCACCCGGGGCAAGCCGGACCCGGAACCGTTCCTGCTCGGCGCCCGGATGCTCGGTGTGGACCCGGCCCGCTGCGTGGTCTTCGAGGACGCCCCGGCCGGTCTCGCGGCGGCCCGCGCGGCGGGCATGCGGACCGTGGCGTTGACCACCACGCACGACCGCTCCGAGCTGGTCGCCGATGTGGTCGTACCCGACCTCTCGTATGTGTCCGTGCAGGTCACGGCCGGGGGAATGGAGATCCGCACCACCGGCTGACAGTCCTGCGCGAGCCGGCCCCGGCTCCACGCTGTCCATATGGTGTGACGAATCATTCCGCTATGTGGACAGCTGCCCGGGCATCGTACTGATGTCTGTTTTACTTCGCCCATGACCACGATGAGCTACCGCGCCCCCGCGACCGAGGCGATCCGCACGCCCGGTGCTCGTTGTCTGTGTCGAATGTACGCCCACTGAGGGCCCCGCCGTGAGTCCCGCGCCCCGAAGCGGGACCTGACAGCCGCGCGGCCGCGCCGTATCCGTACGCTCGGGGCCCCGGCCGTCCGCCACCGCCCCCGCGCACACCGCTCCACCGGTTTCATCCACCGCGCCGGCGTGCGGCGCGGAAAGACGAATGCCCCGTGCCCGACGGACCCCTCGCCGCGCACTCGACAGTGACGGAAACCCCCTGTGATCACTACTACGGGCCTGACCAAGGTCTACCGGTCCCCGTCGCGAGGCCGCGAGATCACCGCTCTCGACGGCGTCGACCTGCATGTCCGTGAGGGCGAGGTCTTCGGAGTCGTGGGACAGAGCGGCGCCGGGAAATCCTCCCTCATCCGCTGCGTCAACCTCCTCGAACGCCCCACCTCCGGCACCGTGACCGTGGCCGGCCAGGACCTCACCGCACTCGCGGGCCGGGGCCGCCGGGCCGGCCGGGAGCTGCGCCGGGCGCGCAGCTCGATCGGCATGGTCTTCCAGCACTTCAACCTGCTGTCCTCCCGCACCGTCCAGGACAACGTCGAACTCCCCCTGGAGATCCTCGGCGTCTCCGGCCGGGAACGCGCCGGACGCGCCCTCGAACTGCTCGACCTCGTCGGCCTCGCCGACAAGGCCGGGGCGTACCCCACCCAGCTCTCCGGCGGCCAGAAGCAGCGCGTCGGCATCGCCCGCGCGCTCGCCGGAAACCCCAAGGTGCTGCTCTCCGACGAGGCCACCAGCGCCCTCGACCCCGAGACCACCCGATCGATCCTCCAGCTGCTGCGCGACCTCAACCAGCAGCTCGGCCTGACGGTCCTGCTCATCACGCACGAGATGGAGGTCGTCAAGACGATCTGCGACTCGGCCGCGCTGATGAGCCGGGGCCGTATCGTCGAGTCCGGCACCGTCGGCGAACTGCTCGCCACCCCCGGCTCCCAGCTCGCCGAGGAACTGTTCCCGGTGAGCGGCGCCCCCTCCGGACCCGGTCGCACGGTCGTCGACGTCACCTTCCAGGGCGAGCGGGCCACTCAGCCGGTGATCTCCCAGCTGGCCCGTATGTACAACATCGACATCTCGATCCTGGGCGCCGCCATGGACACTGTCGGCGGCCGGCAGATCGGCCGGATGCGGATCGAGCTGCCCGGCACGTACGAGGACAACGTCGTGCCCATCGGCTTCCTGCGCGAGCAGGGACTCCAGGCCGAAGCCGTCGACACGGACGCCCCGGCAGACGGAACCACCCCCGCGCAGGCGGACGCCCCGGTGAAGGAAGATGCCAAGTGACCTGGTCGGAGATGCAGCCGCTGCTGTCCCAGGGGACCGTCGACACCCTCTACATGGTGCTCTGGTCCGCGCTCGTCACCATCGCGGGCGGACTGCCGCTGGGCATCCTGCTCGTCCTCACCGACAAGGGCGGACTGCTCCAGAACGCCCCGGTGAACAAGGTCGTGGGCGCGGTCGTGAACGTCGGCCGCTCGCTGCCGTTCATGATCCTGCTGATCGCGCTGATCCCGTTCACCACCTTCGTGGTCGGCACCTTCATCGGCCCCACCGCGATGATCGTCCCGCTCGCGATCGGCGCCATCCCGTTCTTCGCGCGACTCGTCGAGACGGCGGTCCGCGAGGTCGACCACGGACTGGTCGAGGCCGTCCAGGCGATGGGCGGCTCGATCCCCACCATCGTCCGCAAGGTGCTGCTCCCGCAGGCCCTGCCGTCGCTGATCTCCGCCGTCACCACCACCGTCATCGTGCTCATCGGCTACTCCGCGATGGCGGGCGCGGTCGGCGGCGAGGGCCTCGGCTCCAAGGCCGTCACCTACGGATACCAGCGCTTCGAGAACGGCTTCATGATCGCCACCGTGGTGGTCCTGATCGTCCTCGTCACCGTCATCCAGCTGCTCGGCGACGGTGTCGTACGGCTGCTGGCCCGCCGGGGCCGTACCGCTTCCTGACCCTCCCCCGGCCCGTACTCCTTGTCCGGGCCTCACCACCGCACCACCGGAAAGAGGCACTCTTCGTGCGTACCCACCTGAAGCTCACCGCCGCCGCCACCGTCGTCCTCGCGCTCGGTCTCAGCGCCTGCGGCACCTCCTCCGACCCGGACACCACCTCGGGCTCCGGGGCCTCGGCGGACACCTCCAAGCCCCTGGTCGTCGCCGCGTCCCCGACGCCGCACGCCCGGATCCTGGAGTTCGTCCAGAAGAACCTCGCCGCGAAGGCCGGGCTCAAGCTCCAGATCAAGGAGTTCACGGACTACGTCCTGCCCAACAAGGCCACCCAGTCGGGTGAGGTCGACGCCAACTTCTTCCAGCACAAGCCGTACCTCGACGACTTCAACAAGAAGAACGGGACCGACATCGTCCCGGTCGTCAACGTCGAGCTGGAGCCCCTCGGCCTCTACTCCAAGAAGATCAAGGACGTCAAGGACCTCAAGGCCGGCCAGACCATCGCCATCCCCAACGACACCACCAACGAGGGCCGCGCGCTCAAGCTGCTCGCCGACAACGGTGTGATCACCCTCAAGGACGGCACCGGCGCCGACGGCACCCTCTCCTCGATCAAGGACGCGAAGGGCCTCGAATTCAAGGAGCTGGAGGCGGCCACCCTGCCGCGCGCCCTCAACGACGTCGACGCCGCCATCATCAACGGCAACTACGCCATCGAGGCCAAGCTCATCCCCTCCAAGGACGCCATCGCCCTGGAGAAGGCCGAGGGCAACCCCTACGCCAACTTCCTCGCCGTCAAGCGCGGCAACGAGAACGACCCGCGCGTGGTGAAACTCGCCAAGCTGCTCAACTCCGACGAGGTCAAGAAGTTCATCGAGGACACCTACAGCGACGGTGCCGTCGTCCCCGCCTTCGGCGCGGTCAAGTAGCCACAGCGGTACGGCCCTTGCCGATCAGCGCCCCGTGTACGCCCGTCGTACGCGGGGCGCTCGCATCGGCGAGGACCCGGCCACGCGTCCCACCGCCCGATGCTGCATGCTGTGCATTTACGACGGACTGAGGCATGGAGCTCGCATGACTACCACCTTTCCGGACGTTTCCATCAGCACGGAGCGGTTGGTGCTGCGCCCCTTCGAGTCGGCGGACATCCCGGCGCACATCGAGATGATGAACGACGAGCTGGTCACCGCGTGGACCTCCGTACCCCACCCGTACACCCGGCGCGACGCCGAGGAGTGGATCGCCAGGATCGCCCCCGCGGAACGGACCACGGGCCACGGGATCGCCTTCGCCGTCACCGAGTTCCTCACCCAGCGCCTCGTCGGCGCCGTCCGGCTGCGCAACACCGACTGGCGCGCGCTCGCCACCGAAGCGGCCTATGTGACCGCCCCCTGGGCCCGGGGCGAGGGATACGCCACCGAATCGGTGCTCGCGGTCGCCCAATGGCTCTTCCGCGACCAGAAGTTCGAACGCATCGAGGTCCGCACGGCCGCCGACAACACCGCCTCCCAGCAGGTCGCCCAGAAGATCGGCTGCATCAGCGAGGGCGTCCTGCGCAACGCCTGGATAGCCCGGACCCAGACCGAGGACGGCGGCTGGACCGACATCCGCACCGACCTCATCGTCTGGAGCCTGCTCCCCGAGGACCTCGAAGGAATCGCCGAACAGATGGCCGATGCGGGCGGCTACGGGTCGTACACCGACTGGCACTGATCCACGCCAGGTACTCTCACCTGCGACAACCCCCACAACTCCAGGAGACGACGACGATGGCCGACCGCGTCACGGTGATCGGCTGGGACGGCTCGCCCCTCACCGCCGCCGCCAGGTCCGCCCTCGCGGCCGCCACCCTGGTGGCCGGAGCCGCCCACCATCTGGCTCTCCCCGAGGTGCCCGCGACAGCCGAACGCATCCGGCTCGGCTCCATCGACCTGGCCGCCCGCCGCATCGCGGGACACCGCGGCAGCGCCGTCGTCCTCGCCGACGGGGACCCCGGCTTCTTCGGCGTCGTACGCACCCTGCGCGCCCCCGAACACGGCCTGGAGGTCGAAGTCGTCCCCGCGGTCTCCGCCGTGGCCGGCGCCTTCGCCCGCGCCGGCATGGCCTGGGACGACGCGCAGGTCGTCGTCGCCCACCGGCGTACGCTGCGCCGCGCCGTCAACGTCTGCCGGGCGCACACCAAGGTCGCCGTCCTCACCTCCCCGGGCGCCGGGCCCGCCGAACTCGCGCTGCTCCTCGAAGGGGTCCACCGCACCTTCGTCATCTGCCAGGAACTGGGCACCGACCGCGAACAGGTCACCGTCCTCACCTCGGACAAGGCCGCCGACCACGTCTGGCGCGACCCCAACGTGGTGATCGTCATCGGCGGAATCGGCACCGCGGTCTCCCCCACCGGGGGCTGGATCGCCGGCCGCGACCCCGGCTACCCGCCCGCCGCGCGCGGTTGGGCGCTGCCCACCGCCGAGTACGGGATCGCCCTCGACGAAGGCGAGTCGACCTGGCTGCGCGCCGCCCAACTGGCCAGGATCGGCGCCCGTACCGGCGACCTGATCTGGGACATCGGCTCCGGCAGCGGAGCGCTCGCCGCCGAGGCGGCCCGCTTCGGCGCCGCCGTCATCGCCGTCGACGACGAGCCGGGCGCCTGTGCCAGCACGGCCGCCGCCGCCCGCCGGGCCGGTGTCCAGCTCCAGGTCGTCCAGGGCCGGGCACCCCACGTACTGGAGCGGCTGCCCGAACCCGACGTCGTACGGATCGGCGGCGGCGGCATCGACGTCGTCATCGCCTGTGCCGACCGCAGACCCGAGCGCATCGTCACCCACGCGGCCACCCGCGACGAGGCCGAAGCGGTCGGAAGAGCCCTGGCCGAGGGCGGTTACGAGGTGGAGTGCGCCCTCCTCCAGTCCGTCGGCATGGACACCACCGTCTGGTCGGAACGCGAGCGCTCCGTCGTCTTCCTGATCTCGGGACAGCGTCGGGAGAGCGCCCCCTGACCCCGTCGCCAGGCCGCGCGAGGTAGGCTGGCCGATCGTTGTACCGCAGCCGTGCGTTTGTCGCTTCGTTCGTCAATGTCCGGAAAATGGGCCCGTTTTGGTCCCTGATGTGGTACGGCGGCAACCGGGGGCCGCGCGACGAAAGTGCCGCGGTTCGGGCGCCCCGGGTCGAAGGAGCAGAACCGAAATGGGCGAGGGGTACGCATGACTGACACCGGCCAGGTCCCGGGCGAGGGACTGCCGGAGAACGCAGGCATGGTGGAGCAGCCGGCCGTCCCGGCCGCCGGCACGTACACCTACCTGGACTCCCCCCGCCCCGCCACCGAGGACGAGGACATCCTGCTGATGCCGAGCGCGCAGGGCGGGTGGAACGACCCCCAGGTGGTGCCGGCCGACTACGCCCCCCCGGTGGGCTACGCCATCCCCGAGGGCTACGCCGTCCCCGCCGGGTACGCGCCGGAGGGCTACGCGGCCCCCGAGCAGGCGGGCGTTCAGCAGCAGATGGAACAGGCACCGCCCATAGAACAGCCGGTGCCGCAGGCGCCGGAAGCGTACGAGCCCCCGCAGGAGTACCCCGCGGAGGTCTACCTCGCCGAGACCCCGGTGGAACAGCCCGCCGTACCGGTGGAAGAGGCCGCCGCGCAGCAGCCGGGCGCCCACGAGACCGGCGGCCGGGACACCGGTTCGGTGGACCTCAACGGCGTACGCGTCCCGCCGCCCGCCGCCGCCCAGGCGGCCCCGGCCCCCGCCCCGCGCCGTCCGCTCCACCTGGGCCCGCAGGTCCCGGACCCGACGGGCGGCGTGGTGCGCTCGCTCGCCGACCGCGGCCCGGCCGAGGCCCCGGCCCAGCCCGTACGGACCCGGGCGCGCGCCCAGGCACCCGCGGCGGCGGGCCCGGAGTACCTGGACGCCGCACAGGCGCCGCCGCAGCAGGCCGACATCCCGCCGCAGGCAGGCGCCCCCTGGGCGGCGGAGGCGGAAGCACCGGCGGAGACGGCCGCCCCGGACCCGCAGCCCGAACCCGAGCAGCCCCCCGCGCCGCAGCCGGTGGCGGTCGTGAAGGTCCCGGAGTACTCCGACCCCGTATCGGTCCCCCCGACAGGCGAGTTCGCGGCCCCCGACCCGGAAGAGCCCCCGGCCCCGGAGCCCGAGCCCGAGCAGACGGCCCCGGCCCCGGCCCCCGAGGCGGAGCCCGCCCCGGTCCAGGAAGCCCCGGCGGAGCCCGCCCCCGCCCCGGCCCCGGAGCCCGAGCAGCCGGCCCAGGAAGCCCCGGCGGAGCCGTCTGCCCCGGAACCGGAGCAGACGGCCCCGGAACCGGCCCCCGAGCCCGAGCAGGCACCCGAACCGGTCCCGGCCCAGGAGACCCAGGAGGCCCAGGAGGAGCCCCCCGCCGAGGAACCGGAGCAGGAGGTTGCCCCGGCCCCGGAACCCGAGCCCGAGCCCGAGCAGACGGCTCCAGCCCCGGCCCCCGAGACGGAGGCGGAGCCCGCCCCGGCCCAGGAAGCCCCGACGGAGCCCGCCCCGGCCCCGGAGCCCGAGCAGCCGGCCCAGGAAGCCCCCGCGGAGCCCCCTGCCCCGGAACCGGAGCGGACACAGCAGCTGGAGCAGGCCCCGGAACCGGAGCAGGAACAGCAGCCGGAGCAGGAAGAGCACCAGCAACACCACCCGGAACAACACCACCCAGAACCAGAACAGGAACAGGAACCGGAGAGCGCGGCAGCCCCGTCCGGTTACGACGACGCCGAGCGCGAGGCCGTCTTCCGGGTGATGCGCGAGCGCCGGGACGTACGTAACGGCTTCCGGCCCGACCCGATCCCGAACGAGGTGCTGCTGCGCGTCCTGGAGGCCGCGCACACCGCGCCCAGCGTGGGCCACTCGCAGCCCTGGGACTTCGTCGTCATCCGCTCCGCCGAGACCCGGCGGTCCATGCACGAGCTGGCCCAGCGGCAGCGCGAGGCGTACGCCAAGTCGCTGCCCAAGGGCCGGGCGAAGCAGTTCAAGGAACTGAAGATCGAGGCGATCCTCGACACCCCGGTCAACATCGTCGTCACCGCGGACCCGACGCGCGGCGGCCGCCACACCCTGGGTCGCCACACCCAGCCGCAGATGGCCCCGTACTCCTCCGCCCTGGCGGTCGAGAACTTCTGGCTGGCCGCCCGCGCCGAGGGGCTGGGCGTCGGCTGGGTCAGCTTCTTCGACGAGCGCGAGATGGTCAGGGCGCTGGGTCTGCCCGAGCACCTGGACGTCGTCGCGTACCTCTGCGTGGGGTACGTCGACGAGTTTCCCGAGGAGCCCGAGCTGATGCAGGCGGGCTGGTCCAAGCGCCGCCCGCTGTCCTGGGTGGTCCACGAGGAGACGTACGGCCGCCGGGCGCTGCCGGGCGAGGAGCCGCACAACCTGCTCCAGGAGACCATCGCCGGGATCCGCCCGCTGGACGCCAAGGCGCTGGGCGAGGCGTGGGAACGGCAGAAGCGCATGACGAAGCCCGCGGGCGCGCTCGGCATGCTGGAGATCATTTCCGCGCAGCTCAGCGGATTGTCCCGGGTCTGCCCACCGCCGATCCCCGAGCCGGCCGCCGTCGCGATCTTCGCGGGCGACCACGGCGTCCACGCGCAGGGGGTCACTCCGTGGCCGCAGGAGGTCACCGCCCAGATGGTGGCCAACTTCCTGGGCGGCGGCGCGGTCTGCAACGCGTTCGCCGGCCAGGTGGGCGCGGAGGTCTGTGTCGTCGACGTGGGTGTCGCGGCCGAACTCCCCGCGACACAGGGCCTGCTGCCCCGCAAGGTCCGCGCCGGGACCTCCGACTTCACGACCGGCCCCGCGCTGACCCGCGAGGAGGTTCTCGCGGCGATCGAGGTCGGTATCGAGACGGCCCGCGACCTGGTGACCGCGGGCAACAAGGCGCTGCTCACCGGTGAGATGGGCATCGCCAACACGACCGTGTCCGCCGCGCTGATCTGTGTCTACACCGGCCAGGACGCGGCGGAGATCACCGGACGCGGCACCGGCATCAACGACGAGACGCACGCCCGCAAGATCGATGTCGTACGCCGGGGCCTGGAGCTGCACCGGCCCGACCCCGCCGATCCGATCGGCGTTCTCGCGGCGGTCGGTGGCCTGGAGCACGCCGCGCTGGTCGGCTTCCTGCTGGGCGGCGCGTCCATGCGTACGCCGGTGATCCTCGACGGCGTCAGCGCGGGCGCCGCGGCTCTCGTGGCCCGTGCGATCGCCCCCGAGGCGCTGGCGGCCTGCATCGCGGGCCACCGCAGCGCCGAGCCCGGCCATGTGGCGGCGCTCAACAAGCTGGGCCTCCGCCCGCTGGTCGATCTGGACCTGCGGCTGGGCGAGGGGACGGGCGCGCTGCTGGCGCTTCCGGTGATCCAGAGCGCGGCGCGGGCGATGCGCGAGGTGGCGACGTTCGACTCGGCGGGAGTGACCGAGAAGTAGCGGCAAGCGGTACGACCTCACCGGCGCGAGGGGGAAGGGGGCGCGGGAGGTGACGTGCCCGGACACCGAAGCGCGATGTGTGGCGCCGTACCCGGGATCCTCCGACGTCTGACGGGGCACGCGCCGTACATCGTGCCGTCCGGACACGGGCCTCCTTCGGGCCCCGGCGCCCGTACGGACAGAACGGCGCCGCGCCGGGACGACCCCGCCGCCAGCAGCCGCCCCGGCCCCCTCCCCGTAAGCTGGGCGCCGGGTCCGCACCGCGCCCCACCAGCCGCTTCACCGGAGTGATACCGGAGCGGCACTCAACAGCCCGTCCCGCCCGAGGAGTTCCCACCGACATGGCCGAGCACGCCGAACACCCCGCGTACCCCGTCGGACTCCGCCTGTCCGGGCGGCGCGTCGTCGTCGTGGGCGGCGGTCAGGTCGCGCAGCGCAGGCTTCCGGCGCTGATCGCGGCGGGCGCCGACATCGTGCTGGTGTCACCGTCCGCGAAGGCGTCCGTCGAGGCGATGGCGGCGGCGGGGGAGATCCGCTGGGAGCAGCGCCGCTACGAGGAGGGCGACCTCGCGGACGCCTGGTACGCGCTCATCGCGTCGAGCGACCCGGACGCCAACCGGACCGCCTCCGCCGAGGCCGAGCGGGCCAGGATCTGGTGCGTACGCAGCGACGACGCCGAGGCGGCCACGGCCTGGACGCCCGCGACGGGCCGCAGCGAGGGCGTGACCGTGGCGGTGCTCACGGGCAGGGATCCGCGCAGATCCGCCGCCGTACGGGACGCCGTGGTCGAAGGGCTGCGCGACGGTACGCTCGCGGCGCCGCACCACCGTGCCCGTACCAGCGTTCCCAAGGTTTCGCTGGTCGGCGGTGGCCCCGGCGACCCCGATCTGATCACGGTGCGCGGTCGCAGGCTCCTCGCGGAGGCGGATGTCGTCATCGCGGACCGGCTCGGCCCGCGCGATCTGCTGGACGAGCTGCCGCCGCATGTCGAGGTGATCGACGCGGCGAAGATCCCGTACGGCCGCGCCATGGCCCAGGAGGCGATCAACGACGCGCTGATCGAGCACGCCAAGGCGGGCAAGGCGGTCGTCCGCCTCAAGGGCGGCGACCCGTTCGTGTTCGGCCGGGGCCTGGAGGAGGTCCACGCGCTGGCGGCGGAGGGCATCCTCTGCGAGGTCGTGCCGGGAATCTCCAGCTCGATCAGTGTGCCGGGGGCGGTGGGTATCCCCGTCACCCACCGGGGGGTGGCGCACGAGTTCACGGTCGTCAGCGGCCATGTGGCCCCCGAGGACGAGCGCTCGCTCGTCGACTGGGCGGCGCTGGCCAGGCTGCGCGGCACGCTCGTGGTGCTGATGGGCGTGGACAAGATCGGCGCCATCGCACGGGCGCTCATCGAGCACGGCAGGGCGCCCGGGACACCCGTGGCCCTGATCCAGGAGGGCACCACCGCTTCGCAGCGCCGGGTGGACGCCACGCTCGCGACGGTGGCGCAGGTCGTACGGGCGGAGGCGGTACGCCCGCCGGCGGTGATCGTCATCGGGGACGTAGTGGCACTGGGCGACGGCAGCAACTGACCCCGGCCCCCCACAGAACACCCCCCCACGCCACACACACCCACCGAACAAGGCACCCACCCATGGCTGAACTCATTACCGTGGACGACCCGGCCGACCCCTGCCTGAGCGACTACACCGACCTGACCGATGTCGAGCTGCGGCGCAGGCGCGAGCCCGCCGAGGGGCTGTTCATCGCGGAGGGGGAGAAGGTCATCCGCCGGGCGGGACAGGCCGGGTACGCGATGCGGTCGATGCTGCTCTCGGCGAAGTGGGTCGACACGATGCGGGACGTCATCGACGAGGCGCGGGCGCCGGTATATGTGGTCAGCCCGGAGCTGGCCGAACGGGTCACCGGCTATCACGTGCACCGGGGCGCCCTCGCCTCGATGGCGCGCAAGCCGCTGCCCGCGGTGGGCGAGGTGCTCCGTACGGCCCACAGGGTCGCGGTGTTCGAGGACATCGTCGATCACGCCAACCTCGGGGCCGCCTTCAGGAACGCCGCCGCTCTGGGCGTCGACGCCCTCCTCCTCACCCCCCGCTGCGCCGATCCGTTCTACCGGCGGTCGGTGAAGGTCTCGATGGGAGCCGTCTTCCAGGTGCCGTGGACGCGGCTGGAGTCCTGGCCCGAGGATGTCGGGATCCTGCGCTCCGAGGGTTTCACGGTCGCGGCGCTCTGTCTGAGCGACCGGGCGATCACCCTGGACGAGCTTGCCGCGCGGAACGAGGAGAAGCTCGCGCTGGTCCTCGGCACCGAGGGCGCGGGCCTCACCCCGGGGATACTCGCGGCGGCCGACGAGCACGTGCGTATCCCGATGGACGCGGGTGTCGACTCGCTCAACGTGGCAGCGGCCTCGGCGGTGGCCTTCTACGCAACCCGCCCACAGCAGCCCGCCTGAACCCCGGCCGACCCGGCGGAACCCGTCTGAACCCGGCGCGCGGACGGCCCGTCCGCGTGCCGGGCTGGGAAAGTCCCCGGGATCGTTCTACGGTGGCTTCGCCTGTCCGGTGGAGGCGGGCGGAGGCGAAGGGGGCTGGGTGGAAGCCGAGTTGGCGGTGCTTGCGGCGTCCGGGGCGACGACCTTTGTGGGTCTGGTGGTCTCGGAGTTCTGGACGCAGGGGCGGAACGGACTGGCCCGGTTCCTGGCCCGACGCCGCGCGGCGAACGCGACGGACGACCCGGCCGCCGTGGACGACGTAGAGGCCGAACTCCGCGAAGACGGCGAGGCGTTGGCGAGAGCGCGGGCGGCGGGCGATGGCGCCGCCGCGAGCAGGATCGAGGACGGCTGGCGCCTAAGGCTGTTGGACGCGCTCCGGACCGACCCGGACGCCGCGGCCGAGCTGCGGGGGCTGCTCTCGGAGCTGGCCCCGATGGTGTCGTACACCGTCATCGGCGGGGGAGCGAACCACGGCCCCGCCTTCCAGGGCGCGCACATCCACGGTGGCATCACCTTCAACGTACAGCCGATGGTTCAGGGCGGATCCGGGGCCAGACCGGACCAGGTCCCTTCGCTGACGGTCCAGTTCAGCAATCGTACGAGCGAACTTGCCCTGCTGAACGAGGTGTTCGGCGTCGAGGGGAGACGCGAGGGCGTCGGACTGGGTGTACTGGCCGGGCTCCCCGGAGTGGGCAAGAGCGCGACGGCCTGGCGGTGGGCGGACACCGCGCGGGAGCTGTTCCCGGACGGGCAGGTGTACGTGGACTTCGCGGCCCTGCGCGACAGCGCGGCAGGTGCAACGACCGGAGCGGCCGGACGCGCGGCCCGTGGCGCCGATGTCTCGGAGGCCCTGGCCATGGTGCTGAGGGCGCTGAAGGTGAGCGACGAGTATATTCCGGCGTCGCTCGCGGAGCGTACGGCGCTGTACCGCTCGCACTCCGCGGGGCTGCGGATGCTGCTGGTGCTCGACGATGTGAGCCGGCCCGCGCAGGTCCGGCCGCTGATCCCGAAGGGACCGGGCAGCGCGGTGCTGGTCACAAGTCAGGGCGGGCTCGGTGAACTGGTCCTGAACGGTGCCCGGTTGATCTCGCTCAAGCCGCTGGACGCGGAGGGCGGGCTGACGTTGCTGGCGGATCGCTGCGGGCCGGAGGCCGTGGCGGCCGAACGGGCGGGCGCCGAACGGCTGGTGGAGCTGTGCGGCGGTCTGCCGGTGGCGTTGCAGATCGTGGCGGCGCGGCTGCTGACCGATCCGGGGCTGACGATGACCTCCCTGGCCGAGGAGTTGGACGACGAGGCCGGGAGGCTGGCGGGAATGTCCTTCCCGGAGTCCCCGTACACACCCGAGGAGACAGCCCTCGCGGACCCTACGGTCTTCGAGGATCCCGCGGAACTCGCAGAGGAGTACTCGGTGTCGACGGTTTTCGGTACCTCCTACCGGCTGCTGCCTCCCGCCGCGGCCCGGCTCTACCGTCTGCTCGGGCTGGCGCCGATCGGCACGTTCGATGTCGGCGTGGCGGCCGTGGCCGCCGGTCTCGACACGGCGAGCACCAGGCGACTGCTGGCTTCCCTGGTGGCGGCGAGCCTGCTGGAGTCCACCCGCGACGGCCGCTACCAGATGCACGACCTGGTACGTCTGCACGCGCGCGAACGCGCGGCGCGGGAGGAACAGCCCGGCGAGGAGCGGGCGTTGACGGAGCGGGTGGGTACGCACTACCTCGTCCTGACCGCGTTCGCCGACCGGGCGCTCAGGGCGGACCGGCTGCGGATCGCTGACCTGTCCGCGTCGCTGCGGGCGGCCGACAACCCCTTCGCGGCCGCCGGGGGCCCGCCGCCGCTGGAGTGGCTGGACATCGAACGCGCGGCCGTCCTGGCCGTACTGCGCGCGGCAGCCCGGCAGGAACTGCACACCCTGGCCTGGCAGTTGGCGGAGGCGTTCACCGCTCTGTTCCTGCACCGCCGCTACCTCGGGGCGTGGAAGGAGTCGCTGGAGCTGGGGGCGGAGGCGGCCCGTTCCGCCGCCGCGACGGCGACCACGGCGGGCGGGATCGCGGAGGCCACGGAGGCCGAGGCGCGGCTGCGGAGCCTGCTGTCGCGCCCACTGACGGACCTCGGTGAGTACGACCGGGCGCGCGCGGAGCTGGAGACGGCCGTGGCCCGCGCCGAGGTGACCGGCCACCTCGTCCTGCGCGCCTCCGTACAGGAGTTCCTCGGCAGGTATCTGGACCGCTTCGACCCACCCCGCGCGGTCGAGGCGTACCGGCGCTCGCTCGACCTCAACACCCGTGCGGGCGAGGCGCGCGGAGCGGCCATCGCGGCCTACTTCCTCGGCTGCGCGCTGGACGCGCGGGGGGACTACGCACAGGCACTCGCCTCCCTGCGCGGGGCGCACCGGGACCTGCTCGCCGCGCCGGAACCCGACCGGCGCATGGCGGCCCGGGCCATGGCCGCCATCGGCGCCGTACACGAGCATCGGGGTGACACCGGGGAGGCGGTACGCGTCCTGCGCGAGGCGGCCCAGGACCTGCGCGAGCAGGAGGCGGCGCACTACGAGGCACAGGTCCTGGTGGCGCTGGCCGACATCGCGCGGCGAACGGGCCACGGGCGGGACACGGAGCGCGAGTGGCTGTCCCGGGCCGTGGAGATCCACGAGACCCATGGCAGCCCACAGGCGGACGAGCTGCGCGCACGGCTGACGGACCTCGACGGCTGAGAGGCAACCGAGAGGCGGCGGAGAAGCAGCCGGGAGAAGCAGCCCAGCGGCAGCGCGGCAGCGGCGCAATGGCAGCAGCGCGGCGTCCGGTCAGACCGTCACCGCAGGCCGCAGCCGCAGTACGACGTCCTCGTCCCGCACACCGGCGATCCGCAGCGTCACCCAGGCGTCGTCCAGCGGATGGTCCGCGAGCAGGCAGGTGTAGACGACGGCGGCGGCGGCCCCGGGGTCCGTCCCGTGGCCCGTGGCCGTCACCTCCACGACCCGCCCGTCCCGGAGCCCGACCAGACAGCCACCCGCGTGTACGGGCGTCGCCGCCAGGAGGGAACCCGGCAGCCGGGCGAGAGTGTCCCGGATCCACCGCAGTGCCCCGACGGCGGTGGGCGCGGCGGAGCGGCGGAGGATCACGGAGGCGCTCTCGGTCAGCCGGAGGTCGGGTTCCTCGTCCGAGCAGGCGAGATGGGCGAAGGCCGGGGCCGGGCCGTCGTGCGTCCCCACGGTGGCCGGGAAGCGCCGTACGACGACGAGGGGCTGTCCGCCGCCCCGGCCGTCGAGCCCGGTGAGGACCTGCCAGGAGGTGACCGCCGCGCCGGGCGGATCCGGAGCGGGCAGCAGCGCCGGGGCGGGTGCGGGAGAGCCGGGCTCCGGGAGCGCCAGCAGCCGGTAGAGGGCGGCGCGGAGCCGGGCGAGCGCCTGCCCCGGTTCGGCGAAGGCACGCCGCGCGACGGCCGCGTACCGGTCGGGGGTGTGGTCCCGTACGACGTCCTCGACCTGCCGGAGCAGCGACCCGCCGACGTCGAGGCGGGGCGCTGCTCCGGCCAGGTCATGGATCGCGGTCCCCGGTACGGCGTCGTCGCCGACGGTGGCGAGCAGCACCGGTGTGCCGGCCGACGCCCCGTACAGCGTCACGGATCCGTGATCGCCGATCACGACGTCCGCCGCGACCAGCGCGGGCCGCCAGGCATGGACGGCGGGCATCAGCAGCAGCCCCGCCTCCAGCGCGGCGGCCTGGAGGGTGCGCAGCTGCCACGCCCCGTGCGCGGACCACACATTGGGATGGACGATCGCGGCGACCCGGTACGCGTCCCAGGGAAGCTGCCCGAGCAGCCGGGCGGGAAGATCGGGGTGACGCCCGAGGAGCGAGGTGGGCCCCCAGGTGGAGCTGACCACGACCAGCCGCTGATGCGGCGCGAGCCCCAGGCTCTCCCGGTAGACCTCCCGGAGCGGTCGGCTGCCCACGAGTTCGTCGAAGCAGGGGTCGCCCACCAGCAGTGTGCGCCCGGCGGCCTTCGGGTACGCGGCGAGCAGCTGCTCCTCCTGGGCCGGGTGCGAGACGGCCAGCCAGGCCCGCCCGGACTCCAGCAGCGGATCCGGTACGACCCCCGACAGCCGGTCGCGCGGACTCCGCGAGTCCGGTACGCGTTTCTGGAACCCCACCCCGTGCGGCAGCACCAGCACCGGGCAGCCGCCCTCCGGTACGTCGATGTTCTCGCTGGCGGAGAGGATGAGGTCGGGGGTGATGTCCGCCAGCTGCGCCCAGGGCATGACCCGGCACCCGGCGTCGTACAGGAGGTCGAGGACCCCGGCGTCGAAGGCGGAGGTGGGGTCGTGGGCGAAGACGATGGTCACCCGGCTGTCGCCGCGCAGCAGGGCGGGCAGCGCTTCGAGGACGCGTACGACCGAGGTGACCGTGCGCGCGGCGACGACCAGGGTCCGTTCGCCGTGGAAGGTGCTCCACCGATGGGCGTCGTGCCCGACGGGTACGCGGAGGCGCGGACTACCGCTCACAGCGCCCACCCGCCGTACCCGTAACGGTCCCCACACCCGTCAGCG